>JBGTCF010000193.1:0-3319 GCA_041748975.1 Pyrinomonadaceae bacterium
AGTTCGATTACCTTTTCAGGCTTTTTCTCAAACATCTCTTTAACGCTCGTTTCACGCAGGCCGCCGGGATAAAGCGTGTGACGATAGTAGATCTTCTGATCGTCCTTAGCTCCGGTAAATTTTGCATGACGAGCATTGATCACCACGCAGTGGTCACCCATATCAAGGAACGGGGTCCACGCCGGATTGTTCTTGCCGGTCAAGATTCTCGCGACCTCGGTCGCCAAACGGCCTACCGTCTTTCCCTTGGCATCAACGACGAGCCATTTCCGATTCTCTGCTAAACCCTTTCCGCTAGGAAAATAAGTACTCATATTCACACACACTGATAGAAAAATCCGCAAAAATGCGAACTGATAGGATATCGAAAACACGGAAATCGGTCAAGCGGCAAAAACGTTTCGTGGCTCGCGTTGGCTCCGGGAAATATTTCAACACAGAGAGCACAGAGGTAAGGACGCAGAGATCACGGAGTAAGGTCTGTGTCCCGATCTAGAATGTAAAGCCAAATCGGGGGGCCGATAGTATAAGGCCGAGCATCGTTTTGGCGTCCTTGATGCCGCCGTTGCGGATCATCTCAAAGGCCTCGGGAAAGCTGTGCCTTTCAACCTCAAGGATCTCGTCGATCTCGAGGTTTTGTTCGGTTTTTGTCAGGCCGGTGGCGAGATAAACGAACATCTTTTCGGTCAGAAATCCCGGCGAGACATAGAAGGATGTGATCTCCTCAAGACTATCGGCTACGACCCCTATTTCTTCTTCGAGTTCACGTCTGGCGCACGCTTCGAACGAGGTCTCGCCCTTATCCAGCGAACCCGCCGGGATCTCAAGCAGGTTTTCGCCCGCTGCATGACGATATTGGCGCACCATCGCGATTGTTTTGTCCTCAAAGACGGGAACGATAACGGCACTGCCGCGGTGGACAACGACTTCGCGCTTGTATTCATCGTCGCCGTTTCGGACATCGTCGACACGCACGTCAAAGATCCGGCCCTCGTAAATTGGTGTAGAAGCTAGTATCTCGGGCATTGCTTCGAGTGTAACATGGTGGCTAAGGCCTGGAGCGGAGTCCAAAGTCTAAAGCCCGATGAAACCGAAAACTCGCAGCCGTACCTAAAGATCCTTTCAAACCAGGCGGTTTCCTGAATCCATCTCCCGCGAGAGCTCGAATGAAACTTCTAGACAATACAGTGGAATGTATCTACGATAGGTAAAATCTATCAATTTGTGGCTCGTCATATTTGGAGGCGAAGACGATGGGACGAACGGAGTTTCTGGCTGAAGGTTTTGAGAAGTGCAGGGAGATCACTCGGCATTACGGGACCAGCTTTTATTTTGCTACGCAGTTTTTTCCGCGTGAGACACGCGATGGGATCTATGCGGTCTATGCATTCGCGCGCATTCCGGATGAGATCGTAGACGATCCGGATAAGGGATCGAGGGCAGAGTCGCTGGCTGAGTTGAATAAATGGCGCGCGCATTGGCTGGCGGCGATGGAGGCAGGCTCTAGCGACGATGCTGTGATGAACGCCATTGTTCATACATTTCGGAAATACAAGATACCGGTCGAACACGGCGAGGCGTTTCTCAGGTCGATGTTTATGGACGAGGAGCGCTCGACATACGAGACGTATCAAGAGCTCGAAGAGTATATGTACGGGTCGGCTGGGGTGATCGGGCTGATGGTGACGCATGTTGTGGGGTATTCGACGGTCGCCGCGTTTCCGTTTGCGTTAAAGCTTGGATATGCGTTCCAGCTTACAAATTTCCTCCGTGATATCCGCGAGGATTACGAAGAATTGGGTCGTGTTTACATGCCCCAGTATGAATTGAGGAGCTTTGGCCTTAGCAACGGCGACATCTCGCGGCGCGTTTACGATGACCGCTTTATTGCGTTTATGAAATTCCAGATCAAGCGAAATCGCGAGGTCTACCGCGAGGCTGTCGCGGGTATTCCAATGCTGGCGTGGCGTGGACGGCTGGCGGTTCGGGTCTCCTACGTCTTGTATAAGGCCATTTTAGGCGAAGTGGAACGGGCAAATTACAATGTTTACAAGGGCCGCGTGCGGACGAATTTAGGCCAAAAGGTGTGGCTCTCACTCAAAGCCCTCGCCGGCGTCTATGAATAAAAAGGTCGTAATTATCGGAGCGGGGATCGGCGGTCTTGGGGCCGCCGGTCTTTTTGCTAAAAAGGGCTATAACGTCACGATCGTTGAGAAGAACGCGAATCTTGGCGGGCGGGCGAATATATTCTCGACGGAAGGCTTTAAGTTCGACATGGGGCCATCGTGGTATTTGGCACCGGATATCTTCGAACACTTCTTTAACCTGATGGGCGAGCGGGTCGAGGACCACCTCGATCTCAAGCGTCTCTCGCCGTCATACCGCATTTTCTTTCGCAATAATGGCGAGCCGATGGATATCAATTCAAATATTGATGTGGATACTGCTACCTTTGAGGCGATCGAACCCGGTGCCGGCGACAAGCTGCGAGCGTATTTGAAGCAATCGGAATATCAATATGATGTGGCGACTCAGCACTTCATGTTTAAGAATTACGACACGATATTCGACTTTTTTAATAAACGAGTGATGACCGAGGGGCAGAAGCTGTCCGTCTTCTCGACGATGCATAAGTTCGTGTCGAAATTTTTTACGTCGAAAAAGCTGCAGCAGGTGATGGAATATACGATGGTCTTCCTCGGCACCTCGCCTTACGAAGCCCCCGCCCTATACAACCTGATGTCGCACATGGATTTTAACCAGGGCGTCTTTTATCCGCAGGGCGGGTTTTATGAGCTAATCAGGGCACTAGCGAATATAGCGGAGAAAAACGGTGCAGTCCTGAGTGTGAATTCGCCCGTTGAAAAGATCATCGTCAGAGACGGAAAGGCCGTCGGTGTCAGGTTGGCGGGGGGCGAGTTTATCGAAGCCGACCTTGTCATCTCGAACGCAGATATGTGGTTCACGGAGACGCAGCTTCTCGATATTCCGCAGCAGACACACAAAGAAAAATATTGGCAAAAGCGCACGATGGCGCCGTCGGCATTCATCATGTATCTGGGCGTGAGCGAAAAGCTGCCTTCGCTTATTCATCACAATCTGCTGTTCAGTGAAGACTGGCGGAAGAATTTTGATGACATATATAAGGACCCGCGTCTGCCTGACGAGCCTTCGCTGTACGTCTGTGCCCCGAGCGTGACAGATCCGTCGGTTGCTCCTGAGGGGAAGGAGAATCTGTTTGTCTTGGTGCCGATCGCCTCGGGGCTAGTGATCTCGGATGCGGATAAGGAGCGTTATGCCGACCGAGTTTTGGCGTTGA
>JBGTCF010000194.1:0-20613 GCA_041748975.1 Pyrinomonadaceae bacterium
TTCCCGGCGGGATCGATCCGCATACGCATATGGAGTTGCCGTTTGGCGGGACGCAGTCAAGCGACGATTTTTTTACCGGGACGCGGGCGGCGGCGTTTGGGGGGACGACGACGATCGTCGATTTTGCGGTGCAGACGAAGGGCGAATCGATGACCGCGGGCGTCGATGCGTGGCACGCGAAAGCAGAAGGCAAGACGGCGATCGACTACGGGTTTCATCTCATTACGACCGAGTTTGAGGACGGCGATGAGAAGGAGATGTATTCGCTGATGGACGAGGGCATCACGTCGTTCAAGCTGTTCATGGCGTATCCGGGCGTGTTTCTGGCGGACGACGCGACGATCTTTCGTGCGATGTCGGCGGCCGGAAAACGCGGCGGCCTCATCTGCATGCACGCCGAGAACGGCATCGTCATCAACGAGATCATCAAACGCTTTCTTGCCAATGGACGCACGGCGCCGAAATATCATGCGCTGACGCGTCCGACGATCGCCGAGGCCGAGGGCGTTCACCGAGCCATCGCGATCGCCGAAATGGCTGAGTCGCCGGTTTACATCGTTCACCTTTCGTGTACGGATGCTTTGAATCAGGTTCGACAAGCGAGAGATCGCGGGATTCCGGCGTTTGCGGAGACTTGTCCGCAATATCTTTTCCACTCCATCGACGATTACGGCGACGGTTGGGAAGGTGCCAAATACGTGATGACACCGCCGCTGCGTGAAAAGCACAACTGTGCCGAGCTCTGGAAAGGCCTCAAGATGGACGACCTGCAGGTGATCTCGACAGACCACTGCCCTTTCTGCATGAAAGAGCAAAAAGAACTAGGCCTCGGCGATTTCTCAAAGATCCCGAACGGAGCTCCCGGCGTCGAGAACCGCATGAACCTCATCTACAACGGCGGCGTGGTCGAGCAGCGAATATCTTTGAATCGCTTTGTAGAGCTGACATCGACCGCAGCCGCGAAGATGTTCGGCATGTTCCCGAAAAAAGGCACGATCGCTGTCGGCTCTGATGCGGACATCGTTATCTTCAATCCCGACACCGAACACACTTTCGGCGTCGAAGCCGAGCACATGAATGTCGATTATTCTTCCTACGAAGGCGTGAAAGTCATAGGCAAAGTCGAGACCGTCCTCTCACGCGGCCGCGTCGTTATTCAGAACGGCAAACACGCCGGCAAACAGGGCGACGGTCAGTTTCTGAAACGCGGCGAGTGCGTGAAGATCTAAGGGGGCCTGAAATGTATATTTTACGCATCGTTTTTGGAATTGTTTCCGTACTTCTGTTTTCGATTCTTATTGTGGGTCAGACGAAATCGCAGCCCGCTAATAGTAAGCTCGAAGCGACCCTTCGCAAACTCGACCTCGAAGCTGCGTTGGCAATTCAGGAAAAAGACGAAGCACGTATTGCAAAGTTTTTTACCAAAGAATCGGTGACGAATAATCCGCGAAACGGCCTTACGCTCGGAAGCTCTGGCGTGATCGAGGCTGCGAGGGCCGGAGTGATCAATTACCATTCGCTTGATCGGAACATCGAATCCGTGCAGATTCTGGGTAACACGGCGATCCTGATGGGTAACGAAACAGTAGTGATGGTCGGCAGCGACAATGGCCCCGGGGAGACGATTCGCCGCCGATACACCAATGTATGGATGAGAACTGGTAGAGATTGGCAGATCGTTGCCCGTCACGCGAATATCATTTGCCGTTAGCTCAGACAGCATGAGACGCTGAAACGGCGAGCGATCGGCAAGGCCGGTGACGGACAATTCCTGAAACGCGGTGAGTGCGTTAAAATTTGGTTATGCCAATCCTTTCTACCGACCTTGACGACCTTTCGGCTATGCTTCATCGCTCTCGTTTTCTGCAGGTTTCTTAGTAAATCCAGAAATATTCCATCGACTCTCAATATTCTTAAAGAGTCGTAAATTATTAAAGAATGCACTCGAACCTCCGCTGCCAGCGAGTTTTGAACCTTCCTGACCCGCAAGCTTTGACCCTTCCTGACCCGCGAGTTTAGAGCCTTCCTGACCGGCAAGTTTCGAGCCTTCCTGCCCTGCAAGCTTCGAACCCTCTTGACCGGCAAGTTTTGAGCCTTCTTGGCCCGCAAGCTTTGAGCCTTCCTGCCCCGCAAGCTTCGAACCCTCTTGACCGGCAAGTTTTGAGCCTTCTTGACCCGCGAGCTTTGAACCCTCTTGCCCTGCAAGCTTTGATCCTTCCTGCCCGGTAAGTTTTGAACCTTCTTGACCGGCGAGCTTTGAGCCTTCTTGTCCCGCGAGTTTAGAGCCTTCTTGACCGGCAAGTTTCGAGCCTTCCTGCCCTGCAAGCTTTGAGCCTTCTTGACCGGCAAGCTTTGAGCCTTCCTGTCCTGCAAGTTTTGAACCTTCTTGACCGGCAAGCTTTGAGCCTTCTTGACCCGCAAGCTTCGAACCCTCTTGGCCAGCCAGCCTGGTCGGGAAGTTGCCTAAAGAATCCATTTCCGAGCGCGGGTCAAACTTGATGCCCGAACGATAACGATATTTTGGTCCCTCGAAACCCTCGGCGGTGGTCGGAGCTGATCTACGGAGTGCGACCTCGTTTAGGTATTTCTTCAGAAAACCTGGCCATGTAAATTTGCGGGACTTCGTGATGTCCTTCACGAACCAGAGACTCTCGTAATTCTTCTTTGATACGTGATATCCCTCTCGCGACCACGGAAAGAAAATCGATATGCCGTTTGAGTACTGATAGGCGCCGCCGCTGAAGCCGCTCAGGATGACCGCCAAGCGAAGCTTCTCCAGCACATCCCGGCATGCCGTTCTGACGGCGATCAAGGCTGGGTCGTCGCCGACCTCACCGATCAGCATCTCACACTCGCGATCGAGCAATTCGCAAAAGTCGCCCAGATCGACATTCTGATCGTACATATACGATTGACACTTCCAGTGGACATTGAGAATGATGCGTTCCATGTGCCGGTAGATCTGAGAGTCGGTGTCCGTGAAGCAGTCCTGTAATGCCGCCGCGAGGCCATCGAAGGCTCCGGCCAGGTCGTTCATTTTATCCAGATCCCAGGCCGCAATATCGACGGACACTCCGCCGACCGTGAAGGAATCTTGGCCCTTAATAAACTCATAAACAAATCGCTCAGCAACCTTCTCAGTCGATTCATGACTGCCGCTGACACACGTCATTCCGCCGAGGATCTTTGCATAAGTCCAGCCGGCGTTCGGAACGCTGCCCTCGGAGGCGATCATCGTCTTGGCATAACTGCTGAACTGATAGCCGACCTCGAGCATTCCCATCACGCAGCTGTCAAAGCCAAGAAGATCGAGCCGTTGGCCAAGCAGCGGCGCTGATTCTCGCTCCAGGTCTGCATCCTCGAAGCCCGATTTCTTGGCTTGTGTTTTGAGCTCCCCCGCAGTCCCGGTAAGCCGAAACATCACATACGAGAGGTCCGACATCTTCATCGACCGGCCCGAGGTTTCGTCGCGAAACAGACCGATATCCTGAAAGCCTAGCGAGTGCCCCGAGAAAATGAGAGCGTAGCGTTTTGCTTTTCGACCGTACGTCACCTCGCCGTCCGTTTCGACCTCGACCTTGTTCACGCACCAATCGACGAAATTCAGCACGGAGCGATAATCGGCAGCGTTCTCGTTCGCTTTGTTCGGCACGTTATACAGTTTGTTGGGCACACGGAAGGAGCGAACATATTTGGGATCCTTCGCGATCGAGAAATCGCAGTACAACGTCGGGATCTCCGGCGAGTTACCGTCGTAATAGACAAAGAGATTCGGGCTGTCGATGCTCTCGCCGGCCACATCCTTGATCTGCTCCATGGCATATGCCATATCGACGGCGAGATTATTGTCACCCGCCATGTAGATCATGATCGTCCATTCTTTTTCGTCCATTCTCTGATCTCCTTCTGATACGCAGAAACTGTTCGCCGCTTGAGCCAGGAGCGGGTCTCAGCCGATAAACATAGACGGGAGCTAGAGCACACTATATGCCAAAACGAAGTTGGAACAAAATGCTTTTCTAATACGGTAAGCGATATTTTAAGGGAAATCGGGTCTCGGCAATGATTGTAAGGCTGGCGGGCTATTGCAGCTGCTGCCGTAACCATGCCCTGGCGATCTGCCAATCGCGTTTGACGGTCACATTCGAAACCCCAAGGACGTCTGCCGTTTCATCCAGGGTCATTCCGCCAAAGTACTTCAGTTCTACGATCTTTGCCTGGCGTTCATCGAAGGTTGCCAGCGTATTCAGAGCCTCGTCCAGAGCGATCACGTCGACACCGGATCGGTCTGACGGCATCTGCCTCGCTTCATCGAGCGGCAGGTCTTCGTCTTTTCCGCCCCGCTTATGACGGGTCCGGCTTCGGGCATGATCGACGAGGATCCTTCGCATCGCCTGGGCCGCGACGGCAAAAAAATGATCGCGGTCCTGCCACTCGATCTCCTGTTTGTCGATGAGCTTGATAAATGCCTCGTGGACCAATCCAGTGGTTTGAAGCGTATGGCCGGGACGTTCATTTCTGAGATACGCCGAGGCGCGGCGATGCAGGTCGTTATAGACGTATTCGGCTACTTCATCAAAGGCCTGCATATCACCCTGCCGCCATTGATGGAGCATTAACGTAATTGCCCGAGCCGGTTCCGCGTCCTCATCCATGAAGCTGATTGTACAACAAGAAATCGGTTGATCATCAGAAAAGCGACCCTCCCGACTCCTTTTTATCGCTTATATGACAAGAGCAGAATCTCAGCAGCCGATACGTTCAAGTTTTGGAATGAGGACGTGAAAGGTTGGAGAGTTGTTTTTATTTTAATTTTCCTGATACCCTCGCTATGATTTCCCGTTATCCGAGGTTTTCTGTAAGGGAGCGAATGCTATGACCCCTGAAAGATGGAACATGGTAAAAACGTTACTTTCTTCGGCACAAGACCATCCGGATGATGAGCGTGCCGACTTTCTGAGCCATGCCTGCGAAGGGGATGTGAGCTTGAAAGACGAAGTAGAAAAACTGCTTGAATCTTATGACGAGGATGACGCTTTCCTTGAGAATTCCGCCATTGCCGAGGCCGTCAGTCTGTTTGATCGAGTGAGCACTTCCGGTTCGGTAAATCCCGAGTTGATGCCGCCCGGCTTAGAAACCGGAACATTATTGAACGAACGTTATGAGGTCGTAAAGCTGCTCGGTAAGGGCGGCATGGGCGAGGTCTATCTTGCGAATGACACACGCATTAACCGGAGTGTTGCGTTAAAGGTACTACGCTCTGACCTGGTTTCGAGCAAAGAGAGTCTGCATCGGTTCGCCGTAGAGGCCCAAGCGGTTTCTGCACTGAACCACCCTCACATAATGACGATCTACGAGCTGGAAAGTACAGATGAGGGAACCATGTTTTTCGTCGCGGAATACGTCGACGGCAAGACGCTAAACCACCTGATCGGGCCGAAACTCGATCTGCAAAAGGCACTTGATATTGCAATACAGGTATCGTCCGCCCTGGCAGCTGCTCATGAGGCCGGGATCACCCACCGTGATATCAAGCCCGAAAACATAATGGTCAGACGAGACGGATATATCAAAGTGCTCGATTTTGGCCTGGCGAAGCTCACGCGGCACAAGCCGCCGTCAATGAGTTCCGGATCGGAAGACGCGACGCAGGCTCTGCCGCGAACTATGCCGGGGGCAATTATGGGGACTGCTTCCTATATGTCGCCGGAGCAGGCTCGCGGTAAGCATGTGGATGCGAGGACGGACATTTGGAGTTTGGGCGCGGTCGTCTATGAAATGGTTACCGGGCACAGGCCATTCCTGGGTGAAACCACGGCGGATATTATTGCTTCGGTGCTGAGGAGCGAACCGGCGCCGATGGCCGACTGGATTGACGATCCGCCGGCGGAGCTCGAGTGGATAGTAACAAAGGCGCTCTCAAAAAACATCGAAGCCCGTTATCAAACCGCAAATGAATTTCGAGCCGATCTGGAAAAGGTCAAAAAACGCATCGAATTTGACAATAGCCTTAGCAGGTCAGCTGGTGATAGCTCCCGCGACGATGGACAGAAAGACGACAACAAGAAAGTCCTCTCGACTGCTGAACAGCCTATTCCAACAGCCGGGGATGCGTCGAGAACAACCAACGGCGGGCAAGATGGCCACTACGCGCCACGCCCGTTTTCGTCGCCCGGTTTGTCAGGGGTGTTTCACCGAGCGGCGGCCAATCGTCTCCGAACCGTGTCGTTCGTACTGGTTATCGTTGCGGTGGTTTCAGCTGCCGCATATTTTGCTTTCATCAGTCCCGGCGGCAGCCGGTCGATTGATTCTATCGCAGTCCTCCCTTTTGAGAATCTGAGCGGCAACCCGGATCTCGCTTATGTTTCTGATGGCCTAAGCGAGAGTTTGATCGATCGTTTATCGCAGTTACCTCAGCTGACGGTCATCTCGCGGAATTCCAGTTTTAAGTTTCGCGAAGCTGATCTTGATATCCGTGACGTCGCATCACAGCTTGGCGTGCTTGCTCTTGTTACCGGCAGTGTCACACAGATTGGCGAGGATCTGTCCATAAGGGTTGATATCGTCGATGCCGTAGAGAATAGGCACCTTAGTGGAGGACAATACCGGCGAAAGGCAAGTGAAATCTTAAAGATCGAGAATGAGATCGCACAGGAGGTGACTGAGCGGCTCCGACTTAAACTTACCGATTCGCAATCACAGCGAATAGTCAATAACGGCACTGAAGATTCAGAAGCTTTTCGCTATTACCTCAGTGGCCTCGTTGAGATAAACGGACCTCTATTTGTAAAGAGCAACGCCCTGGAATATTTCGAGCAGGCTGTAAAGCTAGATCCGAATTTCGCCGCCGCTTACGCCGAGATAGCCTGGGTATATTATGCTCAGGCAAACGGCAGTGACGACCCGAACGAGATCATGCCAAAGGCAAAGACGGCCGCAGCACGAGCACTGGAAATAGATCCAAATTTAGCCAAGGGCCATGTCGTTCAGGCGATGGTGAACGAATATGAATTCGATTGGCCCGGAGCTGAAGCTGAATACAAACGGGCGATCGAATTGAGTCCTAATCTCGATTTTGCTCGTAATAGCTATGCGTTCTTCCTCTCGGTAATGGGCCGCCAGGACGAGGCTCTCGCCGAACTCGAACAACAGCGAATTCGCGATCCGATAAACCGGCGTTTAGCGCTGCTTCACAAAGGGATCATCCTGACGCAGGCGAGGAAGTTTGACGACGCCCTTCGCGCGTATCAGGAAGCACAAGCCGTCGACCCAACTAAAGAGATCCCGAACTTTTCGCTCGGATACGCCTACGCCGGGAAAGGTCTGTACAGCGAGGCGGCTGAATATTACAAGAAATCGGCTGACCTGTTTGGCGGGGACGAAAAATATAGCCAACCGCTGGTTTACTTGGCGGCGACTTATGCCAAAATGCCTGAAAAGCGAAACGACGCCCGGGCTATCCTGACAAAGATCGAGGCGATGAATCAGTATGCCTCTCCCGCGTTATTAGCGGCCGTATATTCGGCACTAGACGAAAATGACAAGGCTATCGACCTGCTCGAACAGGCTTACATCAAACGCGATCTGCTCCTGCGATTTATAGGCACCGGTTACGAATACGACGGTCTGCGCAGCGATGCGCGCTTCGCCGATCTTGTTGGAAGAATTGGATTGTAGAAGTATCCGACACTTTTACTCTGACGATATCCGACTAGCCGAATGTCTCCTTAACAAAAAGTTCGCCTGGCAGCCAAACTCAAAGGAATGCCCAGAGGAATGGCTTCAGCATCGCTTATAGACGCACAAAGTGGCAGTTAATGGGTTAAGATGATGTACTAAAACTTTACCCCTCGAACCTATGAAACGATGTCCTGAATGCAGACGGGATTATTACGACGATACGCTGCTGTATTGTCTCGACGATGGAAATGCGCTGCTCGAAGGGCCGGCGACGGCTCCGGGTGGAGATGAACCGGCGACCGCGATCTTGCATTCGACGGCGGCTCCGGGTGAAGCTGCGACCAAAGCGCAGATACACACAACAGAACAAACCGCAGTCCTACCGTCGGGTGTTGCCGAAATTCCACAAACAAAAGGTTTTGATAAGCGGCTGGTACTTGCACCGTTTGCGCTGGCTGTTATCGTGCTTGGCGGTTTCTTTGGTTATCGGTACGTCACTCCCGCCAAACAGATCAGTTCGATCGCCGTGATGCCTTTTGTGAATGAAGGCGGGAATGCCGATTTCGATTATCTGAGCGATGGGATGACCGAAACGCTGATAAGTAGCCTTTCACAACTGCCGAATCTGAATGTTAGACCACGATCCTCGGTGTTTCAATACAAGGGTAAAGGAACGAATTCGCAGACGATCGCCAAGGAATTGAATGTACAGGCGATCCTGAACGGACGAGTCGTCCAACGTGGGCAGGATATTTCGCTTTTTGTTGAGTTGATAGATATCGGTCTGGACAAAGTCGTTTGGAGCCAGCAATACAATCGAAAACAATCAGACCTCGTGGTCCTTCAGGGCGATATCGCCCGTGATGTATTAAACAAGCTCAAATCAAAGCTCTCAGGTGCGGATGTTGCCAAGGTCGAAAAGAATTCAGCCGTTGATCCCGAAGCCTACCAGCTTTACCTAAAGGGACTTTTTCAGCGGAACCGCCGGACCGCTGAATCGCTAAAATTGGCGGTTGAGTTTTTCAAACAGGCGATCGAAAAAGATCCGAACTATGCGCCGGCATATTCCGGTCTCGCAACGACATACCGATCATTCCCCGGCTGGAGCCTTGCCATGCCAAAAGACATTATGCCGCAAGTAAAAACTGCGGCATTGCGGGCTTTGGAACTGGATGATTCACTGGCAGAGGCGCATATTGCTCTAGGCGGGTATCTCGCTGAATTTGAATGGGAACGCGTCGAGGCGGAAAAAGAGTTTCGCCGTGCCGTCGAACTGGAACCGAATAATCCGGCGGCACATGCAAATCTAGGTATGCTGCTGCGATGTCTAAGGCGATTCGACGAGGCAATAGCTGAAGCCCGGCGGGCGGTCGAACTTGACCCTCTTTCTAAACGTGGGGTTCTTGCTTCAGCGCTTATGTCGGCACGCCGCTTTGACGACGCAATTGCGGAGCAAAATGCTGTCCTAATACTTGATCCAAACTATGCTGAAACTCATTACCTTTTGGGCCTGGCTTATTTCAGAAAGGGTTCGTATCGGGAGGCGATAACCTCGTATCAAAAGTATCTAGAGTTGGACGTCGATGATCCGCTCGGCAAGGGGTCGCTGGCTGAAGCATACGCCAAGGCCGGAGACCGCAAAGAGGCGTTTAAGATCCTGGATCACTTAAAACAAGAATCGACTAGACGTTATATTCCGGGAGCAGCGTTTGCGAGCGCTTACCTAGCATTAGGAAATAAGGAGGAGGCTCTCAAGTGGCTTGATAAAGATTTTGACGACCGATTTTTCGCGGTGAACGAGTATTCGATCGACCCGTCCCTGGACGAGTTGCGAGATGAACCGCGCTTCAAGGCGATGTTAAAACGACTGAACCTGCCGGAATAGAATTCTATGAAACGATGCCCTGAATGCAGACGCGATTATTACGACGACACGCTGCTGTACTGTCTCGACGACGGAAATGCTCTGCTCGAAGGGCCGGCGACGGGCTCGTCAGGCGATGAGCCGGCGACGGCGATACTCCATGTTACCGACATGCCGGGTGAGGCGGCGACGCGTCCGCAGATACAGACGACCGAGCAAACAGCAGTTTTGCCAACTGGCACAAGCGATGTTGTTCGGAAGCCTAGCAGCTTTGATAAGAGGCTGCTTGCCGTCCCTCTTGTGTTGGGAATTATTGTGCTCGGCGGATTTTTTGGCTATCGGTACTTCAACTCCGGCAGTTCCGGCGCGATCAATTCTATCGCCGTGCTTCCGTTCGAGAACCGCAGCGGAAATGCGGACACGGACTATCTCTCTGACGGGCTTGCCGAGTCGCTCATTTACCGACTTTCGCAGCTTCCGGGCTTGAAGGTGAGTCCTACAAGTACGGTCCTGAGATATAGAGGTTCTCAAGCAGACGTTGCGAGTATCGCAAGGGAACTCGAGGTCGATGCGATAATGTCCGGCCGGCTGGCGCAGCGTGGCGATGACCTGACGATCAGCGTCGAGCTGATCGACGCGAGGACAAAAAAGCTAATCTGGGCCGAACAGTACGATCGCAAAATGGCCGACCTGCTCGCTACCCAGCGTGAGATCGCGACGACGATAACTCAAAAGCTCGAGTTAAAGCTTTCGGGCAACGACGCAAAAGGAATTACAAAAAAATACACAGATAACAGCGAAGCATATCAACTGTATCTGCGAGGCCGTTATGCTTTCGGCAAGCGGACGAAAGACGAAATGCTCCGCGCCGTTGAGTATTTTGAGCAGGCGATAAAGCTCGACCCCAAATTCGCATTGGCCTACGCACGAATCGCAGAAACTTACGGGAGTATGCCGGCATATCCGTACATGGCGCCGAAAGACGCATTTCCTCCGGCCAAGGCTGCTGCGCTGAAAGCGCTTGAGATCGACCCGACGTTGGCCGAAGCGCATACTTTCTTAGCCTATTGTTTGATCATTTACGATTGGAATTGGGTTGAAGGCGAACGCTCGTTCAAACGCGCGATCGAGCTTGATCCGAACAATTTTTCTGCGCATTTCCGCTACGGTCAAATCTATCTCGCTCCAGCTGGCCGGCTTGACGAAGGACTTGCCGAGATAAAGCGGGGCCTCGACGCGGAGCCGCTCGATATGAATATGGGAGGAACTTTGGCATGGGCGTATACCGTCGTGGGCCAGAAAGAGAAGGCGCTGGAGGTGGCTCGAAAAAATTATGAAATCGAACCTAATCACCCCATCTCACAGTGGAGCATAATCGACAGGTATGTCGAGAACGGAATGTACACAGAAGCAATATCGGTAGGCGAAAAATGGCTGCAAACCGATCCCGCTAACCAATTCGCGCTTCGAGGTGCCGGCATTGCTTACGCGAAAAACGGCCAACGTGACAAGGCAGAGGAAATGATCAGGCGAATGCGCGACCTCTCAAAATCGCAGTACGTTCCGACCGGCCGTTATGCGGCGGTTTATGCGGCACTCGGCGACAAGGACAAAGCATTTGCGGAGCTGAATACTGCATTCGAAGAGAGGAATTGGGAACTGTTTCGGGTAAACGTCGACACATATTGGGTCCCGTTGCGCGACGACCCGCGATTTGCGGAACTGGTCAAACGACTGAATCTGCCGAAATAAAGTTTATGAAAAAATGCCCGCAGTGCGGACGAGATTACAACGACGACTCGATGAGCTTCTGCCTCGACGACGGCTCGGAGCTTCTGTTCGGTCCAGCGTCGAGCGAAGCCCGCTCTGAGAATGCTGATGAACCGGCAACGGCGATATTGTCCGGGCTTGGAGTCCCGCCTGTAGGCGGCTCTTCGTCCGAGTCAGCGACTATGGCTCAGGTTCACACGCCGGAGCAGACCACTATACTTCGCACGGCAGCGGAGGCGGAGCCTCAAAAGAATTTGAGTGACTCGACGGAGAAGCATAGGTTTCGGCACAAAAAACGTGCCAGTGTTGCGGAAGCCGGCAACCGCTCCGCAAATAGGGCGGTGAAGCCGCTGGCGGCTTTGGTTGTGGCCATTTTGGTTCTGGTCGGAGGATTCTTAGGCTACCGCTATTTCTCGCCAACCAAACAGATCGAGTCGATCGCCGTAATGCCGTTTGTCAATGAGAGCGGGAATGCCGATGTCGAATACCTCTCGGACGGAATGACAGAGACACTGATCAAAAGTCTATCGCAGGTTCCTGATCTGGCGGTTAAATCGAGAAGTACGGTCTTCTATTACAAGGGCAAGGAAACTTCACCTAAGAAGATCGGCGAGGAATTAGGCGTGCACGCCGTGTTGCTGGGAAGGGTCGGCGGGCGTGGTGACGATCTGAAGTTGAGTCTCGAATTGGTCAACACGCAGACGCAGGATGTGATCTGGGCCGAGCAGTACGACCGCAAGCAGTCTGATCTTGTCTCGCTGCAGAGTGAGATAGCGAAGGATGTTTCAAGCAAACTACAAACCAAACTTTCAGGCGCGGAGGTTGCGAAAGTTACCAAAACTGCTACGGCAGATCCCGAAGCGTATCAGGCTTATCTGAAAGGGCGTTATTACTGGAACAGACGAACGGCGGAAAACCTAAAGAAAGCGATCGAGCAGTTCAAGTTGGCGACGGATCGCGACCCGAGTTACGCTCTCGCTTACGTCGGTCTAGCCGACTGCTACGTTGTTTTACCGGAATACGCCGGAACTCCGACCAGCGACGCTGTTGAGCAGGTAAAGGTTTTTGCCGAGCGAGCGATAGCCATTGACGACAAGTTAGGTGAGGCGTACGCATCTCTTGCAAATGCGAATGAACTATCGTGGCAATGGGGTGAAGCTGAACGGTTGTATAAACGGGCCATCGAGTTAAGTCCGAATTACGCGACAGCCCATCATTGGTATTCAATTGCCCTAAGATCTCGTGGACGATTTGATGAAGCAGCTTTTATGATCAGGCGGGCGCAGGAGATCGACCCGCTATCGAGCATCGTCAGTGTCAATGTTTCACAGACATATCAGATTCAAAACGACCATAATGCGAGCATAGACAATTCTCTCAAGATCATTGAACTCGATCCGAATTTTTCGGGTTCCTATCAATATTTGGGACTCTCGTATCTAAAACTGGGCCGCGAACTGGATGCCATCGCCAATTTGGAAAAGGCAGTCGAACTGAGTAACAGAGCTGGCGTTAGACTTGTCGACCTGGGCTACGGATACGGAGTAACGGAAAGACGTGCGGAAGCAAAAGCCATTGCCAAAGAGCTGGAGGGAAAGTATGCCACAAACCAAGCGAATGCGACCGACGTTGCCGGCGTCTATGCGGGATTGGGCGAAAAAGATCAGGCATTTGAATGGTTGGAAAAAGCCTTTCAGGCAAAAGAAGAGTTAGCAGTTATCAGGTTTCGAATCCCTTATGAATCTCTCCGCGACGACCCTCGATTCAAGGATTTGCTGAAACGGATGAATCTGCCGGAATAGAACCTTATGAAACGATGCCCTGAATGCGGACGAGAGTATGACAACACGATGATGTTCTGTCTGGATGACGGATCGGAATTGCTTTACGGCCCGGCAGCCGGGTCAGAACCGACTGCGCCAGCGGGCGGCCAGTTCGGTGATGAACACCAAACTGCGATATTCCACTCGACCGCGGTACCGGGCGAAGCTCCGACTCGGGCGCAGATATTTACGACTGAGCAAACTGCCGTCATGCAGCGAGGGGCGGAGGCGGAGCCTCGGGAATCTCTGGGTGGGTTGCCCGAGAAGCGGAGCTTTTTCGCTTATAGGGCGGCGAAGACGCTGATCGCTGCGGCCGTCGCAATTGCGGTGATTGTCGGGGGATTCTTAGGTTACCGGTACCTAAATATCGGCGGAGGTTCCGGACAGATCAATTCCATCGCGGTCCTTCCGTTTCAGAATAAGAGCGGTGATCCGAATTCGGAATATCTTTCCGATGGATTGGCAGAGTCTTTGATCTATCGACTTTCGCAGCTGCCGGATCTGAAGGTCAGTCCGACGAGCGCGGTTATTCGCTACAAAGGAAAGGATACCGATGTCGCCAAGATCGCAAGCGAGTTAGGCGTCGATGCGGTGATGACAGGTAGGCTTGCTCAGATCGGAGACAACCTGACGATCAGTGTTGAGCTTGTCGATGTACGAAATAACACGCTGCTCTGGGGCGAGCAATACGACCGCAAGATGACGGATCTTCTGGCCACCCAGCGTGAGATTGCGGCGACAATTGCGCAGAAACTGCAGTTAAAGCTGTCTGGCGATGATGCAAAGGGAATAAACAAAAAGTACACGGATAATAATGAGGCGTATCAGCTTTATTTGAAAGGGCGGTTCTATGGGAGTAAGCGAACTGCAAGAGATGCTCAGAAGGCGATCGAATCCTATCAACAGGCTGTAACCATTGATCCAAAGTTCGCATTGGCGTATGCCGGCCTTGCCGAGGCGAATTGGTTTCTCGCACTCTACAGTTTTCCGCAGGTAAACGAAGTGGTTCATAAAGCACGGGAACTCGCTCTGAAAGCCTTGGAATTGGATAACAGTTTAGCCGAGCCGCACTCTGTGTTGGGAGTGATCTGTAATACCTATGACCGCGATTTTGCCTGCAATGAACGCGAACAAAAACGTGCGATAGAACTTAATCCGAATTATTCGGAAGGTCATCGCCGCTACGGGCTGCAGCTCGGCAATCTCGGCAGATTCGACGATGCCCACATTGCCTTTAGACGGGCGTTGGAGATCGACCCATTGTCGCCGGTAACTAACTATGAGGTTGCGCACTTGCTTTTCTGGGAACGAAAATATGAAGAAAGCAAGACGCTGAGCAAAAAGAACGTCGAACTCGATCCGAATTTCTGGTACGCACACTTGCAGCTTTTTTACGCCCACCGTATGAAGCGCGATTATCCCTCGGCTGTCGAAGAACTTGCCAAAGTCCAGGAAACCAGAGGCGAGCTTGAGGCGGCAAAGTTTATCCGCGATAGTTTTGCGGGTGGCAACTGGCAGGGCTTCCTGAGGAAAATTACCGAGCAGCGCACGCCGTTAAAACTATATCCATATTTTGTGGCGGGATTCTTTGCCGAGTTGGGCGAGAAAGATAAAGCCTTTGCCCTACTCAACGAGGCGCTCGAAACAAAAGATCAACATACGGCCTGGATGAAGATGGACCCATACATGGATCCCTTGCGTGATGACCCGCGGTTTAAGGACGTGATGAAAAAAGCCGGTTTCCCTGAATAGGTTTAAGTTATGAAACGCTGCCCTGAGTGTAGAAGAGACTATTACGACGATACACTGCTGTATTGTCTCGACGACGGAAATGCGCTTCTCGAAGGCCCAGCGAGCAGCAAGTCAGAACCGCCAGTTCCCCTCCTGCCTGAGGAGGGGGGGCCGAAGGCCGGGGTGCTGGGAGCAGCGGGCGGACAGTTTGGTGATGAACCGCAAACCGCGATACTTCATTCGACGGCTGCTCCGGGTGAAGCTCCGACTCGCGCGCAGATCAATACAACCGACCAGACCGCAATTCTCCGCACAGGAGCGGAGGCGGAGCCTCAGGAGAGTTTGGGCGGCTCGACGGAAAGGCAGAGCTTTTCCGTTCGGCGAAATGCGAAGCCGCTGATCGCTGCGGCGGTTGCGGTCGCTGTGCTCGTCGGCGGATTCTTCGGATATCGGTATTTCGATGCTGCTGACACCGAACGGATCAACTCGATCGCTGTGCTTCCGTTTGAGAACCGCAGCGGCAGTGGCGATACCGAATACCTCTCGGATGGACTGGCTGATTCGTTGATCTACCGTCTTTCCCAACTGCCGAACCTGAAGGTCAGCCCGACCAGTTCTGTTATGCGATACAAGGGCAAGGGCGGCGACACATCGCAGATCGCAAAGGAGCTTAATGTCGATGCCGTCATGTCCGGCAGGCTTGTTCAAATAGGCGACAGTCTGAATATTAGCGTCCAACTTACCGATGCCAGAACCGACAAACTCATCTGGGCAGAGCAATACGACCGCAAGATGGCCGATCTGCTAGCCACTCAGCGCGAGATCGCGACGACGATCGCGCAGAAGCTGCAATTAAAACTATCAGGCGACGATGCAAAGGGAATCACCAAAAAATATACGGATAACAACGATGCTTATCAACTTTATTTGAAAGGCCGCTATCACCTTGCCAAGCGAACAAAAGATGACATCTTGAAAGGTATTGACTATTTTCAACAGGCGATAAGGCTCGACCCGAACTTTGCGTTGGCCTATGCGCGGATCTCCGACGCATATATGAGTATGCCGGCCTATCCGTACATGGCACCGATGGACGCATATCCACAAGCAAAAGCGGCCGCATCCCGAGCCGTGGAGATCGATCCAATGCTCGCGGAAGGCCACACTTTTCTTGGGATGACATTGGCGATCTGCGATTGGAATTGGGCGGCGGCCGAACGCGAATTCAAACGTGGGATCGAACTTGATCCGAATAATGCAGCCACACATTTCCGATACGGGCAGATCTACCTCGCGGATATGGGTCGCGTTGACGAAGCCATCGTGAAAGTAAAGCAAGCCCTCGAACTCGAACCGCTCGATCTCAATATGGGAGCGAATCTTGCGTGGCTGTACCTCTTTGCCCGACAGAATGATAAGGCGCTGGAACAGGCGAAAAAAGTATATGAGATGGAGCCGACTTTTCCCGTCGGTAGGTGGATGCTCGGCGAAACGTACGCCTTGAGCGGCATGTACGACGAATCAATAGCAATTAACGAGCAAACGTTGAAAGCCGATCCAACAAGTCAGTTTGCTCTCCGAAACATCGGTTTTTCCTACGCAAAATCTGGTCGCCGACGCGAGGCCGAGGAGATAGTTCAGCGATTCAAAGATCTCCGCAAAACACAGTATGTTCTTTCATACAGGCTTGCCAGCCTATACGCTGCGCTAGGCGACAAGGACGAGGCCTTTGCCGAACTTGATCGGGCCTACAATGAACGCGACTGGCAGTTGCAGCGAATCAAGGTGGACCCGTTCTGGGACTCGCTCAGAGACGATCCGCGATTCAAATCAATACTCAGACGAATGAATTTACCGGAATAGAATTTTATGAAACGATGCCCTGAATGTGGCCGCGAGTACGACAATTCGATGATGTTCTGTCTGGATGACGGAGCAGAGTTGCTGTACGGCCCGGCAAAGTCAGTACCGGGAGCGACTGGGTTCCCGTCGGACGAGCCGCAAACCGCGATATTACACTCGACGGCTGCACCGGGCGAAGCCCGGACTCGTGCACAGATTCACACTACGGAACAGACAGCCATTCTAAGCACAGGAGCGGAGGCGGAGCCTCGGGAATCTTTGGGTGGGCTTTCGGAAAAGCAGAGCTTCTCCGCAAATAGAGCGGCGAAGCCGCTGATCGCAGCAGTGGTTGCGGTTGCTGTGCTTGTCGGTGGATTTTTTGGCTATAAATACTTTGCTCCGACTAAACAGATCGAGTCGATCGCGGTGATGCCGTTCGTAAACGAAACCGGGAATGCGGAAGTGGAATACCTGAGCGATGGCATGACCGAGACGCTTATCAAAGGGCTTTCGAATCTCCCCGATCTTAACGTAAAGCCGCGTTCGACTGTTTTTCGTTATAAAGGCAAAAGCACCGATCTGCAGACCATCGCAAGGGAACTGAACGTGCAGGCGATATTGAACGGCAGGGTCACACAGCGCGGTGACCAGCTAACACTCAGCCTGGAACTCATCGATGTTCCAAACGACAAGGTAATCTGGACGGAGCAATATCAACGGCGCCAATCCGACGTTGTGAGCCTTCAAAGCGAGATCGCGAAAGATGTTTCCGCCCGCATCAAAGCCAGGCTGACGGGAACCGAGGAACAAAAGGTGACGAGCACCGGCACACGCGACCCGGAAGCGTATCAGGCTTATCTGAAGGGCCGCTATCTCTGGAACCGCCGGACGGCGTTGAATATCCGCAAGGCACTTGAGCAATTCACGATCGCAACGGAACGTGATCCAAATTACGCGCTTGCGTTCGTCGGTCTAGCGGACTCTCACCTCGTCTTGACCGAATACGCCGGCACGCCAACGGACGAGGTCGTGCCGAAGGCCAAAGCATATGCCGAACGGGCGCTCGCTCTGGATAGCGAGCTGGGCGAGGCCCATGCAACGCTTGGGTCGGTCGCAGACTATAGATGGCATTGGGCAGAAGCGGAGGACCACTACAAACGATCCATCGCGATGAACCCGGGTTATGCCACGGCGTACCACTGGTATTCTATACGGCTGAGGTCGTGGGGCAGGTACGATGAGGCTGCCGCAATGATCAAGCGTGCGCAGGAGATCGATCCGGTCTCAAGCGTCATCGCAGTCAATGTTGCGCGGACTCATCAGCTTCTGCAAAACGATCATGCGGCGATCGAAACCTTGCTGAAATTGATCGAATCGGATGCAGGGTTCCCGGCGGCCCACCAATATCTGGCACTTTCCTATTTTCGCCAGGGGCGTAAGTCCGAAGCGATCGCGTCCGCCCGAAGGGCAGTGGAACTCTCAAACCGCAGCGGTGTAACGCTGGGGGATCTGGGGTTTGTTCTTGCATCGGTCGGCGAGAAGGAAGAAGCCCGTGGCGTCCTTAGAGAATTGGAGGCCAAGTACGCCAGTAAAGAAGCGAACGGATCGTACGTTGCCATGGTGTACGTTGGCCTTGGAGAAATTGACAAAGCATTTGAATGGCTGGAAAAGGAATTTGAACGGCGAAGCTCTCAGCTCCCAATGGTGCGCTGGAACCTCCAGTTTGATTCAGTTCGCGATGATCCGCGGTACAAGGACCTTTTAATGAGAATGAATCTGCCGGAATAGGAAGTATGAAGAAATGCGCGCAGTGCGGACGAGAATATGACAGCACAATGATGTTCTGTCTCGACGACGGGGCCGAATTGCTCTACGGCCCGGCGCGGTCGGAGCCGCCTGCGTCAACGGGCGGCCAGTTCAATGATGAACCCCAAACAGCGATATTATACGAGACTGCACCGCCGGGCGAACCGGCGACTCGAGCGCAGATTCACACAACGGGGAAGACTGCGCTTTTCCCTCGCGGAGCGGAGGCGGAGCCTCGGGACGCTCGGGGCAAGTTATCGGCGAAGCATAGCCTTTACGCAAATAGGGCGGCTAAGCCGCTGCTCGGGGCACTGGTTGCCGTTGCGGTATTGGTCGGCGGATTCTTTGGCTACCGATATTTCCAACCATCTAAACAGATCGAATCCATTGCCGTGATGCCGTTTGTTAATGAGAGCGGGAACGCGGATGTCGAATATCTCTCTGACGGAATGACCGAGACGCTGATCAAGAGTCTGTCGCAAGTGCCGAATCTGGCCGTGAAATCCAGAAGCACTGTCTTTTATTACAAGGGCAAGGAGACTTCGCCTAAGAAGATCGGCGAGGAATTAGGTGTGCAGGCCGTGTTGCTGGGCAGGGTCGGCGGGCGTGGTGACGATTTGAAGCTAAGTCTCGAACTGGTCAATACGAAAACGCAGGACGTGATCTGGAGCGAGCAGTACGACCGCAAGCAATCCGAACTCGTTTCGCTTCAAAGCGAGATCGCCAAAGATGTTTCGACCAAACTCAAATCAAAACTTTCGGGTGCGGACGAAGCAAAAGTAACCAAGACCTCGACGACCGACCCGGAAGCGTATCAGGCCTACCTGAAAGGACGTTACTTCTGGAACCGGAGGACGGCGGAAAACCTCAAGAAAGCGATCGAGCAATTCAAATCTGCGGCTGACCGCGACCCGAACTATGCACTCGCTTACGCCGGTCTGGCCGATTGCTACGTTATATTGGGTGACTACGACGGAACTCCGACCAGCGAAACCTTACCGCAAGCAAAGGCCTTTGCCGAGCGTGCAATAGCCATTGATGACCAATTGGCTGAGCCCCACGCGTCGCTGGGCGCCGTGAATCAGTATCTATGGCGGTGGGCGGAATCTGAACAAGAATTCAAGCGTGCTATCGAGCTTAACCCAAATTACGCAACAGCGTATCACTGGTATTCTCTGCTGCTTGCGGATCTCAATCGATTTGATGAATCAGCGTTAATGATAAAGCGGGCAAATGATATTGATCCGCTCTCCAGCATAATCACTATGAATGTGTCGCTTATGTATCAGCTGCAAAACGACCATCAGGCGAGCATTCAAAACTCTCTCAAGTTGATCGAACTTGACCCATCTTTTTCGGGTGCCTATCGATCTTCGGGACTATCATATCTAAAGCTTGGACTTACACAGGAAGCCATAAGAAATCTGGAAAAAGCGGTCGAACTGAGCAAGAGACAACCTCGAGCCATTGCGGACCTGGGTTATGGATATGGGATCGCGGGAGACCGCGCGAAAGCGGATGCTTTGGCAAAAGAGTTGGAAGACAGATACGCAAGACGAGAGTCGAAAGGACAATACGTCGCGGCTGTGTATGCCGGAATTGGGGACAAAGGCAACGCATTTGAATGGTTGGAACGGGACTTTCAAACCCGAGCGGATCTATCAACCATAAGATGGTCGATCCCGCTCGAACCTCTCCGCGACGACCCGCGATTTAAGGATCTGCTGAAAAGAATGGGACTGCCGGAATAGAAGTTTATGAAACGATGCCCTAAATGTAGGCGGGATTATTACGACGACACTCTTTTGTATTGTCTTGACGACGGAAATGCGCTGCTCGAAGGGCCGGCGACGGCTTCGGGGAGAGATGAACCGGCGACGGTCATTTTGTCAGAACCGGGAGCGAAAGCGACTGGGTTTCGGCGAGGTGACGAGAACCAGACTACGCCGCAAATTGACACGACCGACCAGACTGCTATTCTGCGCACCGAAGCGGAGCCGGTAACCCCGCGCAGAAAGGTTGCCAGTAGGCAGCCATTGCTCGTAGCCGGAATCGTGGTTGTCATTCTGGTTGGCGGATTTTTTGGGTATAGATACT
>JBGTCF010000195.1:0-2393 GCA_041748975.1 Pyrinomonadaceae bacterium
CTTCTGATGGACGTAGGAGCGGAATACAATCATTATACGGCCGATATAACGCGCACTTTTCCGGTTAACGGCAAATTCTCCAAAGAGCAGGCCGAGGTCTATCAGATCGTATATGACGCACAAGAGGCCGCCGCTAAAGCAACAAAGCCGGGAGCTACTTTTCAGCAAGTTTCGGCCGCCGCGAACGATGTGATCCGAGACGGCCTGCTAAAACTCGGCCTGATAACGGAACCAAGTCATGTCCGCATTTGGTACATGCACGGGCTAGGTCACTGGCTGGGTATGAACGTCCATGACGTAGGCAGGTACGGAGCTCCGCTGCAGCCCGGCATGGTCTTCACCAATGAGCCCGGCATCTACATCCGTGAAGACGCTCTGGATAATCTGCCCGACACGCCCGAAAGCAAAGCTTTTATAGCAAAGGTCCGGCCCGCATTCGAGAAATATAAGAATATTGGAGTTCGGATCGAAGACGACATGCTCGTAACAGCGACAGGGGTCGAATGGATGAGCAGAGATATCCCTCGAACCATAGCCGACATCGAAGCATTTATGGCCAAGGGATCGATCGAAATAGCCCTACAGCCTAAATACCATCGGCAGCCCGTTAACGTTTTTTTAGAGCATTCAGCTGGCTTTTCGTTATCGAACCCCGGCAGCCCGTTAGACTTTTCTTTGCCGGTAGGTGGGCGGACCGTCAGACGCGGCCACGCACACGTTCATTACGCGGGCTAGGATGATCATCGAAGCAACGGGCACAAAGGCCGCTTTGCAAAGGGCGGCCTTTTTACCGTTCAGACTACCTCACGATGGAATACTGCGCAGTACTGATGCAGAGTTCGATCAACCTCGGGCGGCCCTTTGACTAACCCGCCGGAAAACGATACACAACTGAAAGGACATTTTGGCGAAACGAACCGGACAACAGAATAACGCTGACACCACGCTGCCCTTGGTGATCGTCAATCCGCGCTCAGCGTCAGGGGCTACTCAGGATAACTGGTCAGCGACCGCAAGTGAACTTCGCTCCCATTTTGGGCCTTATAGCGTGGAATTTACAAGAGCTCCGGGCCACGCTATCGAGCTGGCGAAAGGTGGAGCCAAAGCTGGACGATCGCTTATCATCGCTTGCGGAGGCGATGGAACGATCAATGAGGTCGCCAACGGCATTTTGAATTCCGGATTTGATGCCGAACTTGGGATCCTGCCTTCGGGCACAGGCGGTGACTTTCGCCGAACTCTCGGTATTCCCAACTCCAGCAGAGAGGCAGCTGTCTGCCTCCGCAACGGTAAAACCCGGAAGATGGATGTGGGCAAGGTGACTTTTTCCGACCCCGACGGCAAGACCGTCTCCCGCTATTTTCTCAATGTCTCGTCGGTCGGCCTTGCCGCCGATGTGATCAAAAGGGTCAAGTCCGCCAAAACATTCGATTGGCTGCCAGTCGAATCCTTACGCGGCCGTGCCAACTTTGCCGTATCGGCCCTGCAGGAAGTATTGGATCTCGAGCCGTTACTTGTCCGCGTACGATTTGACGATGGCAATGAGCATACAATACAAACGATCGCTTTTTGCATTGCAAATGCTCGATATTTTGGCGGGGGAATGATGATCGCCCCGGACGCGAAGATCAGTGACGGCCTGCTTGATGTCATCAATATAGGAGATATCGGCACCGCGAAGATCCTCACAAATGCTTACTCGATCTATCTTGGAACGCATCAAAGCTTGGCCGAAGTTAAAGGCAGGCTAGCGAAAAAGATCGAGATCTCGTCGGCGGACCCGCTTAGTACGATCCTACTCGAAACCGACGGCGAACTCCCGGGGAAGCTGCCCGCAACGTTTGAGGTCCTGCCTGACGCTCTGCGGGTCCGTGTACCCAGATAAGGCCCGTATTAATAAAATGTTACCAACTTGTTAAATCCAGGTTTGATTTAATGACCTGCCGTTATCTAAACTTAGCTCATTCAAACTTTCTCAAGAATGAGCTTTTTTACCAGGTTTTTCGCCGCCTTTTTGTTCGTGGCCGGAATTTCTTTGTTCACGAATGCTCAAATTCTGCCACCCGATGACGACGACGTGCAGTCGTGGAACGATATTCAGCTGACGATCCCGGTAAGGAAGAAAGTCGATCTATTCCTGACAACAACATATCGGTTTGGTAAGGATCTATCCCGATTCAACGAAGGTCGGGTGGGTGCAGGAATTGAGGTTAAATTACTTAAATCGTTCACGGCCACCGCTGGATACACATTCATTAAATCCAGAACTCTGACGGGTAGTTTTCGTCGGGAAAATCGGTATCACCTTGCTGGCACCTATAAGTTTCCGTTCAAAAAGTTTGGGCTCTCGCATCGCAGTCAGTACGAATACCGTGATCTCGGACCAGTTAAAG
>JBGTCF010000196.1:0-5761 GCA_041748975.1 Pyrinomonadaceae bacterium
TGTCCAAAAATTCCTGTTCCGTCATTCTCCGAGGTAAAAAAGAGACCGCAGTTCGTGTGGTGGCGCTTTCGCGCGTTTCCGACGGTCTGCGATCGAAAAGCTGATCAATCTACAAATGTAATTCCAGAAATGTTAGACGGCCTTTGCCGATAGATCTTTGCCCGGCTTAAATCTGATTGTCTTACCGGCCGGAATAGGCACTTCTTGACCCGTGCGCGGATTTCTGCCGACACCCCGCTTTCTCGGTTTGACGACAAATACACCAAAGCCGCGAAGCTCGATCCGCTTTCCTGCGGCAAGAGCCTCCTTCATAGCCTCAAAGAGCGAATCGACCACCTGCTCTGCCTTTTGCTTCGGAACGCCGGTGCGGTCCGCAACCAGATTGACGATATCTAATTTGATCATTTTTCCTCCTGACGAAACGAAAAAGGAGAGAGAACAAAACTTCACCGCTCTAGAATCATAATCCTCTAACTCTACGTATGTCAATATTTCGAGGTTTCTTAGCTTTGATCAATGATCGGAGGTGATGGCCTGGGATAACCGTTCAGCATTGGCAGCTATGGTGAAATATGGGTTGACGCCCAACGACGCCGGGATCACGCTTCCGTCCGTGATATAAAGCCCGGGACAATTAAAGACTCGCCCTTCTGGATCGACTACACCCCTTTCGATAGAATCTGCCATCGCGCATGTACCCAGGACCAACGTACTGGACATATCGAAAACAGTCTCGTTACTCGTGAGCAAAAGATGCACTCCGCTTTTCTTACTGATGTCGGTGAGCAGTCGATGAGCGGTGTTGAGATAGTCTTGAACCTCTAACGCCCAGTTATATTCAACTTTCAGATTGCCGTTCTGAACGCGGAGATTTCCGGTATTATTCAACAGTCCGTGCACCGCGCCGCCTACGATGTTATGCGGAAACAATGTATCAACCATTTGGCTGAAGTCCTCACCGCCTACCAGACGCGGCAATTCGCCCGATCGGCGAAAAGGTACCGCTCCCAACACGGCAAACGGAACTGTAGTGGCATGGAGAACGATCCGATGCTCGTCCCAGAGATCATAACTGTAGATGCCGGGATTTGTTTGCCCCATATAGCAAAAGTATTCCGGGTCGGGCTTAGGCAATTCGAAAAAGAATGAGAGAGAACCACTACTGTTAAATCCTTCGCCCACACGATCACTTATCGTTGGCAGTGAAGCGCGCGAGTCATGAAGGATACGAACATTGCCAAAGGTCCCTGCCGCCAAAATGACCCGCCTGGCCGAGATCGTTCTTTCCCGCCATCCCTTTTGATAATGGACCTTGAATGAATCCCGGTGCTTCGCGATCCGTTGTACCGTTGCGCCTGTAATATACTTTGCTCCGAGGTGTCGGGACTTTTCAATGTATGTCGTCACGCCTGTTTTCTTGCTTCCAAACCTGCATCCTGCCTGGCAGAAACCGCATTGTCGGCAGTTTTCAAAGTTGAACGATGCCCGTTCGCAGGAGAGACCTGCTTCCGCCAAGATGCCCGCAAATTCCCCTCCCGCTTTGGAGACCTGGTCCCATCGGATCTGGCGTATGCTCAGTTCGTTCTGCACAAGATCATAGTAAGGATCAAGCGTTTCTCGTGAAATGCTTCGCGGCCAGAGGGGCTTGCCATCCTGGCGGGCCTCGAAGGCTTCCGGTGGGGCTTTTATCGACGCTCCGGCATTGAGTACCGATCCACCGCCGAGAATTAGAGCGGTAGTAAAAAACGCCTTATAGTCGCTCGTGTACCAACAGTCATATTGCTTGCGAAAATATGCGGGCGAGTAACTCTGCCGGAAGTCGGAATCGGCGTATGCCTTCCCTTTTTCCAGAACAATGACCGAAAAACCCGCCTCTGCTAACCGAAGTGCGGGGATGAAACCGCCATACCCCGAACCGATGATCGCAAAATCGTACATTAGACATCATTTCCGAGAAATCAACTATTTTATCCGCCGAGACGGAGAATAGAGTTTTTGCCGCAGATAAAAACGGATGACGCGGATAAATCAAGGGGGTTGTCTCATTTCTTATCTGCGTCATCCGCGAAAATCCGCGGCTAATTTCCTTGTTTTACCTCTCCCGCGTCTTTGTTCTCGGCTTGATGGGTTGAAGAGAGTCACCGTAGCTAAACTGTGGATGATTGATGTATCCCTGATTCGGCCCGCCGTGGCCCGACCCGACTTGTTTTCGCGGCAACACCTCAGTCAGATAGATCGTGCGCAGCAGACGCGCGAGCAGCGTCGCCGGGACGGAAGTTTTCCTTGAATCGGAAACAGACGCCATGGCCCGAAGAAAATCCTTAAATCGCGAGCGTCTATCGGCGGGTTTTAGCTCTCTGAAATGCCGGTAAACACTTTGGCGGCTTCCGATAAGAACGTTCAGGAGAGAAAGATAAAATCTCAGGGAAAGGCCTTGCCGGGGGACGAGCCATCTGATAAAACCAGTGAGGATCGATATTTGTTTTAAAATCCTAAACATAATCGACCGTCACTTTATTTCGTCGATCTTTGAAGTTTTAGCTTTTTCCGGATCCTTGACGATGTAACTCAAAGTTCCAATTATAAGATGCTTGGGATTGCGGAAGAACGAAGGCGAGGTCCCCTCGATCGCATGGCCCAAAAACTGGATCAAATAGCCAAGCACGAACAGGCCGATCGCTGTCTTCCAATTAAAAAAAGCAACCGGAATAGCGGCGGCGCGGATGATGCGCCCGTATAGGTGCAGCCGTCGGTTGAGCTTCGTTTGATGCTGCTCCGAATACTCTTCACGAAACAATCTCAAAGCGCGTTCGCTACGCAGCCTTAGTGAATCGCTCATCATTGTCATATTGCAACCTCGAATTGGGATTCAAGGGCTAACGGGCCTCGTAAATAAGTACTTTGGACTTGCCGCGACCCAAACCCCATCCAACGAGCGCCCCGATAGTGCTGGTTACTCCCGCAACCAAGAGAAATGTAGCACCCGTCTTCACAGCTTTTTTTTCGTGGACGGCGGCTCCTATACCGACACCTATTAGAGCGCCTGCTGCTGCACCAACCAGAACGGGCTTTTGGGAAGACTTTCGAACCGTCTGATAAACTCTCGATATATCGTCGCGACGCAGATTGATGTCGCTGCCCCTGCGCAAAAGTGTCAGATCCGTTTCCGTAACACTCTTGAGGTTTCCGTTCACTGTATCGCCGTTTTTTAGCCTGATTTCCAGACTCTCGCCCGGAGCCACAGCCTTAACGAGGTTCCATGTTTCAACGGCCGGCCGGCTAATCGGCTGAGCAAAAGCTGTGGGCAGTCCAAACGGGATAAATGTAAGGATGACAATGAGAATGAGAGCCGCCGCGTTCATCTTGTATTTCATGTAATTACCTCATATTGTGCCCCGAGCCGGGCAACTGTATACGTTAATCACTCGATGGGACGCAAGATGATTTCTGTTTGAAAGGTACTTCGGTTTGTTGCCAGGTCAATTGCCTGTTTAAATGGTCTATAGCCAGTATGTACAACGATGGCTTAGCGTCTCCGTTGAAATAAAGCGCTGTGAGGCTGATCTGGGACCCGCAGTAAGCAATCTGACCTGGGCTCCAGGAATCGGAACACCGGCTTCTTCGGCCGTGTCGTAGGCGTATCGGTGATTCGCCATCTTTGCCGTGAACGTGCAATACGCCTGCCCAAAGACGGCATAACTCGGTATCGAAAGAAGTGACAAAACAAAAGAGAGATAAGGGAGAGTTTCATTCCGGCCGTCCTGATTTCTTGAAATGGTGTGTCGATTATGCGGAGTCTTATGTGAATGTCAAGTTCAAAAGTGATTATTCAAGCTTCATGGTTCTGTATGAAGCCGAGGGCCGAGACTTTTGGGCAGGTTGCTTTATGTAGTCACAGATTCTTGAACTAAAAACTCGGCACGATTTCCGTTCGCTGCTATTGTGAATGATAGAATCAATTAATAGCAGGAGAAACTATACAATGCGTTGGAGCGATTTAAGACAGAGCCGTAATATCGAGGACCGGCGGGGACTTGGCGGACGAGGAGTGGCGGTCGGCGGCGGCGGGATCGGCATTCTAGTTTTAGCGGTGGCGATCTATCTGTGCGGGGGCGATCCGACACAGCTTTTTCAGGGCGGCATTCCGCAGGGTGAGGCTCCGGTTTCGACCCAGACATCGAATTCCACTGCGGGCCAACCGGACACCAACCGGCAGTTTGCCGGAGCGATCATCGGCAGCCTGGAGGACATGTGGCGTGAGATTTTGCCGCAGCAGGCCCGAATACGACTGCGTGAACCTCAACTCGTTTTGTTTACAGGACAGGTCTCGTCGGCATGCGGTTACGCAAGCGCCGCAACCGGGCCTTTTTACTGTCCGGGTGACCAAAAACTCTATCTGGATTTTGCGTTCTTTGACGAGCTAAGGCGTGAATTCAAGGCACCCGGGGATTTTGCCCAGGCATATGTGATCGCACACGAATACGGCCACCACATCCAGAACCTGACGGGGATGATGGACAAAGTACAAAGCGCCGGGCAGGATAACCGGCTGTCCGTTGCCCTCGAGCTTCAGGCTGATTGCTACGCCGGTATCTGGGCGAATCACGCTCAAAAGCAGGGCAGGCTCGACGCAGGTGATCCCGAGGAAGCCCTCCGCGCCGCCGCTGCCGTTGGTGATGATATGATCCAGAAGCGAACGCAGGGGCATGTGGTACCGGATTCTTTCACCCACGGCTCCTCACAACAGCGTATGGAATGGTTCGTGAGAGGTATGAAATCCGGCGATATGCGCCAGTGTCAAACGGTGAGGTAAAATTGAGATGAAATTAAGAAGCAAACGGCCGGCCGTACATTTCCTGGTAGACCCATCCGAGGAATCGTGCTTCAGCGGTGCATAGAGATTCTAGCCAGCAGCTTGTGAGGTATAGCCGTTTCTCAGTGTTTGTTGTAAGTCTTTCAGATCTTTGTAGAGCGGAGGCATCCGGGTCGTCGTCCAGTCGATAAGATTCGGTTAGCTGTGTTTTCGTTTCGCGTGATTCGTGCAGTGCATTTAACACATCGGAGATCCACAATTTCAACAGCGGCTCCGATTTGTTCTCGGCGAGAGCCTGGATCGCACCGATCGCAAATCTTGCCTCGGCATTCTCAAAAGGATAGATCGCAACGCCGTTTGCTTCGTCGTCACCCTGCTTCCACCGGAAGACCTCATCTACATGGGCGTGCCGCATGCGGGCGGTTTTTTCGTCATAGGTCAAAAACCATTCGAGCAGATCGGCAAGCGAATTGACATCGGTTTCACCCGTCTGCGGATTACGGCTCAATTTTGGCGGCTGATTTTCAGGTGGAGACGTTTCGGCCATCCATTTATTTAAACATCAATCCGATCGGAAACCAATCTGTCATTTAAAATATTCCCTTCGACAGCTATAATCGCCTAACCGCGGCGAACCGTACCGCTGTCACTTTTATCAGATCAAAAAGAGGTATTGGCCGACAGAGCATACCAGGAGGAAAAATGCAGACCCAATATGTAACTTGCACGAATTGTCGATCTCAAAACACCGCGCATTCCGGGCTTTGCTCAAACTGCGGCACGATGCTGCCAATTAGCCCAATGCCAATGCAGCCCGTCTATCAACAAAAGCTTCCCGGCGCCGAAAAGAAGCTCGCCGCTGGGCTCTGCGGCATTTTGCTTGGCGGCCTTGGCATTCACAAGTTCGTCCTCGGCTATCAGCAGGAAGGGATGATCTACCTGGCAATG
>JBGTCF010000197.1:0-2774 GCA_041748975.1 Pyrinomonadaceae bacterium
GGTGTCGTTGGCATAGGTTCCGGCTCCGATAATGGCGGTGTCACCAACGCGTCCGAACTTTTTGTTGGTCATTCCGCCGGTCGAGGTAGCGGCCGCGAGGTGGCCGTTAGTATCGCAAGCGACCGCTCCGACGGTGCCTAAATATTTTGGATTTTGGATTTTGGATTTTGAGTTAAGCGAAGGGAGCAATGTGTCAGAGCGCAGTGTTTCGACCTGTTTAGCCGTATCGAGGAACCCACTCGCTACCGCTTCCGGTTCTGACTCTTCTCCGCGTCTGTGTGTCTCTGCGGTGGAATGATCTAACTCTATACGACCCGCGGCCATAGCTTCCTGAAGTTGGAGCCAGCGGTGCTCGGTAAAGAAATATTCGTCGGGTGCTGACTCGACATTCATTTGCTCTGCAAATTGATTTGCACCTTCGCCTGCGAGCATAACGTGCTCGGTACGCTCCATCACCATTCGGGCCAGACTAACAGGGTTGCGGATGTTCTTAACAAAAGTTACCCCGCCAGCCCGAAGCGTGCTGCCATCCATGATAGCGGCGTCGAGTTCGACCTCGCCTTCGTGCGTAAAGACGGCACCTCGACCGGCGTTGAAGAGCGGAAAATCCTCTAATGAACGGACGGCTGCCTCAACCGCGTCGAGCGAACTGCCCCCGCTTTCGAGAATATTCCACCCGGCTTTCAATCCATTTTCAAGCCCGCCGCGATATTCGGTCTCAAGCGCAGGTGTCATCTGCGATTTAAGGATCGTCCCCGCCCCGCCGTGAATTGCTAATGCTGTTTTGGCCATATTGTAATTCTACCGCACGGGCTGGAGAAGTGTTGAGAAAAAATAATCCCAGAACTAGCCGTCAATGCACGAATAAGAAGTAAGGAGTGAAAATCAGGTAGTTTTATTCGTACAATTCGCGGCTAAAGCTCTGTATTTCTTAATCTGAGGGCATTTGCGATCACCGAGACCGAGCTAAACGTCATCGCCGCGCTCGCGATCATAGGCGAGAGCAAAATGCCAAACAGAGGAAACAGGACACCCGCGGCGATCGGAACGCCAACCATATTGTAAATGAATGCGAAAAACAGATTTTGGCGGATGTTTTTCATGGTAGCCCGGCTCAGATTGCGCGCCTTAACGATACCCTTCAGATCGGGCTGGAGCAGCGTAATATCTGCCGATTCGATCGCGACATCCGTACCGCTGGCAAATGCGATGCCGACGTGGGCCTGAGCCAGCGCCGGAGCGTCATTGACCCCATCGCCGGCCATTGCGACGATCTTGCCTTCTGACTGTAATTCCTTGACTTTCGCGGCCTTGTCCTCGGGCATGACCTCGGCAAAAACCTGATCGATGCCAAGTTCGTCAGCAACTGCCTGAGCAGTTACGGCGTTGTCGCCGGTCATCATTACGACCTCTATATTTTGGTGATGGAGTTCGGAGATCGCGGCTTTTGCCGAAGGCTTGATCGCGTCAGCGACGCCGATGAGGCCGGCCGGTTCGCCATCGATAGTGATGAACATCACGGTTTGACCCAGATGTCGAAGTTCGTTTGCTCGGGTCGAAAGGGTTTCGTTTGTGATGCCGTGTAATATGGCCGGGCTTCCGATGGCGACGTTGTGACCGTCGACCTCGCCTGAGACCCCCACAGCGGTCGTTGATTTAAAGTTTTGAACTTCCGTCAATGTCAGACCGCGAGATTCCGCTTCTTCTAGTATCGCGGAGGCAAGCGGATGTTCGCTGTGGCGTTCGAGAGATGCGGCGAAGAGGAGGATTGCATCTTCACGATGTTGCTCTCCTTCAGGGAGCAATGCGGGATTGTCGACTGTCCCAGAGTTGATTCCGGCTGTAATTATCCTTTGCACCCGCGGCTTGCCCTCGGTCAGGGTGCCTGTCTTATCGACCACGATCACATTTACTTTTTCGAGCGTTTCTAGAGCTTCAGCCTTTTTGATCAAAACGCCGTTCTTGGCTCCATGACCCGTGCCGACCATGATCGACATTGGCGTCGCGAGGCCAAGTGCACAAGGGCAGGCGATGATCAGGACAGAAACTGAAGCCACGATGGCATAGGCAAGACTGCCTAATATCATCCACGCTGCAAATGCAATGATCGCCGCGACAATAACCGCTGGGACGAAATATGCCGAGACCACATCGGCAAGGCGTTGAATGGGTGCGCGGCTGCGTTGAGCTTCGCCGACCATTTTGACGATCTGTGCAAGCAAGGTCTCTTTGCCGACCTTTTCTGCGCGCATCAGGAAACTGCGGTTGCCGTTGAGCGTTCCGCCGATCACTTTTGCACCTGTGAGTTTGGTAACGGGCATCGATTCGCCGGTGACCATTGATTCGTCGATAGAGGTCTCGCCGTCGATGATCTCGCCATCGGTCGGCACCTTTTCATTCGCTTTTACACGAAGCGTGTGGCCTTCGATGACGTGGCGTAGATCGATGGATTCTTCGGTGCCGTCTTCGTGCACGACCACCGCATTCTCAGGGGCAAGCCGAAGCAGTTCTTTGATGGCAGACGAGGTCTGTGAGCGGGCCTTGAGCTCTAAGACCTGACCCAGCAGAACGAGTGTCGTTATGACCGCTGCCGCTTCGAAATAAGCGGGAATAATGCCGGAGTGTGCGTCTCGCAGCGATTCCGGGAACAACTGTGGAGCGAACAGTGCCGCAAGGCTGTAAAGCATAGCCGAACCCGTGCCGATCGCTATCAGCGTGAACATATTCGGGCTCAGGTTCTTGATCGAAGTGAGCGCACGTTCAAAGAACGGCCA
>JBGTCF010000198.1:0-2715 GCA_041748975.1 Pyrinomonadaceae bacterium
TTTTCACCGGCCGTCTGAAAATCGTGAAATGAGAGTATTCGCGTGGGCCACTCGCGGCATGTTTTAAATACGTCTTCTTCCAGGTCAACAGCCCATGGTCCAATATCCAGGTTCTTCCAGAACTCAGCCCTATCCTCAGCCGACGCCGGTCCGCGGCCGCCCTGGCCAGGGGCCCGGTAGGTAGCAATTAACGGCTTCGCGGGTCTGTTATCTCGCAAAAATTCGATTAGTAAAGGCAGTTCGTCTTCACGCAGATGATCAAACCGCACCTCGATCAGATCCGCCGCGGCCTCGGCTTTTTTTATCTTAGGTACCGCCTCAGCGCACGTCTCAGCACTGATCGACGCACAGACTTTACCCACCTTCATATTCAAAGGTTTTCTGATCCATCACGAAACTAAGGGTGAGGATCAGACAGATGATCACACAAACAGCAGCGGCGACAACTATCGCCGTATTTCCGCTTTGCTTAACGGCTATAGCGGTCGCGGCCCATGCGATAGACATGGGGAAGATGTAATTCTTCAGCTTCCATCTCACCGCGGCGGCAACCCCGGCCGCAAACAGGATCAGAGCTGCCCCGATCGCGTTCCACGTCGCACTGCCAAACGATACGCCCATAAAGTCTAGAAAGACGACGAAATTGACGAGCGATGCCGCCGTCACCCATCCCGCATAAATACCGAACGGAATTTTTGTAAATAATGCACCGCCGGGTACCGAATCGACTGAAAACTGCCTGACGATCATCATGACAGTCGCGACCAGGGCAAGAATCACAACAAGGCAAATGGCGATCTGATCGTGATGCCAGAAATATATCCAGACACAATTCAGCACACACGATACGACGTAAAGCGAGCGAACGAACTGGAATCGGGCAAGGTTCCGGGGCATAAGTTGATAGATGCTGAACGCCATCATCCCTATATAGATCAACGTCCAGATCGAAAATGCATACCCCGCGGGCGTCAGGACGGTCTGATACCGGTCCGAGATCTCAGATGGAGAAACGCCGTTCACCATCCCTGACGCTGCGAGTCCGTTATAAAATATGGTCGCGATCGTAGCAACTAAAACCATTACCGAACGCATCCGATCAGCCGAGTGGATGTTGGTCATTTATCGATTATTGCACTTTTTGTTTGAAAGATGGCGGTGGGTTCGTGTTAACTGACTATTTGGTGTAACAATCGCTCAAAAACGTAAAGTTGTAAAATGGATGACAGCCGGATGTGATATATTCGCGTCTTATACCTAAAGAATTGCATCTGGCACGCACATTGCACTTATAAATGGCAGACGCACTTTCCCTGCTCTCCGGAGCGTCGAAGAGAAAAGGAGGGTAAAGGTACGATGAAGTTTCTACAAAAAATCATATTTTTAGTTGGCCTAACGGTGGGACTCACGCTGACGGCGTCAGCACAAAGAAATGACCCTAAGAAACCACCGCCGAAGGAAAAACCGCCTGTGGTAACGCCGCAGCCGAAGAATCCTCCACCAAAGGACGAACCGAAAAAGCCGCAAAAACCGGCGTACGAAACGGTCGGGATGAGGTTTGATTAATAAATAGCCAATTCAAAAAAAAAGGGCAGACCCAACGGATCTGCTCTCTTTTTTTTGTCTGCTCTAACGAACTGAACCTGAATTCATTGGTGCCGTCTACAAGATTTGAACTTGTGACCTATCGCGTGTGAAGCGAGTGCTCTACCGCTGAGCTAAGACGGCATGGTTGACATCAGATCGCGGGGTCGTCCGCCTTGGCGGGACGGTTCTCGTCGGTGCCTTTTATTGAGCTGAGGGACGAATCCGTGTAGAAGTGCCTTGTTCCAGTTGCGGAGATACCTTCAGATACCTGCGGATCGGCATTGACGGAATAGGATGGCGGGTTTGCGGCAGAACCGGGGATGACATTCATCGTGAAGATGTAACCGTTGACAACCGGACGCTCCCCCGCAAACTTCTCGTCGAGGCTTACCCTTTCGATCAGTTCATCAAAGGTCGCAAAGTTCCCCCGGTTCCGCGAGGCATACTGAGCTTGAAATTTTCGAATGTTATCGACCTGTTGTGCTGCGGTCGTCTCGTTTCCCGATCTGATCACGGCCTGCCAGGCGACACTGCCCACACCGATCAGTAGCCCGATGATAGCGATGACGATCATCAGCTCAATCAGGTTAAAACCACGCTGATCCCTTAACCGACTCTTAATGTTATTCATAAATGCTTTACCTCTTCCAGGTTCGTTCACGAAGGCGGATGCCTTAAGTTTCAAAAGTTTAGTTTGTTTTGCCTTGAAATTCAATCGGCGGCCCTCAGTGGGCGACACGCAATTTTACGCAACTTTTTCATACGGCCGCTGTTTGTAATCAGGTAGAATGTATTACGGGCGGCCCGGCCGCGATAGGTATAATGAGAGATTGGATCGTCACCGACACTAAGCCGGGCACTGACAATATCGTTCTGGAATTCGACCCCGCTGCCAGGGTCGCCGAAGTGCAGGCGGCGATCGAGCGCGTGATCCGTGGAAAGTCCGAAACTGTGAAGCTTGCCCTCATCACCCTCCTTGCGAAAGGGCATTTGCTTATCGAGGACATTCCCGGCATTGGCAAAACGACGCTGGCGAATGCTCTCGCGCGTACTCTTGAATTATCTTTTCAGCGGATCCAGTTCACATCCGACCTTTTGCCCTCGGACGTTATAGGCCTTTCTGTTTTC
>JBGTCF010000199.1:0-3665 GCA_041748975.1 Pyrinomonadaceae bacterium
CAAATCCTCAGGCGTCTTGTAATCCTTCAGCAAACTGTCAATCAACTCGTCTTCTATTTCCTTGGTCATTTTTCTCCTCCGCCAAAACTATCTCATTTGGCTTTCTATGACCATTTACACAAAATAATTTACACCCTCTACGAAACCAAAATGAAACGGCATAAATCCATCATTCCGGGAGCGATGGTGCTTTTCCTGAGTGCCTTCGCCATTTTAGGAGCCCGGCTTGGGGTTGCTTCGGAATCCTTGGGCGGTAATTTTGATCTTCGACCCCTTTCTTCTGTTGAATCACCTGCGATATCGGGGCGACTTTCTGGTGACGGAGCGGTTTCGATCGGCAACGTTACTGTAAATATTGCTGGCCCCGAAAATGTCAAAGTCGTTTCCGATCCGGATGGTTATTTTAGCGTGCCGCAGTTGCCTGTCGGTCAATACACCGTCACGCCTTCCGCCCCCTCAATCCAATTTTCGCCCGCAAGTCAGGTGGTTACCTTTAACGGCGGCCAGTTGTGGTTGGATTTCTTTGAATCCGGCGGTTATATCGGAAGCCCATTTACAGTCAGCGGCAGGATAACGACGCCATCGGGCATCGGCCTTCGATCCGCAAAAGTTGTCCTGGTCAATTCTGACGGTATCACTCGTGCTGTTCCTTCAAGCTCAATGGGCTATTACAATATCTACGGATTTAACGGCACTGGAAGCCACATCGTTAGAGTGATTTCGCGTCGATACCGTTTTGAAAGCAAACAACTGCTTTTGGATGGGAAGTACTCGAATAACGCCGATTTCGTTGGTCTGGAGTGACGCCGGTAATCGGTGGGCAGTGGTCTGTGGTCAGTGGGCAGCGCTCCACCACCCCGTCCGCCGAAGCGGCGGCCACCCCTCCTGTCCAGGAGGGGAGCTATTAAGGTCATATCTTTTTGCTATTCAGGGATGACTTGGAAATGGTAGTCTAAATGAAAATTATCGGCAGATCAGGAGGTTATCTATGCAGCTTATTGATGTTAAAGAGGAAGCACAACATCTTCTTGAAAGATTGCCAGAGAATGCGACATGGGACGACCTGATGTACCAAATCTATGTTCGACAGGTCATCGAAGCCGGGCTTTCGGATAGCGAAGCCGGTCGAACCATTGATGTGGCCGATGTACGTGCCAGGTTCGGACGGGCGAAGTGAAAGTACATTGGACAAATACGGCACTCGGACATCTGCTCGCCATTTACGAGTATATTGCTCAAGATTCATCTATTTATGCCCAGCGAATGGTTGATAGCTGACTAGGCGTCAGAACAAATCGCAGCCTTTCCAATGTCCGGGCGCATGGTGCCGGAATATGAAGCCGAAAACATACGCGAAATGATCGAGAAACCGTATCGAATTATTTATCGAATAAGAGCAGAACAAATTGATGTGTTGGCAGTCGTACATGGTGCACAATTGTTCCCGATAGAACCATAAAATCCTTTTGCATTCCGCTCAGCGAGCCCATCGACCGTTATTAGTGAATAATTGGCGCAGATCTGGGTGGTCAGTTGTCGTGGTCGGTTCTTAGTAGCCGGTAACGCTCGGGACGTGGTTTTTGTGGAATCTTTGATAGACTGATTTGGGCAATGATCCAGAGAATTACATTGACACGTCTGTGGTTGGTGGTTACTTTGACGAGGAATTCAGAGAGGCGACGATCAAGCTGTTTGAGCGGCTTGAAAACCAAGAAATAAAGTTTGTGGTTTCTGATCTGATTGATCTCGAACTATTGAACGCTCCGACCCATGTGAAAGAGCACTTGCTGCAATACTCCGCAGACAAATTTGAAAGGGTTGAACTCACCGAAGAAGCGATTCAACTTGCGGACGCCTACATAAACGGAAAAGTAGTCGGCAAATCAAGTTTGGAAGATTGCCGGCACATTGCCTTGGCGACAATTAACAAAGTCGATGTTTTGGCGAGCTGGAATTTCAAACATATCGTAAACCTCGCCAGAATTAAGGGCTACAATTCTGTGAACTTGCGACTTGGATATTCTATAATTGAAATCAGAAGCCCAAAGGATTTAATAAATTATGGAGACGACTAAAAAAGAAAAATCATTTGACGCAGTTCAGATGATGCGCGACATTCGCAGCAAGATAAGTGCTGAAACCCAGAACATGACCTTTGCCGAGTTGCAAGCATACATAAAGAAGCAGTTGGAAGGCAGCAAAACAAAGCTGGTCGGCAACGCTAATTTCCCGGCTATCTTGCCATAGCCGGGGGCAACGGGAAGTATAAATAGCTCCGAAGCGAATCGTTTGACCGATTCGCTTCTTTGCTTCAGAATCCCAATTCCAAAATGGTCACCCCGCGGAAATGTAAGGTTTTGTAAAGGTGGCGCTGCGGGCTTGCGGTTCACGAGGCGACTTCTGATACAATCTGAACGAATCATCTTAAATCAGTGGCCAGTGGCCGGTGGTCAGTGGTCAGATAAGACGGAGTTCTTTAGGAAGGGATTCCGGGCTACAATTTCTGTCACGTCCAATTCAAATAAAACACGGAGAATTGATCTCATGAAACGTATAGTCGCGTTTGTCTTGTCGTTTGTCTTGTTGTTGCCGACGGCGGCTTTTGCGCAGGTCAGTCAGTTGTCGGTGGCCAGTGGTCAGGGGTCAGTAGCAGACAAGAAGACCGCGCCTACTGCTTCTAAGAAGTCTACCGCCCAGAGCGGCGGCCACCCCTCCTATCCAGGAGGGGAGCTTAAGAAAGCCCAGCCGGTGGACCGGGAATATACAGATTCGATCATTAAGAATACGACGGATAGGCATTTTTTGACGGAGCTTGTGGATCATTTGCCTGCGTCGGCGACGGTGCCTACGCCGGCTAAGATCTTGGGGTATCCGATCGGGACTCCGAACAAGCTGACTTATGTGACGGACCAGCACCGTTATTATCGCGAGCTTGAGAAGTCGACGCCGCGGGTGAAGACCTTTGTTGCACCAGAGAAGAGCGAGCAGGGACGCGAGCAGCTTTTGGTGGTTGTCTCGGACGAGGAAAACCTGGCGAGGATCGCACGGTATAAGGAGATCACCTCCAAGCTCGGCGACCCGCGGACCATCAATGATGAGATCGCAAGGCAGCTAATTGCCGAGGGGAAAGCGGTTTATTGGGCTTCGGGTGCGATACATTCGACCGAAACGGGTTCGCCTGAGATGTTGATGGAAATGGCGTACCGGCTGGCTGTGAGCGAATCACCTTTTATCCAGGCGATCAGGAAAAACGTGATCGTGATGATCACGCCCACGCTCGAGGTTGATGGCCGCGACACGATGGTCGACCTTTATAACTATCGCAAGGCAAATGTCGGCAAGCGTTCGCCGGGGCTGATCTATTGGGGTAAGTACGTGGCACATGACAACAACCGCGATGCAATGGGCATGGCGCTGGCTCTGACACGTAACCAGATGGCGACATTTCTGGAATACAAGCCGACGGTGCTTCATGACCTGCACGAATCGGTGCCTTTTCTTTACGTTTCGACGGGAACGGGGCCGTACAACGCTTGGCTCGACCCGATAGTCGTCAGCGAATGGCAGGACCTGGCGTACCACGAGGTCGAGGAGATGACGAAACGCGGCGTGCCCGGTGTGTGGACGCATGGGTTTTATGACGGCTGGGCGCCGAACTATATGTT
>JBGTCF010000200.1:0-8615 GCA_041748975.1 Pyrinomonadaceae bacterium
GATCTTTTTTACCCCTAGATCTTTTAATATTTGCGCACCAATGCCGTAGTCATGGACCTTGCCATAACCCGTTTCCCGTTTGGCTGTTTGAAAATCGACACCGGATTCCTGCATTAGTGCGTATGTCTTGAGTTGGTTTACTAGGTCAAGATTATTTTCCCGCTGGCGGAGATAAACGACCACACCGCGCCCGGCCTGGGAGATCTTACGAAGAGAGGACTGAACAGCATCCAATGCTTCTCCAAGCGACGTGCCGAACATCGCAAACGTTACGTTCTCGGTTTGGACGCGAACTAATACAGGATCGGTTGTCCCGGAAACATCGCCCATTCTCAAAGCGATGTGAGTCTCACCATTGACGATATTTTCGTAAACGACCGTATGAAAGATGCCGTAATGAGTAGGAAGGTCGGCTTCAGCGATGCGGCGGACAAGAGTCTCCTTTTCGATGCGATATCTGACGAGGCCCGCAACCGAAATAATTTTAAGATCGTGATTAACGGCAAATCTCTCAAGTTCGGGCATTCGGGCCATCGTCCCGTCATCATTCATGATCTCGCAAATGACCGCCGCCGGCTGCAGGCCCGCGATACGCGCGACGTCCACGCTTGCCTCAGTTTGTCCGACGCGGACAAGTACGCCGCCATTTTTTGCCCTCAGAGGAAACACGTGTCCGGGGCGGGCAAGATCAGAAGGCCTCGACAAGGGATCCACAGCGGTAAGGATCGTTCGTGCGCGGTCAGCCGCCGAAATTCCCGTCGTCACGCCTTCGCGAGCCTCGATGGATGTCGTAAACGCAGTTCCCATGCTCGATGTATTTTCCGTGGTCTGAGGAAATAGCTGAAGCTCATTGCACCGTTCCTCGGTCAACGGAAGGCAGATCAGCCCCCGGCCATGCACTGCCATAAAATTGACCATTGCAGCCGTAACCTTTTCGGCTGCACACACAAGGTCGCCTTCATTCTCACGATCTTCATCATCGACGATAATGATCATTTTCCCGTCACGAATATCACGTGCGGCATCCTCGATGGTGCTTAAGGGCATTATTTTCGGGGCGCTGCCAGTGGCAACTGCCATATTCATTAACATTAAATTCTAGCGAATAGAGGCGATTAAGGCGAACATAACAAGGAGACCGCTCGCCCTAAAGCGGAGAATATGGAAGGGCGTTCTTGTCTTCGCGTGAGAAATTGTCACAATACCCTCTTATGCCGCAGACCAACCGGGTCAAGATCCTGAAGGTTCTTTTGCACCTTATTTTCTTTCTATCGGGCATCGCCGCGGTATTGATTGGCCAGGTTTTGCCGATCATGGCCAACCAGTTCGCACTAACGGACCTGCAGCTCGGCTACTTTTTCCCTTCTCAATTTGCCGGTTCGCTCTTTGGCAGCTTTATGACGAGCCGCCTCGCTAAACACAGTAATTACATGGGCGCCACAATTCTTGGCGGTATCGCTATGGCCGTCGGGGTACTGCTGCTCAACGCAAATTCCTTCGAGATCTGCCTCGCCGGGTTTTTTATAAACGGAATGGGTATCGGGCTCACGCTTCCGGCGATCAATATGATGATCATCGAGGTCAATCCCGAACGTACGGGTGCCGCACTTAGTGTGCTGAACCTTTGCTGGGGGATCGGAGCGATCTTGAGTAAGCCCTTCGTCGACCTTTTTAGCACCACCGCCGATATAGGGTTAACCACAATCATTCTCGCAGCTCCGCTTCTTATTGCCTCACTCTTGTTGACGCTCGCCGTCGGCTCCCCGAGGAAACGAGATTCAGGACCCGGCGATCCATCCGAAATTAAAGACGAACCGATCTGGCGAATGCCGATCGCCTGGGCAATAGCGTTTTTCAACTTCGTTCACGTAGGATTTGAAAGCGGAATGGGCGGATGGCTAACGACTTATACCGGAAGGCTCGAAGGGGAGCCGTACTTTCACTGGCTCTCGCCCACGCTCTTGTATTTTTCATTCTTTGTTCTCGGCCGCGGGGTGGCCCCGATACTATTTAGATACCTTAACGAGAACAAGATGCTATTTCTGGGGCTGGGAATAATGCTGGCCGGAACCTCTCTAACGTTATGGGCCTCAACCGTGATCGCCCTTGGGATAGGTGCGTCCATCGCCGGTTTTGGCACTTCATGGATATTTCCCACTAATGTTTCCCGATTTTCGAAAACGTTCGGCCCGTCAGCAAACCGCCGCGCCGTACCGCTCTTTATGGCCGGAACCCTAGGGGCCGCCGTCGTCACATGGCTCATCGGTTACCTCTCGGATACGACGGGCGATCTGCGTTCGGGCATGTATGTCCTCGTGATCAGCGTCGTTATCCTTGTCCTTTTACAGATAGGGCTTAGTTTACGAGGCAGGCGTAAAGAGAACTACCCATCGAGATCGAGAGACCTTATATAGTTGCGAAGATCGTCGGCCAGATCTGGCCGCATCAGCGCTAATTCGACAGTTGCGATCAGAAATCCAAGTTTGTCGCCGGCGTCGTGACGTCTTCCTTCGAGCTTGAGAGCATAGATAGGCCTCTCTTTGAGTAGGTGCCGCATAGCGTCGGTTATCTGGATCTCGCCACCTGCGCCGGGCTCCGTTTGCTCGATCGCGTCAAAAATATCAGGCGTGAATATGTATCGCCCGATTATCGCTAGGTCCGAGGGTGCATCCGCGAAAGCCGGTTTCTCGACCATATCAAGGACGCGGTAGACGTTTGGCTCGACCTCTTCAGCGTCGATCACGCCGAAGCGAGAGATGCCTTCGCCCTCAACCTGCATCGTGGCGATCACGGGTGCATCGTACTTTTCGAAGACCTCGACCATCTGTTGCAGCGCCGGTTTTTCGCTGATAACTATGTCGTCGGCAAGCAAGACCGCTACCGGATCAATGCCGGCAAAATCCTTTCCCTGATATATTGCATGACCAAGCCCGAGGGCTTCCTTTTGTCGGGTGTAGCTGATCCGGGCCATGTCAGAAATCGCTCGGATCTCTTCTAAAACTTCGTCATTTCCACGTTCTTTGAGTAAATATTCCAGCTCGAACGCAATATCAAAATGATTCTCGATCGAGCTCTTATCTCGGCCGGTAACTATAAGGACGGATTCGACACCGCTCGCGACGGCTTCCTCGACAACATACTGTATCAGCGGCTTATCGACCAATGGGAGCATCTCCTTTGGCGATGCCTTCGTGGCCGGGAGAAATCTGGTGCCCATACCGGCGGCGGGAAATATGGCCTTGCGAATTTTATCTGTCATACTATCTTTGTTAAATTCGTTTAGTCTTTCATCGCGACAAATTATAGAGTCTATGAGAAAAGTTCTTTATAAACAAACATCGTCTTGATAGGAAAGATCCTATGGGAATATTTTGACCTTTATTATTTTCGGATCGATCGGGATGGTCTATCGGAGAGGGTTCAGTTACGGGTGATTACGATGTGATTACAACGGAGGGCAAAATGAAACATACTAAATATTGCGAACCGGCCCCTCATATACGCGGAACCGCAGCGAAGAAGAATATTTATAATGCTTGATCTTAATTTTGTTAGAGACAACTTAGATACCGTTCGTGAAGCACTAAAGGGGCGTAGCTTTCCTCTCGACATTTTAGATAGATTTGCCGAGCTCGATGCCGAACGCCGCACGGTGATCGGAGAGGCCGATCGGGTGAACCAGCTCCGCAATACTTCGAGTAAAGAGATCGGCCTACTGATACAAAGCGGCAAGAGCGAAGAAGCCGAAGCGAAAAAAGCCGAGGTATCGGGATTAAAAGAGCAGCAGGGAAATCTTGAAAAAGCTAGAGACGAAGCGGACGCCGCTATCCGCGATATTCTGATCAACCTGCCAAACATTCCGTCAGCCGACGTTCCAGTGGGCCCGGACGAATCTGCCAATGTCGAGGTTCGTCGATGGGGAACGCCCCGAGATTACGACTTTGAGCCCAAGGACCACGTAGATCTCGGCGAATCGCTCGGGATCCTCGATCTTGAACGGGCAACAAAGATCGCCGGTTCGCGCTTTGCCATTTTGAATGGCGCCGGTGCACGGCTCGAACGTGCGCTGGTAAACCTGATGCTCGAAACGCACACGTCGGTACACGGTTATACCGAAACGATGCCGCCTTTACTGGTCAATCGAACAGCGCTTTTTGGTACAAATCAGTTGCCAAAGTTTGAGGCCGACCTCTTTCACATCAGGGACGACAGGCAGTTCGCTCTGATCCCCACGGCAGAGGTCCCGGTAACCAATTACTATTCTGACGAAATACTCGACGCCTCGGAGCTGCCAAAATATTTCGCGGCGTACACTCCGTGCTTTCGAAGCGAGGCGGGAAGCTACGGCCGCGACACTCGTGGACTTATAAGACAACATCAGTTCGAAAAGGTGGAGCTTGTGAAAATATGTCTGCCGGAGAATTCGGTCGAGGAGCATGAAAAGCTTACGGCCGATGCCGAGAAGATACTTCAGATGCTAGAGGTGCCGTATCGAACTGTTATATTGTCAACGGGAGACATGGGCTTTGGCGCACAAAAGACTTACGATATTGAGGTCTGGCTGCCCAGCCAGAAAACATATCGCGAGATTTCCAGCTGTTCAAACTGCGGCGACTTCCAGGCAAGGCGGATGAATACGCGATTTCGCCGAGCGGGAGGAGCAAAGCCGGAATTTGTGCATACGCTCAATGGCAGCGGCCTCGCTGTAGGACGGACCTGGATCGCAATTCTCGAAAATTATCAGCAAAAGGACGGTTCGATCGAAATACCAAATGTCTTACAGCCCTATATGTATGGACTGCAAAAGATCGGTTGACGAATTTCATCGCCGTAATTACGATGTAATTATGAAATCCCAGATTATACAGATTGGAAATTCACAGGGTATCCGGATACCAAAGATGCTGCTTGAAGACAGCGGTATTAAAGGTGTTGTGGATCTCGAACTGCATCCAGATGGCATTTTGATCCGTAATGCCGAAAAACCGCGTGCCGGTTGGGACGAAGCCTTTCAGCGGATGGCTGAGAATGACGACGATGAAACGGCGCCTGACGAGATCCCCAATAGCTTTGATAAGAAGGAGTGGCAATGGTAGAGCGCTTCGACGTATATCTCGTCAATTTAGATCCCGAGCTGTCGGATGACCCAAAGAATACCCGTCCCTGCGTCATCATCTCGCCAGACGAAATGAACGGGCACATCCAGAATGCGATCATTGCCCCACTTTCTGCTCTGGATGCTCGACAGTATCCCACACGTGTTGCCGTCAATTTTCTTAACAGCGAGCGATCGGTCGTGCTCGATCAGATCCGTACTGTAGACAAAGACAGGTTGGTTAAAAAAATAGGAAGGGTCGAAAGCTCGGAGCAACCTCAAATATTAAAGTGTCTCGCCGACATGTTTGCGGAGTGAGGCCCCGGTCGGACCGGGGCCCTCGTGCCGTACAAGCCTGTCAGTGGGCGGTCGTATCAGATGCCTTGTCGGCAAATGACTTGCCTAGTTCACCGACCGACTGCTTCGTCTCGTGCAAAAGGCTGCTAGCTGTGTCCTGCGCCTTATTGAGAAGGTCCTGACGCGCCTGGCCCATCAGCTTTCCTTCGTAATGAGTAGCGGGAATCGCCAACCCGACCGCGGCGCCAAGAGCCAAGGCGACAGCGCCGACTGCGAGCGGGTTCTCTTCAAGATGGTGGTCATACTTCTCACGAGCAGTGTTCCCGAGCTCCTCGGCTTTATGATAAGTCTGGTCGAAAGCACTAGCAACCTTGTTGTAGGTCGTTTCTGCCGCGGAGGTTACGGTGCTTTTTACCTCGCCGAGTGTTCCGCTAACGGTTTCCGTAGCTTTATCTATCGCTGAAGTGGATCGATCGGTACCGTCGCCTAAATGGCGCTCCGTCCTATTTGTCAGGGATCGGGTGCGCGAACGCCCGTTATCTTTTCCGCTGTAGGCCTGGTAAGCCAGCAGTCCTGCACCCGCGCCGATCAGGATAAATGGCACCGGATTATGCTTTATGGTCGTCGCCACTGAAGTTGTAGATATTTCGTTTCCGATATTTTTCATAATATTAACCGCCTTTCCGATTGTCGCGTCGTAGACAGCGCCTTTCGCCGTTTCGACCGCGTGATTTACATGCTCCGAAACTTGCTCGGATATATTTGAGAAACTTAGCCGATCCTGAATGGCATCGATCGTCTCGCCCATTTCAGAGCGCGTTTCTTCGATCTGGGCTTTTATTTTCTCCGTTTCGTCAGAGGTATCGCCGCCTGCTGCCTCCATATCAATGTCAACGGCTGGCACCTCTGTAATTTCGTCATCCTTCAATCTTGAAAGATCCGACCCTGTTAGGTCACCTCGTTCTTGAGCCATTTAGCATCCTCCTTTATATTTTCGATCGTTTCTCTGGGCACGGGATCGGTTTCACGAAGCTCCGCCAGTGCCGAGGTGACTATAAAATAAGCCGCACCGCCGATCGCGAGCCCGACCAAAAGCGCCGATAGCCACGCCGGTATCCACAGCGAAAGAAGGAGAATCACTGCAGCCGTTAGAGACAAAGCCGCAGTAAACGCCACCGCTCCTCCAACTGCCAGGTATCCAACGTTCTTGCCAGCCGTTACGGCTTTTTGCGTGAGTTCCGTTTGGGCTAGAGCGATCTCCTGACGGACAAGAGTTCCGGTCTCGGTGGCCAATTCCGTGAAAAGGTCCCCGATACTCCTTTCATCCTTAATCATTTGCTGTTGTGCCATGACTTTCTCCTAATGAGCGCTAATTAAATTCCTCCCGACGAAGCCCCTGCGGTCTGGGTATTACGACTGTCCGCCGGAGCGGCCAGGCTTTTCGACGGCTTTGAAGCAGCGGTCGCAGCAATGTCCGAAGGCGGCGAACTTTTGAGGAATCGCGCCGCCATAATGCCGATCGCAAATGCTCCGCCAAGGAAAATAGCCGGGTTCCGGCGGGCATACGACTCGAGGTCGCGGGCGATGTCTTTCAAATCGGCTCCGTCAAAATATTTTGCTACCGAGTCGAGCTTTTGCGCTGCCGTATCGGTATACCGCGCCGCGTATCCCGAAACGGGGTTGTCCGCTTCGGTGTCGTGTAGTGTTCCGCTTACACGCCGAACAGTGTCCGCGACACCTGTTAGCTTTCCGGTTAACCCGGCTTTTTGTTCGTCGATCGTTGTTGTAGCTTTATCTGCCACGGTCTCATAAATATCCCCCGCGGCGGTTTTGGCTTGGCTTAGTAACGTAGATTTGTTCTGAGATTTGTCTTCCCCGTTTACCCCGCTCGGTCCTGGTCCGCGGTTTCCCGCTTGCTGCGATTCTGTTTCATTTCTTTGGTTTGGCATAACTCTTCTCCTTGTAGCCGACCCTTCGGGACCGACACTATGACATATTTTTCCAGTTTATATTCGGCCCCGATCGCCGCGATGCCCGCGTACGGTCCTATACCCGGCGATTGCCTAGACTCAAAGGCTATCGCATGTAAACGTAAGATTTGGTATGCGGAAATACTCAGAGCAGAAAAAACAGTGGTGAATGGTCAGACTTAGGTCAACCCCGGTCGGCGGCTTTCGCCTTATTCCAGAGTTCGTCCATTCTCCGCAGCCCGGCCTCGGCGAGCGGTGTTCCGTCTGACTTGAGATCGTCCTCGATATAGCGGAACCGCTTGCGGAATTTTCTGTTAGTGATCTTAAGTGCGGTTTCGGGTTCGACGTCGAGATGGCGGGCGAGGTTCGTCACCACGAAGAGCAAGTCGCCAATCTCTTCAGCAGCATTTTCTGAGTCTCTTTTTTCTATCGCCTCTTTTAGTTCGGCGATCTCTTCGTCCAGTTTAGCGAAGATCTGGCTGGCGTTCTCCCAGTCAAAACCGACCTTTGCGGCTTTTTTGGTAAGTTTCAGCCCCTCGAGCAGTGCGGGAAAGTGAACGGGCACATCATCCAATATCGATCCAGTTTCCTTTTCGATTTTGCCCGACGCCTTTCTCTCATCGGCTTTCAGCTGGTCCCAGTTATCCAGCACGTCCTGTGCCCGCTCAAGATTGGCATCGCCGAAAACGTGTGGATGTCGAAGGACAAGTTTCTTTGTCACGCCGTCCGCCACATCATCGATCGTAAAGTCTCCTCGTTCGGCTCCGATAGTTGCGTGAAATACCACTTGCAGCAGCAGATCGCCCAACTCCTCACGTAGATTCGCGGTATCACCCGTTGCATCCGCCTCGTGGATAGCGTCAAAGGTCTCATAGGCCTCTTCAAGCAGGTATTGCGACAGCGAGGCGTACGACTGTTCGCGGTCCCACGGGCAACCGCCGGGAGCGCGCAGGCGAGCCATCACGGCAACGAGTTCATCAAAAGCTTTGGACATAGGATTCAGGTCTAGGAAGTCTTGGAAGTCTTGGAAGCGGGATGAATCCATCTTCCTTCCCAGACTTCCCGGACTTACTTGACTGTCTCGACTTTTACGATTTTGAATTCTTTTTTCTCAAAATGCTACTATCAAAACAGGATTTGAAACATATGATCGGCATCGACGATAACGAGGAAGAAGTAAACTTTAAGTTTGAGGACAAGCGGAAATTCAACGCAGACGGCTCTCTCAGAGCGGGGGTTGTGCTCGAACCCGC
>JBGTCF010000201.1:0-8015 GCA_041748975.1 Pyrinomonadaceae bacterium
CGAGGCTTTCGATGAAAAAGGAAACCCGGCGCAGCTCCTGGTTTTGGCCGCTGACGGGAAAACCCTACTTTCCAAGGGCGGCACTGCTCTTGCCACGCTTGATGCAAAGGGAAATTCCGTCGAGCGTAATACGCTTAAGCCCGTGAATACGGAGGGCGAAGACATCGAGACGGTCGAATCGTCTTTCGGCAAGAGCAACAACCTAAAGCTTGCCGAGATCGACGATTATCTTTCACAGATCGTCAAATCCGTCTATATTCTCGATCCGGTGGAAGACGGCGATATTAAGTTTCTTCTCGACCATTTATCATCCGGCCTCGTTTACTCGTTCCCGTTCAGTTATCGCGGCGGTACCGAATTCGACAATGCTTTCATCATTGGTAATAAGGCAGACGCATTTATGGTGATAGGTAAGGAAGCTCGTTTTCAATTCGCAAAACTCAATCAGGTCGCCCAACTCGACTCGATCGAGGACGAAGAGATCTCAGGCGACGATATTGATTTCGATCTCTTGTAACAGGTAACAACGCAATGGCAATAAACATTTCAAATCCGAAGAATCGCGACGCCGTGGTCGCATTTGAAGCAGTAATGCCTGTCCGAAACGTGCATTTTGTTGACGAAAAAGGCAACTCCGTCGAAACGCGTAGGTTGCTGAAGGCCGACGTCAACCATGATCTCGACGCGTTGACCAAAAAACGAAAAACAATGGCCGCTCTCGCCAAGGCTCTTATAAAAGAGGACCCCGAGATAGATATTGAGGAGTTCGGGATGTTTCTGACCGACACCTCTAAGGTTTACGTTTCTAAGAAAGGAATTATTCATTTGGTCGATGAGGTCGAGGTTGTTTCCAATCCCGACGGCAGCCTTCGTGAGCGACGTTCACGCAAAAAGGAACCCCAGAATATCAATACCGACATACCGCTTCGCTGGACCGGAAAATTTATCAAAAAAGAAGATGCCGCACATAGATTTGTCTTTACGCACAAACGCCAGCTCATCCACGTCAATGGCCTGACATTCGACTTTCTTTACGACATGGCAAAGGAGCTGCACGAGCGCAATTCCTTTTTGATCGTGCGCGGCGGCGAAAAGGGTGATAAGCCCATCGTGATGCACCGGGGCGGCCTGCAATACAACGCCTTTCTTGAGGGCCGGATCAAAGGTGACGAGTATCTTCTCATCCTCCAGCTTTCAAATATCGAGTTAAAACGGCCAAAGGAGCTCCCAAGTGAATCTTGATTTCGACGTAAAGAACCTTAAGAAGAAAAAAGGCGATTATGGCTTTGGTGACGTGATCTATCTGGCCGACCCCTCGCTCCATGCCAAGGCCCCTGAATACAAGCGCGAGCTAAGTGCCAAAATGCACGCCGTGTCGGCTCAGGACATTGCCCGCATTCACGCTGCCAGGGGTTATCTCGCCACCCGTAAATACGATGGCGAATTTAGCCTGATTTTTTTTGACGGCAAAAAGCTCATCTCGGTAAATCCGGGCGGCACCGTGCGTATTGGCCTGCCCGCGTTTGCCGAGGCGGAAAAACTCCTTAAGGCGGCAAAGGTCGGCTCCTGTATCCTCGCTGGCGAGATCTATCTGCAGGCCGAGAATTACAAAGGGCTGCGCATCCACAAGGTCGTCGGCATTCTGCGCAGCCCGGATTCCGTTGACGATATGAAGCGGCTCGGGCTCGCGATCTTCGACGTGGTCGAGTTCGATGGCAAAGCTCCCGAAAATCTAAAAACGGCCTTCAGCCTGCTCGATAAATGGTTTGGAAAAGGCAAGCTTGTACACCCGGTCGAGCACGTCCCGACCAAGAAAACTGACGACATAATGGTCTTGCTCGCCGATTGGGTGATCGAAAAAGGCTCCGAAGGCATAGTGCTCCAACACGATACGGCCAGCTGGTATAAGATCAAGCTCCGCCACACTCTCGATGTCGCCGTCATCGGCTACAGCGAGGGCAGCGACGAACGCAAAGGGCTTCTCCACGATCTGCTCGTAGCGGTCAAACGCAACGACGGCACGTTTCAGGAATTGACCCGTGTCGGCGGTGGATTTACCGACGAAGATCGCAAAACCATCGCTGCCGAAATGAAACGCCGGGTCGCACCTTCAGATTATGTGGCCGTAAATAACGATTACGTCGCATATGAGATGATCAAGCCCGGCCCGGTGATCGAGATATCGTGCCTCGACCTCCTGACCGAAAGCTCACGCGGCGGCCCTATCAACCGCATGGTCCTCAAATGGGATGGCAAACGCTACAGTGCCCTCTCGCGAATGCCGCTCGTTAGCGTAATTTCGCCGCAATACATTCGCACCCGCGACGACAAAGACGCTCTCGATGACGATGTAGGTATCCGCCAGCTCACGGAGCTCGCCCCGGTCACACTTACCGAAGAAGCAGTCGAGGACGTAGCGGGTGAACCCAGCACGCTGCTCGAGCGCGAGGTCTATACAAAAGAGATGAAGGGCAACACGATGGTGCGCAAGCTGCTGCTCTGGAAAACAAACAAAGAAAAACGCGGCGATTTCCCGGCCTTCGTCGTCTATCTGACCGATTTTTCACCGAACCGGAAAACCCCGCTTGAACGTGACATTCGCGTCGCCTCAACCGAGGCCGCCGCCCGCAAACACTTCAAACGCATGGCCGAGGAAAATTTTATCGGTGGATGGGAAAAGACCGGACTGTGATGGGTTGTTTCCATTCTTAAAAGTTTTTAGCTGCTGAGCAGCGTAAGTATGTAGCCACGGGTGGAGCTTTGCGGAACCCGTGGTCAAGAAACCAACCAAGCCCAAAGCCCGAGAAGCGGGCGACAGACGCACATAAAAAATCTGCACGGTTCTGTCGCCCACTACGTGGGCTTGAGATTTTTTCCCTCGAATCCACGGGTTCCGCAAAGCTCCACCCGTGGCTAAATTCTGCCGCTGCTCCGCAGCTTGAGACGATTTGGCATCGCTATGAGCCTGGTGTCAACTTATTGCTTATTTCTGTCTTAGGCTAATATATTTTTGTGACTTTACCCTTCATCGAATTTGCCGGCGACAAGCGCCTTTTGTGGATCGCGGAGGAATGGATCCGCTATGCTCCGGAGCTTGCCAAGTGGGCCATGAAACGGCTCGTCAACCGCCGCGATGTTTGGAGCCAATACACGATCAAGCACGACAAGGTCAGCGTCGTCATGCTGCCGATCAAGGAGCGCCGCAAACTCGGTACCGACATGGTGACGCTCACCAAGCTTGAGAGGCACTTTTCCGGCAAAGCTCCTAATCATCTCGTCGGAATGTTCTCGATCTCAGACCACTCGACGTGCAAATGGTTCTCGGTCGACATCGACCTCCACGACGAATCCGTGACAAATGCCGACGAGATCGTCGAAGCAAATCGTCATGCACTATTCACCTGGGCTGAAAAGCTCCGTGCCGCAGGGATGGATCCGCTGGTGATGGATTCCAACGGCGTCGGCGGCTATCACCTGTGGGTGCTGCTCGATAAGGAATATCCCCTGGCCGACACGTTCGATTTTGTTGACGACCTGCGGTCGGAATGGGAACAGCTCGGCCTCCCGCGAAGGCCCGAGGTTTTCCCGCCAAAACGCGTCGTCGGGCCCGACGATCTGCCATACACACTGCGTCTGCCGGGGCGGCATCATTCCCGTCCGCATTACACACGTATCTATAATTTCGAATTCACCGACGAAAATGAGTGGCTCGACGGCGGCGAAGCCATCGAGGTGATGCTCGCGACCAAGCCTTCAAAGCTGCCAAAGCTGTCGAAAAAGAAAAAGGCTGAGCGTGAAAAGCAGCAGCACATGCCGGTCAAAAAGACCGCGAAGAAAAAGGCTGCCTCCGGGCGTAATCGCCCGCGGGTGTGCCTCGACCTCGACGGCGTCTTGGCAAAATACGACGGCTGGCAGGGTTACGACCATATTGGCGAGCCGCTGCCCGGTGCCCGCGAGTTTGCCGAGAGCATAAACGAGATCGCCGACATCGTCATCTTCAGCGCCCGCTGCTCACAGGACCAGGGCGGCGAATACGAACCAACGGTCCTCACCGCCGGCCAGCTCCGCATAAAAATTGTCGGCTGGCTCGAGACCCACAATATCCCCTACTCCGACGTCTATATGGGCAAAGGCAAACCCCGCGTAGCGGCCTTCATCGACGACCGCGCAGTAGTATGTTCCCCCCAAAAAGACAAGGCAGCCTACAAAGAAGCCATCGCCTCCGTCCGAAAACTCGTCGGGCGTTAGAACATCATAAAGTTCAGTCTCCAAGTCATCATCGGGGTTCACTCCTACAAAGCAAAGGCTCAGTACCAGCCATTAAACCCGAATTCGGCATTAGATAACTTGGTGCTGGTTTTATCTCCGCGGTCTCCGAGTCTCTCTCCGTGATCTCTGCGTTGAAAAGCCGGTTGAATAGTTGGCTAAGCCAGTTTAACGCGGAGGTCGGGGAGTAAGACGCGGAGTTCGCCGCGAAAAATGCACCTTGTTCGTCATAAAATACCTCTAATACATAATCCGGGTTAAACACGCATCCCCCAAACTCAAAAAGATGAGGCCGCCCTATCAATGATTAGGCAGCCTCTCAGGCCGCTTGCTGGCGATTCATTAGACCGGCATCAATTAAAAGTCAAAGGGCAATCCGAACTAAAGCTCACGCGCGGGTTAACGTTTACGGGGCAAAAATTTCTAGTTGTCCACACCCTCTAATCTCTGAAAAAGAACGCGTCACAAAAGATGTACATAAAAAAATAAGGCCACAAGCATTTGCAGCCTTAATTCATTGATCCATGTGGTGGCCAGGGACGGGGTCGAACCGCCGACACGCGGATTTTCAGTCCGCTGCTCTACCAACTGAGCTACCTGGCCGTTCGCATCGCGAAATTGCGACGATGCGAATTTGTAAGTGTAAATAAGCGATTTGGGGTTGTCAAATCTTAGGGAAGTTCTGATAGAACTCTATAAGAATGTCCTAGTTTGAACTCAATAAAAATGTCCCAGGAGCATAAGCGGGTCGATCATTGGAAGGAAAGGGGGGATCGATGGACAAGAGAGGGACGATACCGATGAGCGAGAAGGAACGGGCCTCGCGTCCAGAGAGCCGGGCGTTTTCTCGGTCTTTCTCGCACGCCAATGACCACTGACTACTGCCCCTACCGTTTCCAATAGTTCTTGATCTTGAGGTCGAGCATGGGAAATGCACAGTATTCCACGTTTCTGCCGGTTTCCCTGAGCTTTTCTACCATTTTGACGGCGGCGTCGGCATTGCGGGTGTGGACGATGATCGTCGAGGCACGCTGGAGGTCGGCGCGTTCGCAAAGCCATTCTGCGATGGCGTAACCTGTGTTGGCAAAATCATCGTGGTCGTTCGATTCATAATGATGCGGCAGGAGGTCGTGGTCGAGAAAGATAGCGTCGTAAGCGTTGCCGGCAAGCAGTTCCCTGGCTTCGCTGACATTCTCGGCGATGTCGAGGTCATCGCCCGTAAATCGTTTCATGAACCAGCGGTGCCGGCGCGTATCGTCATCGAGCAGCAAAACACTGATAGGTGCCCGCTCGACGCTGAGATCCGCCAGGCCAAACCGGATCAATAGGCTGCGTATAATGCTCATAATTACTCTGTTAGAAGACAATATAGCATATTGCCGTACATGGTGCCGACGCCGCCTTGAAAACGATTTTGCGAGTGTTATAATCCATAACACCGACGCCCTTTGATACCCTGAAATGCCCAATGAAAAAGTTCAAAATCATAAGTTGAAAGCCGTTCCCAAGCGTAACACCGACATCCCTGACGAGCCTCAAACTCAGCCCGAGTGCCCGAAATGCTTCGGTACGGGAATGGAGATCGTCCCGGGAAAAGGCGCCCGGATTTGCCCTTGCCGCAAAATCAGGTCGAAGGACCTTCAGTTCCAGAGCGTGCGTTTGCCAAAACGGTATGACGGATTTCACTTTCACAATTACAAGCCGCAAAGCCCTTCGCAGGAGTCGGCATTCAGGTTTGCAACGGCGCTGACGATGGAATATCCCGCCGTTGACCGCGGGCTGCTGCTAATGGGCAGCGTGGGCGTCGGCAAGACGCACCTTGCGGTTTCGATATTAAAAGGTCTGACCGAACGTGGTTTTACTTGTCTATTCTATGAGTTCGGATCGCTGCTTAAGGAGATTCAGGATTCGTATAATGCCAATACGCACGCATCCGAACTCGGCGTTCTTTCACCCGTGCTGAACGCAGATGTACTGGTTCTAGATGAACTCGGGGCGTCAAAACCAACTGACTGGGTCCGCGATACGATGGCCCATGTCATCAACACCCGGTACAACGATAAGAAACTGACCGTCTTTACGACCAATTACCTCGACGAACGGCGAAACGACCGCGAAGAGATACTCGAGGACCGCATCGGAACTCGTTTGCGATCGCGTTTATATGAAATGTGTAAAACAGTGACGATGGATGGAAAGGATTTTCGTAGAAATTTCGATCGCACGCGGGCGGCGAAAGAATAGTTCTGAGTCCCACCTTCAGATGGCCCGTTAGTAATTCCCTGCAACGATCGAAGACTTTATGCCGCTTGCTTCCTGTGCGATCTTGACGCCAACCGACGCTCCAATGCGTGTTGCACCTGCCTCGAACATTGCTCGGGCATCTTCGATTCCTTTGACGCCGCCCGACGCCTTCACACCCAAAGCACTGCCGACCGTATGCCTCATCAGGGCAACGTCATTAGCCGTCGCACCGCCCTTGGCGAAGCCGGTGGAGGTCTTTACGAAATCCGCTCCCGCGTTCTTGGCGGCAAGGCATGCACGGACCTTTTCGTCGTCGGTCAAAAGGGCGGTTTCGATGATCACCTTGCAGAGAATGTGGTTCTCATGCGCGGCTTCGACCACGGCACGGATATCGTCTTCGACAAGGCAGTCATCGCCGGATTTCAGTGCCCCGATATTGATGACCATATCCACCTCGCGGGCACCGTTAAATATGGATCGCCGTGCTTCATAAGCCTTGACGTCTGGCAGGGTCGCCCCCAATGGAAACCCGATCACCGTGCAGACAGGAACGCCGGTTCCTTTCAGGAACTCGGACGCCTTTTTCACCCACCCCGGATTTACGCAAACCGAAGCAAAGCCAAATTGAGCGGCTTCTTCGCAGAGTTTGCGAATATCAGCCTCGCCGGCTTCCGGCTTCAGAAGCGTGTGGTCGATCAGGCTCGCCCAGTCATGAGCCGTTGCGGTTTCGCCTAGAACGATCCCGATCCTTTCGGCCCCGGCATCGACGATCCGCTGGACATCCGCATGGCAAAACGTCGGGCAATATTCCTCGCCGCCCAGCTTCGCCAGCACCATGTCGGTGATCTGGTCGATCAGTTTGTCGTAATTACCGTTCTGCTGCATTTTCCAGCCCTATGTTATCACCTGCGATACTGCTTTTCGATATTATCGATCTTGCTAACCCGCTTTTTATGCCGTTCCTCGGTTATGTCCGTCGAGATAAAAGCTTCAACGATCTTCTTGATCTCTTCAAAGGAACTCTCGGTGGCCCCGAGCGTCAGCACATTGGCTCCATTATGCTCTCGGGAATTAATTGCGAGTTGCGGCGAATAGCACGCGGCCGCCCTGACGTTTGGCACCTTATTAGCGGTCATTGCACTTCCGATACCGGCGCCATCGATGATTATCCCAATATCAACCTGCTTTCCGCTCACCGATCTTGCAACCGCATGAGCAAAATCCGGATAATCCACCGCGTCCTCGCTCTCCGTGCCGAAATCGCGGACCTGCAGCCCAAAATCCGTCAAGAATCCCTTGAGCTGCTCCTTGATCTTAAATCCGCCATGGTCAGCTCCGACCCCGACGGAACGCACCTTTGCCGTGCTCTTTCTCTGCTGCTTTGTGACCAGTTCGATCTGCTTTTCGTTAACGATGTCCTGGGCAAGTGATGTAAACCTTACATTCTCGGCAACACGCAGCTTCGATCCCGGATCGAGCCCGCGAAGGTCGTCCTCGGTGATCAG
>JBGTCF010000202.1:0-11701 GCA_041748975.1 Pyrinomonadaceae bacterium
TATCTATTTCCGGCGTCGACGCGAGCGGCCGTTTACTCGATGCGAATGCGGATCGGCAACCAGGTGATCGTTGCAAAGATCAAAGAGCGCGAGGCCGCGAAAAAGGATTTTGAAAAGGCGAAAGAAGAGGGGAAAAGCGCCTCGCTGCTGGAGGAGAACCGGCCCAACGTGTTCTCGATGAAACTCGCAAACATAATGCCCCAGGACCAGATCGAGATCGAGCTTCGATATACCGAGTTGCTGGTACCGACAGCTGGAGTCTACGAGGTCGTTTACCCAACGGTCGTCGGCCCGCGATATGCCTCGAAGGAAAACTCTGAGCAGGGCCGCCGAGTGCACGCTGCATATTTGCGTGAAGGCGAAGCTCCGACCAGTTCGCTGCATATCTCAGCCCGCCTGTCGGCGGGAGTGCCCATCGAGGACCTGAACAGCCCTTCGCATCAGATATCGCCGGAATGGAGGGACAGAACGGTCGCCCATTTGACTCTTAGCGAGGCCAACGCGTTTCAGGGCAATCGTGATTTTATCTTGCGATATGGGCTAAAGGGCAAGGCCGTTACCTCGGGCTTGATCTTATTTGAAGGAGCGGACGAGAACTTCTTTCTATTCATGGCACAACCTCCGCAAAGAGTGGTTGCCGAGGAGATTCCGCCGCGCGAATTTATCTTTGTGGTCGATGTATCCGGATCGATGGAGGGGTTTCCGCTGGACACGTCCAAAAGACTTCTCGAGGACCTCATCAGCCAACTGCGGCCGACGGACCATTTCAATGTCGTGCTGTTTGCGGGTGACTCGACGCTGCTTTCCGAAAGGTCGCTTCCGGCGAACAGTGAAAATATTTCCCGGGCGTTCCAATTGCTCGACGAGCAGCGGGGCAGCGGGGGTACGGAGCTGCTGGCGGCGATTCAACAGGCGATGAGCATTCCACGGGAAGACGGCGTTTCGAGGAGCATCGTGCTCGTCACCGACGGGTACGTTTCGGGTGAGGAGGGCGTCTTTGATCATATTCGGCAGAATCTGGATAGGAGCAATATTTTTGCATTCGGCATCGGGTCATCGGTAAATCGCTACCTTATCGAGGGTGTGGCCAAGGCCGGGATGGGCGAGCCTTTTATCGTGACCGAACCTTCCGAGGCAAGCGCGATGGCTGACAAATTCAGAGAGTATATTCAATTTCCGGTCTTGACGGACATTCGTGTTAATACGCCGGGTTTCGAAGTTTATGATGCTTTCCCATCGCACTTTCCGGACCTGCTGGCGGACCGGCCGATAGTTGTTTTCGGCAAGTGGCGAGGGCCGGTTGCCGGCACGATCGAGCTGACAGGGAGATCGAATTCGGGTGAATATTCCGCAAGCGTTGATGTCGCATCGGTAGTTACTGACGAGGGGAATGTTGCCCTCCGGTATTTATGGGCACGATCGCGGATCGCCGAGCTGTCGGATTACGGTTCCAGTTACATTGCCGACTACAAAGTAAGACAGATCACCGATCTCGGGCTCAAATACAACCTGCTCACCCGGTACACATCATTTATCGCGGTCCGGGAGGAAGTGAGAAATCCGGATGGGTCCGCCGCGGACGTCGACCAGCCGCTGCCTTTGCCGCTCGGCGTGAGCGATATGGAGGTCGGCAGCGAGCCTGAGCTTGTTTGGCTCATCGGCTTGCTAGGCTTCATTGGTTTGCTGCTGATGGCCAGACGGTTTCGTGACAGCCTTCTGCTCAAAGTAGCAGGGTATTGAGCGCGGTTTTTCAAGGGGGGGGGCCGGATCAAGGGTGTCTGATAGCAATGCAAAGCCGGCGGTCGGCAGATTTGTGCAGAAGCCTGCGCGTTAGCAAGGGCGTCGTTGAATGATAAGCCCTTGCTAACGCGCGGGCCTCAGCATCGGATATGCGACTTTCAGACATCCTAGTTCCGGACGCAAAAAGATCGAGAAATAACATGACGACGAACACTAGCAAGGTCATTCATATTTCGGTCGCACTGCTGATCGCAGTATCGCTGAAGACATTTTATTCCTCGGCCAACGTTAACGAACTTCGATGGATTCTCGCTCCCACCACCTATCTTGTCGAACTTGCCACCGGCAATACTTTCACATTCGAATCCTATTCCGGCTATATGAATGAAGAGCGGTCGTTTTTGATCGCCGGTTCGTGCTCCGGCGTGAACTTTCTAATCACGGCGTTTCTGGTCCTGGCGCTCGGCAAGCTGCTTAGGGACCGGGCTCAAAAGGTGCGATGGACATTTATAGTGTACGCCGCATTGGTCGCGTTTTTGACGACGATCGTGGCAAACACTGTTCGCATCTGCATCGCTTTACAAATGCGTCGGGCCGACCCCGAACTACTCTGGTTAAATCCCGACCAGCTTCACCGGTTCGAAGGCATAATTGTTTACTTCGGCTTCCTGCTTTTACTCTTTGTTGCCAGTGAAAGCCTGAGAAACCGCTCCGGTTTTAGAGTGTCGGGCTGGCGGCTGCGAGGCCTGTTACTCCCACTCTTCATCTACTGTTCCACAACGCTCGCGATCCCGGTGGCGAACGCCGTGTATCGCAGGACACCTTTGACCGCGGACTTTCGAGAGCACTTATTCTTTGTGTTCGTCATTCCTCTGGTACTTGTAGCAATCTTTCTGTTTGTAAGATCGGTTGTAGACCGTAGTGACGGCTCGTTGAGCCGAATTGCCTAGCATTATTCGCCGACGCGAAGCGAAAAGAGGTTTCCACCATCCGGGCCGGCCGTCCAGCCGATCTTTGCATTGATCAGGCCGGCTCGAGACCTGATATTCGAGATCCCCCGGCCGATACCGCCCGCTTTCCCGGGCTGAAAGGGTTCGCCATTGTCGTGGATGGTCAGCAGAAATTGACCCTCGGCCGATACATCTACATTCATCTCGACGAGGTCAGCGGTGGAATGCTGGGCGATATTCGCAAGTACCTCCTGCGCAATGCGATAAATGTGGAGCTGAACGGTTATTGGGAAATTGACAAGCTCGTCCGCATTTTCGCTTGTCGAGAAACGATGGTTTTGGACCGACCCGGTAAGCAGATATTCCAATGCGGCGACCAGTCCGACGTTTTCAAGGACCGAGGGGCTGAGATCTTCGCAAATGCGCCGGATGTCGGTCGATACGGCCTCGATCTCGCTGCGAAACTCGCCCTTGTCGTAGCCGAACTTATCGCTCTTGATCATCAGGTTTCGCAAGTCTGCAAGCGTTTGATCGTGAAGATCGCGGGCGATGCGGCGGCGTTCGCGTTCGGCCTCGTTAGCGAGATCGAGCCGTGCGGCGGCAAGCTCTCGGTTACGCTGCCTGATGCGGCGATGCTCGAATATTGCCCAGGCCAGAGCGACCAGGGCCATTAAAAGCAGTACGCCGAGCGCCGTCGCAGTCCATGGAAACGGGGCTTTCGCAACGGAAAACCGGATGAACAAAGGCTCGGACGGAAGCAGGTCGCGGTTGAACGCAATGGCCTCGATGATGTAATCACCGGGCGAGAGGTCCGCGGGAGCATATTGAGATTCGTTCGAGATGCGTCGACCGACCTCGTTGCCCTTGGAATCGGTCAATATGAACCCATACTGAAACTCCTCGGGAAATGTACGGCTGCTCTGCCCCGCAACTTCGACGAGCAGGGAATTTTGCGGGTAATCGAGCGCGATCGGCGAATTTAGTTCGGCCAGATCATGAACACGCTGGCTCAGGACACGGGTAGCAATAAGTTTCGGGGCGACCTTGCCTGCCTCGTATGTGACAATGCCGCGGTTCGTCGCAACTATCAGTGAATCGCCGGCAGGCTGGATCGAAAAGGCCTTTTCGGAAGGCAGTCCCTGTTCAAACGCAATGCTCGAAACAATCCAACCGAATCGATCGTCGCGACGCGCATGCAGGAGGCCACGGGTCGTTGAAGCTGCCCATACGTCTCCGTCGCGTACAACGATATCACGAACATCCTCGGCCGCGATGATCTGCTCGACAGCGCCGTCCTCCTGAAAAACAAAAACGCCGTGTTGCCCTGCTATATAGGCGGAACTACCGAAGGTCGATCCGTAATTAAAAACACTCGATACACTCCAAATCGTTCCACTTTTTAATTTGTTAGCATCGGCTTCGATGCTCATCGCCCTGTCTGCAAAACTAAAAAGGCCTCGATCCAACGTTCCGACCCAGAGTTTGTTCCACCTTTCGCCGATGGACGTAACCGTCGAATCGGCTACAACTAATTTCGGCACGGCGCCAGTAACGTCAAAAATGCCTCTGCCAAAGACAGCGGCGTAATCGCGAAGGTTTAGACCCGCCAAGCCACGAACGTCCCCATCCAGGAGTTTTCGTCCTGAGATATCAAATAAACCGTCGGGCCCGCCGACCACGATCGATGACTCGTACCTCTTCCTGACGGCGTAGACGACCTTATTCCTGAACGCGGGAACTTGAGACCATGTTTCCTTATCCCTATCAAAGATAAACAGACCCCGGTTAGAACCCGCATACAGATTGCCTTGCTCTCCGGGCGCCTGATAGAGAGTTCGTATGAAATTGCTGTTCGGAATGTCGGATACGGTCTTCTGGACCGCTCCCAAACGGTCGAACCGACTCACGCCGCGATTCGTACCTATCCAAAGGACACCTTCGCGGTCGGTGAAGAGCGTAAAGACTGTGTTCGAACGCAGACCGCCCGATGTGTTCTCGAACGTGTAATTCTTTTTGACCTTTGATTTTACAATGTGAAACAGGCCGAACCTTTCGGTGCCGGCCCACAGGCCGCTGTCGGTCGCGGCGAGTGAGAGAACGTCGGATGTAGATGCGGAAATACGGGCGGCTCGCGGCGAAATTCCGGTCAAGTATAACCCGCTCAACGTCCGCGGGGCGTCTGAACCGATCCAGATCTCGCCTGTCTCAGCTGCGAAAAGGGTATTTACAAATAATGGCCGAGGCGAAGATGCCAGTTCGGCAACACGTCCGCTGTCAATTATGAAAGTACCGCGTCCAGAGGTACTCGCAAGCAGCTTTCCGCCGTTTTCGGCGAGACCGGTGATGCTCAGGGGAGTGCCGTCGTCGAGTGTGATCGGTTCGGTAAACATCGGCGCGGCCGAGAACAGATCGGGCCGGTCGCCTGAGACGCTGAGGACGAGGCCCGCGTCGGTGCCGAGAGAACTAACGCTGCCTATTGAGAGGGCGGTTACACCGAAATTTTCGGTACCGTGGACCAGGTGAAAACGGCTGTCGGAATATACGAATGCTCCATCGTTTGTTCCGATCCACAGATCGCCCGAAGAAGCCGTTTTTAGAGCGAGGATCCGGTTCGTTTCTGCTCCGCCGAGAAGGAAATTCTGAATACGCCGTCCGTCGAAACGAGCGAGGCCATTGTCGGTCCCGAACCACATCACGCCATCAGGCGTCTGAGCGATGGCTCGAACGCTGTCAGACGGGAGCCCGTTGAATACGGTAACGGAACCCCATTGATGAAAATTCTGTGCCCCGGGCAGCGGCGTCGGCGAGGGCGCTCGTGAGGGCGACGGCGATGGTGAAACCGTTGGCGTCGCGTCGGGAGAAGGTAGAGGCGTTGGCGTGGGGCTTTGGGAGAACAAGACAGGCAGGAACAAAAAAGCTGAGATGCCGGCGATTGCGAATATTCGTTTAGAGGTGAATGACGGCATCACAAATTTGAGCAGTGAGATATTGGAGTCTTCAGGACTTCGCAAGAGTTTATTGTCTCTAACGCCCACAAATTTCATTTGGCGGTTCTGAATAGTACCAAACTACGGCGACGTGGCTATTAATGCCGATCGCGAGTGTGAGGAGAAAAATATTCAGACAAAGTAATGCTCTCTCCGCCATGTTTTGATCTACCTTCTGAAATGGCTATTCCTTTTTCCCGAATCGGAGTTGATCGCGTTCGATCCAAACGGCAAGTTCCGACTCGGCCTTTTCGAGTTCGTCGCTATTTATGAGCCCACGCTTTAGAGCCTGGAAGAACGCCCGTGTCCGCATGTTATAGGCCAGTTTTTCGTATTCTTCTGAATCGGTACCATCGGAACTGACGGGAAAAAGCTTTTCGTAGAGCGTCGCTAAACGGCTCTCAACGCCACGCAGGCTGAGACTGCATTTACGGGCGATCGCCCAGTTTGAAAGGCCGAGGGCGAGGTATCGAAGGGCCTCGGATTCGAACTCGGTCAGGAGCGGCCGGTGAAACGAATCCTTGAAAGCGGGGTCGATCATATCCGCCCCGTCCTCCAGTACGGCCGCTACAAAACGAAGAAACCGATCTTCTGGATTGTTCTTATGAATAAACCCGTAGGTTGGCTGAGGCTCGATCGAGCGGACGACCTTGCGTATCTCGTTGATATAGATCTCGTGAGGGAATTGGGTCCAAAAGATCACACGCGACTCAGGCGCCTCGCGCCAGATCGCCCTGGCCGCCTTTACTCCTGACAATTTGGGCATTTGTATATCAAGAATAGAAAGGGCCGGGCGAATCTCGATCGCGAGTTCGACAGCTTTCTCGCCATCCTCAGCTTCAATTACCGGCATGTGCCGCGGAAATTCTCTTGTCAGCAACTCGATCAGGTACCGACGCTGGGCGTTGTTGTCTTCGGCGATCAAAATAGGCATTTTGTTTGAGCGAATATTATCATTATCTTGGGCCCCGAAGATATCTTACGAAAATACCCGGCGGCAAAAAACCGTTGCTTCCGCCCTCCCGCGATGTGGAAGACCACACCCAATCGCCGATGGTATCGCCCTCGTCCTCGCAGTGAGAATTCTGGAAAATATATTTGTTTCAAAGTTCTGACGTGAGGTTAAAACAATGCGTATACAAAAATATGTTCTTCAATTTACGGCGGCAACCGTTACATTTCTCATTGGGTGGTCGGCGTACACCGGCTATAGTTATGTCGGATCGCTGTTGTTTCCAGCATCCGCCGAAACGCCGGCTGCTGCATCGACCGCGTTCGCTGACAACGCGTTAATGACGGCGGAATTTACGGGTGAGTCGCTTGATGAAACTCCGGAACTAATTATTTCGGGCGAGTACTATATTTTTGACGAAACGCTGCCGAAGGGGTTTCACGATTTCGACTATATTGAGATCGTAACGCACGAATATATTACGACCGATCTATGGGTCCCCATCCCGCCTAAAGGATCTTTGCAGACGAAGCGAAATTATAGGTTTGCAGCCGTTTCCGTAAGTCCGGATTTCGTTACATTTGAAACCGAGTCGATCAAGGGCGTCCAGTACCGCTTTACCGGTAAATACCACCCTTACCAAGATGAGAAAGAGGGCGACACCATAAGCGGAAGGCTCATGAAGTTGGGAAATGGGAAAATAATTGCTGAAATGGACGTGACTCTCAGTCCGGGCGGATGCTAGTTCGAACTTACTTTGATATAGGGACCTCTGCCGATCATATGAGGTACTAGCTATAGCCAAAGATATAAGTTATGTCAAAACCCATAAATATCTCTTGAAAAGCAAAAGAGTTTGGTTTACACTTGGCCAAATCGTCATTCGCCGGAACTCACATTTCGGCATACGCAAAAAGTCACGTGTTGCATTAGTGCAACGTTATTGCATTCACGCCGTTCATTTGGTATGCTTGGCATCGGTTCGATTTTTAGTCTACTTGGCCGGAGTCGGCAATTTTGGGAGAGACACAATATGAGCATGGATAAAGGAAAAGCGATCGAGTCTGCACTAATGCAGATCGAAAAAAAGTTTGGCAAAGGGTCGATAATGCGTCTGGGCGAACGGCCTCACGAGGACATCGGAGCAATCTCGACAAATTGCCTCAGCCTCGATGCAGCCATCGGGGTAGGCGGATTTCCCCGTGGGCGTATAGTCGAGGTTTACGGGCCGGAAAGCTCGGGAAAGACGACTCTAGCGCTAACCGTTGTTGCGTCGGCACAAAAGACGGGCGGAATTTGCGCCTATATCGATGCCGAGCACGCAATGGACCCTGAATACGCGCAAAAGCTCGGTGTCAATATCGACGATATGCTCATCTCGCAGCCGGATTCCGGTGAACAAGCGCTGGAGATCGCCGAGACCCTGATCCGATCGAACAGCGTTGACGTCATAGTCATCGATTCGGTGGCAGCTCTGGTACCGAGGGCTGAACTGGACGGCGAAATGGGAGATTCCCTTCCCGGGCTTCAGGCGCGGCTTATGTCTCAAGCCCTCAGAAAGATTACGGCCATTGTTTCCAGCTCACACACCTGTTTCATCTTTATCAATCAGTTGCGCGAAAAGATCGGCGTTTTCTTTGGGTCCCCTGAGACCACTACCGGCGGCAAGGCATTGAAATTCTATGCCAGTCTGAGGCTCGATATTCGCCGCATTGGAGCCATTAAAGATGGTGACAAAGTTGTCGGCAATCGCACTCGCGTTAAGGTCGTTAAGAATAAGTGTGCCCCGCCATTTCGCGAATCCGAGTTCGACATTATGTACGGCGAAGGTATTTCAAAAGAGGGCGACCTGTTAGACCTCGCCGTAAGTCACAATATCGTCGAGAAAAGTGGAGCCTGGTTCTCATACAAGGGCGAACGCCTCGGCCAGGGGCGTGACAACGTCAAGAATATGCTAAAAACGAACGAGGAACTACTTGGTCGCATCGAGATCGATGTTAAGGAAGTTCTTGGTTTCGTAAAGACTGAGGGAGCTTCGGCATAACGACTTCGTGAAAAGAAAGGTTTAAAAAAGGCTGTGCCGGTTTGAGCGTTGCGTCTCCGGGGGACAGCGACGGCGAACAAACCGGCACGGGCAGGCATTTTATTCTCGGAGCCGCTTCAAGGGCGGCAACCGACAAAGAGAATTATATCCCTCTTTCAAATTTTGTCAAACTTATTTTGCCTCTCCCGACTCCGCCTGTCCGAACTTCCCTAAAGATTTGACAACCCCAAATCGCCTATTTACACTCGCAAATTCGCATCGTCGCGATTTGGCGATGCGATCGACCTGGTAGCTCAAGTTGGTAGAGCAGCGGACTAAAAGTCCGCGTGTCGGCGGTTCGACCCCGTTCTGGCCACCGTTTGGATCAATGAAATAAGGCTGCAAAAGAGTGTGGCCGTTTTCTGTTCTCGGTTTTGTTATGGGCCGAATTGATCCATCGGGTATGATTCTCACCGGAATACTTCTTAGCTACTAAATTCCACACTACCCCTTTTTGCCAAGTCTGCGGGTTGTTCGCTGTCGGGAGCGGCGACATGCGTGATGGGAAATATGCAAAAAAGGGTCTTTAAGTCCAAATGATATATAATTGTCAGCAGTATGCGGGTCAATTGTGGACACAACTCCCAAACTTAATCGGGGCATCCCGCACATTTTGATCGTTGATGATGATCTGGCGATCAGAAATCTGCTCGACTCAATCCTGAGCGATAAATACTCCTGTACATTGGCCGAATCCGCTGAGGCTGCACTCGGTTGCCTCGAAGACCAGGTCTTTGATCTCGTGATCAGCGACATTAATCTTGGCGGAATGGATGGGATCGAATTAACCTCACGAGTTCTGGCAGCAGCTCCTGATACGGTTATGATGATGATAAGCGGAAATCGCACGCTTGAGAGTCCCATCGCTGCCATTCGAACGGGGGCGTTCGACTACATAAGTAAGCCGTTTGACATCGATCAAGTCGAAATGGCCGTGGCCCGTGCAATAAGTCATGCAAATCTCCTGAGTTCTAAGCGCGAACATGAGAGTCGGCTGGAGGAACTGGTTGCAGAGCGGACCTCGAAGCTTAACTACCTCGCCTATCATGACCCGCTCACGGGACTGCGAAATAGATTTTTCTTCGAGGATGCTCTGGCCAGAGCTATCGATCGACAAATGGGCTCTGCAAAAATTGGTGTGTTTTTTATTTCGCTCGATGGGTTTAAGTTTCTGAGAGACACTTTAGGCCATTCGGCCGGTGACGGCCTGTTGGTTGAGGCAGCAAGCCGGCTCGAACATGTTGCCAACTCATCGGCGACAGTTGCTCGATTCGAGGGCGATGAATTTGGAGCGATGCTCACGGTTGAAAGCCCTGATGAATTAGAAATGTTCGTAAAGAATATTTCGGCAGCGTTCATTCCTCCGCTTAAGGTCGGCGACGACGAGATAATGGTTACCGTTAGTATCGGGATCAGCCTGTCACCGGACGATGGCAGAAGTGCGGCCACGCTATTAAAAAACGCGGGGGCGGCACTTGCTAACGTGCTCAAAGAGGGCGGAAATCACTACGATTTCTTTACCAGGGAACTCCAGGACTCGGCCCTTTGCCGGCACACGCTGGAGAATGAACTCCGGCGGGCCCTTGATCGACGCGAGTTCCTGATGTATTACCAACCTAAACTCGATATCGCAACGAATAAGATCGTCGGGATGGAGGCTCTAATTAGATGGCTCCACCCGGATATGGGCCTGGTTCCTCCGTTTGACTTTATCTCCCTTGCAGAGGAAACCGGTCTAATTGTACCGATCGGCGAATGGGCCCTGCAAAGCGCCTGTGCTCAAAGTAAGATCTGGAAAGACAAAGGGTATGATCTCGACCTTGCCGTCAATCTGTCGCCCCGTCAGTTTCAACAGAAACGCCTTGCGGGAAAGATATGTGAGATCGTCCGTGACACGGGCTACGACCCGAGCCATTTAAATCTCGAATTAACCGAAAGCTCGATCATGAATAAAACGGAGTCGGCCGTCATTGTCCTCCGTGAATTAAGAGAGACGGGTATCCGGATCTCCATCGACGATTTTGGTACAGGTTATTCGTCCCTCGGCATTCTGAAGGACCTACCGATAGATGTGCGGAAGATCGACAAGTCATTTGTCAACGATGTGACAAATAACCCTGATGACGCGGCACTGGTCATGGCGGTTATCACGCTTGCCCACAACCTGCGGCTAAAAGTCGTGGCCGAAGGTGTAGAAACAGAGGAACAACTCAAATTCCTTAGAGATCTGAAATGTGACGAATGGCAGGGTTTTCTCTTCAGCAAACCGGTGCCCGCGGCCGAGTTCGAAGGATTGCTCGGCACTTCGGATCGACACCACGATTTAAGTAACTAATAATCCAGGACCTCTCGAACTTTTCGGGCCAGATCTTCAGGGCTAAAAGGTTTCTCGATAAAGGCAGAGCCAACGTCGAGAACGCCCTTAGTGGAAATTGCCTCATCCGAATAACCGGACATGAATAGTACCTTGATCGTGGGCGTAAGGGCGACGATCCGGTCTCTGAGTTCGGCCCCGCCCATGGTCGGCATTATAACGTCCGTCAACAGCAAGTGGACGGGCTCGTTTTGCTGCGTTAAACACCCTCACAGTTTGAGCTTCTAAACTCTGTTTGTCAACAACTTAAAATCTTGACTGGTCATTATTGCCTATTACTTCCATGTCTGACACGGGAAGTTGAACCTAGCAACCGCCCTGAATGAAACTCACGTCCATGTCAGCTATTACTTTTCCATTTTCAAGCTTCATAAGGGTTCCGCGTATAGTCCCGAACCCTTCATCGTCCGGGTCGTTGTGATATTTGCCCGAAAATCGGTAGCGAACGCCTTTGATCGACTCAGTTTCAAATGTAACGAAATCCGGACTTACGGAAACGGCTGTGAATTTATAATTTCGCTTCGACTGCAAAGATCCTTTTGGCGGGATCGGGATCCAAATATCTGATTCGGTATTCGGAAGGTAGTCGTGCGTTACGATCTCCAAATAGTCAAA
>JBGTCF010000203.1:0-7077 GCA_041748975.1 Pyrinomonadaceae bacterium
GATGGCTCGCAATATCGCCGGAATATTAGCTCCCTTCGTGCCAAAAGAAGCCCTCGCCAATACGGGAAACGAAACGCCATATTTTGTTCCGGCGTGAGCATTCAAAACCATCGGTATTAGCACGATGCAATTACCGAGCAGGATCGTGATCATCGCCTGCCACCACTTCATCCCGGCCTCGATAAACCCGCCCGCGAGCGTGTAGGTCGTAATGACCACACTCATCCCGATCCACAAAGCCGCAATGTTCCAAGTCGACCAAGTCCGCTGCTCGATCGTCGTCGGAGCAAGGTCGTGATTCCACAAAGGCGAAGCGGAAACATCTTCGTTCAATTCGACAAATTCTCTGCTTTGTTCACTCATTCCCGCCAGTCTCCTATTCCGGCAAACCCATCCGTTTCAGCAAATCCTTAAATCGCGGGTCGTCGCGGAGGTCGTCGAAAAGCGGGTCGACCTTCATTCGCGCAATTTCCTCTTTTGCTGCAAAAGCTCTCTCTAGTGCGACAAATGCCTTGTCCTTATCGCCAAGCGCACCATAGATCACTGCAGCAGAAGAGCCCGAGAAGGCCGGATCTGAATCGTATTTTGCAAGAACCGATTCAGCCTCGCTACGGCGTCCGCTTTTTGCGAACGCGTATCCATGAAAACGAGCCAATAATCGCTGAGAAACTTCGTCTTGCGGGGCAGCGTCAACTAACTCGATCGCCTCGGCATACTTCTTATTCGAACAGTAGGCATAAGCGAGCCAAAAACGGCCCGAAATAAAGTTTGAATCGAGGTCGAAAGTTTTTTTGGCAAGGTCCAGTCCCAATTCGCTTTGCCTGTCAAAGAGATATGCCCCGGCAAGGTTTGCCTGCATTATCAAAGACATGGGTTCCAGGTCCACGGCCATCTTGATCTCTCGAATTGAGTCGCCGGTGCGGCCAACATACTGCAAATAAAGTCCGTAATAATAACGTGATCTTGCATTATTAGGGTCGATCTCGAGAGCCTTCTTAGACTCCCGCTCAGCTTCGGACCATTTCCATTCGGCTCGATATGAAAAACCCAAAGCTGTGTGAGCCTCGGCCAGATCCGGATCTATCTCGCCTGCCTTGACGGCTGCATTCCTTGCTTTGGAATAACCCTCTTCGTTGGAAAAAGGAAAGAAGTAGTTGCCGGTTCCGGTGCTATAGGCATAGCTGATACCAACATAGGCCAGGGCAAAGTTCGAATCAAGTTTTATCGCCTGCTGGTAGTAATCAATGGCTTTCTCAAGGTCGTCTTTGGATCGTCTGGCTAAGTGATACTGGCCTCGCAGATAGAGTTGGTAGGCTTCGTCATTATTGGTGTATTTTTTCGCCAGTTTTTGCTCGCTTTCGCCGGACAGTTTTAGTTGCAGTTTGCTCACGATCTCGGCGACGATCTCGCGTTGGGTGGTCAATAATTCCGAAAGTTTCCGCTCATACTGCTCGCCCCACAGCGATTTCCCGTTCCGCGTGTCAACCAAATTGACGCTGATCGTCAAATACTCACCGCGCTCAGTGATCCGACCCGTCATCACCGAATCAACACCCAATTCCTTCGCGACAACCTGCGGGGCCGTTTCCTTGCCTTTGTAACGAAAGACCGAACTCGTCGGGCTGACTTTCAAATCGGGAAGTTGCGAAAGACGATAAATCAACGATTCCGCCAAACCATCGCTCAAGTATTCGGAATCAGCATTTCCGCCGCGGTTCTCAAACGGAAGGACTGCAATGGAATTGATCGTCGTCGATCCACCAGTGCCGAAGTATCTATAACCAAAATACCCGCCAACAAGCAAAGCAACAGCGAATATCGCAGCGATCAACGGCATTCTTCGCCGAGCCGAAAAGCTAGGTGTTTCCAACGGGTCAGAACCACCTGCGGTAGCGGGTGTTTGGAGAATCGCAGTTTTCAACTCCGACCCGTCTGTAGATCGAGTTAAACCACCCGCTATCGCAGGTGGTACCGACAAGATCGCCGTCGCCGGCTCATCGCTAGCCCCCGGACCACTAGCCGGACCTTCGAGCAGAGCATTACCGTCGTCGAGACAATACAGCAGCGTGTCGTCGTGATAATCCCGTCTGCATTCAGGGCATCGTTTCATAGGTTCTGTGTTATAAATCCATTCGTGCGGCTTCCCTTGTTTTTATGCAAAATTGATCACTTTTTGTAGAGGATCTCTAGTTCATCGAGCCTATCGTCCAGGATGCGTACTGCGTTTGAGGCCAATTGTGGGTCGCGGAGATCTACGTTTATTGTCCGCCGTCGCGGCGACCCTGCCCTTTAGTTTTTCTAATTGCCCGAGCGAAGCAAAAGCCCTCTTGAGCTCTGCCTGCTGCGTTTCCGCTGATGAGAAGAAGTTGCGCTTGAAATCGAATTCATATTTTGGCGCAAGCTCTTTCGGTATTGCCTCGAACTTCGTCTGCCCGGGAACATTTATTCCGGCGAGCAAGATCATCAGTATCAAAACGGTCACTTTCATTGAATACGGGTTCACAATTTTCCTTCCTTCCCCCAAAAAAAGCGGCGGCCATGAGAAGAGCGTTTATATTCGGGGCATCGGTCATTTCAAAGTCAGTCCAATTCAGTATCGCGGCAGGGGCCGGTGCTGTGGGTTCGCCGGTCAGAGTTTACGATCAGAAAACCGATCGTAGTCCGGCGAGACTTCGGATTCGTGAAAGCTGCCAAAATGTGAGAATTCGCTTGGTAAACCGAGCTATGGGTGCCGCGAATTCGAATGCATCGTCGTAGTGATCCCGCCTACACTCTGGTCATCGTTTCATAGAAGGTGAATGCCAACGTTAGGCCCGCCACGCCGCTTCAGAGCAGCAAATGCGGGTCAAACCGGATTTCGCCCCCGACCGGCGACCCTCAAATTCAATTCGCTTTAATGAGTTTTCAGCGGCTGACAGCCTCGCATCGTTCACCGGCACCGCCGCCTTTCGCCGAGAGGAGGACAGCGAAATTGTCGATGCCTAAATTGAAAAAGTTGCTGCCCAGATAAGCGTCGATGTTGCAGACCTCGGCCTCAGGGATGCAAAGATCGCCGCATTGTTTCATCCCGGCTCCGCACCCGGCTGACCTCTGCAAAGTATCGTCAGCGGGCGGGGCGTCTGCGAAATTATTCGAATTCACCATCTTTACGCAATCTGCGTTCATGGCGAAATCGACGACTCTCCCCTTGTCACGGCGAGTCTTTGCCCAGCCTTGCAGTTTGGCTACATTATTTAGTGACGTTACATTTATATGCCTTATCTGTGAGGCTAGATTCTTGTCCGCTTTGATCTTGCCGTAGATCGCGGCGACGATCGAAGCATCGGCGTTCTCACACTGTGCAAATGCTGGTCTCTCTGCTGCCCCGAGAGCGGCAAGGAAAATGACTGCCAAAAATGCTGTTGTGAATCGACAATTATTTCGTCTGTTCATGTATCCTCCGTTAATCTATATCAGTGCTCATTGAGAGCAGGCTAAAGCGATTCTGCTTTCCAAAAACGATGGCACTGCCATCGGGCAGCCAGGCAAGCCTGGAAAAATATAACCATGAGTCGTTATTGTTAGTGACCTTTCGCGGTTCGCCCTTGAGGGGCATCACCCATATATCGTCCTTTTCGTCATTTCGACCGGCATAAGCAATCGACTTACGGTCGGCCGAAAGAAATATATTGTAGTAATAGACATTTTTCAAAACTCGAATATCACTGACCGATCCGCCCGAAACTGGGGCTTCCCTCAAAGTAGTTTCAGGGGGGAGGCCTTCGGCTCGCCGTTGAGTTTCTGCAAAGATAAGGCTGTTTTCCTCCGGTGTCCAGCCGATCAAGCGGATCGGTTTATCGCTTTCGAGAATGAAGGCGACCGAGGAGGACGAGAGGTCGATCACACCTAATCCGGTTAGAGGGGGTTTATCAGCTTGGGCATTCTTCTTTTGGAACCGGAATGCAAGCCGCCGCCCGTCCGAGGACCAGACCGGGCAATAGAATGAAATCGCGCTGTCAGCGTTGTTTGTTAAAGATCTTTCACCCCCATCGGCTACCGACACCAGCTTCATATCGCTGACGCCTCCCCTTACGGCCACTGCGGCTATGCCGTTACCATCCGGTGACCAGGCGAATGGGTTTGTCTGGACGATATTGTACGGTGAAACGGAGTATGCCACGATAGGAATACCGTCAGGCATTAAGCTCCGCTCGCCGCCGCCCGCGGCATCGACGGTGATCAGTCCGAGAGTGTCACCAGTTTTTCGCAAAAATGCTATCCTGTCGCCGCGAGGAGACCATGCCGGCAGGGAGGCTTTTTCGGCAATCACGGTCGGGGTACCCGCGGACCCTTTGGGCTCGACCGGAATTGTCATTAATCCGCCTTCAAAAAGATTGCTGCCGCGGTTAAGACTCCGAATGGACTGGAATATCACTTTCTGATTGTCGGGCGAGACCGCGGGCCATAACTTTGCGTTCAGGTCCCGTACGACCGGGGATTCGACGCCGTCAGCGACCGAGACCTTCCAAACATCGGAGCCTTCCTTAGCAGAGCTAATTATTACAGAACGCCCGTCATTTGAAGCCTCAACCACAATGCTGTCGGAATCTGCGGCAGTGAGCTGCACCGGCGTTCCCGATCCGTCTATCAAAGAGGTTTGATATACCCCGTCTATCTGCGGACTGATGAAGAAGCGCTTTTTTTCAGGGACCCAGACAAAGGCCCGGATAGGCCCGCTCCCCTTTGCGATCTCCGCCGGTGCGGTCATCGCCAAATTATTGACATGCAGGCTCCAGCCGCCCTCAGATGATAAAGCATATGCCAACGACCTTTCATCGTCCGAGATGTCTACCCATAGTACCCGCCCCTGATCTTTCAGGGAGCTGACTTGCTGAGTGGCTCCCGTTCCAACGTCGATCGAATGCAATTCGCCTCCGGATTGGAAATAGATCTTTCCCGACCCGGTCCATCTCCTGAGTGAGGCACTTCCATCCTTGACTGGCCCTACCGCCCGCGGGGCTCCTCCCCCTAAGGCCGAGACTCTCCAAATGCCCGTCGAGCCCGAATTGCCGTCCGTCGAGCCAGAGCGCTGGGAAAAAAAGGCTATTTCATCGCCTTTCGGCGACCAAATAGGATCGGTATTCGCAAAAGCGTCGTTCGTAACCTGGATACCTTCTTTCGAAGTGGTTTGGGTCACCCAGATATTCTTGGTTCCGGACTTGGTCGAGGCGAAAGCGATCATTTTCGCATCCGGCGAAAATCGCGCAGTGGCAAATATCTCGCCCGGGGCACTGCTCCAGCTTGCTATCTCTACAGTCTTTATCGCAGCTCCTGTCGGCTGGATACCGAGGCTCGATCTGAACGTCCACACCGCCGCGACGATTCCGGAAGAGATCAAGATGAATATAATGGCGTGGAGCAGCGTGAACCGGCGGGTTGATGAAAGGCTTTCTGTCAGCGTCGGACGGTTTCCGCCCTGTTCCGTAACCGCAGCGGGCACGACATGATCGACTGTTTTATTAAGTTTCGCCTCAAATTTCAGCTCTTCCTTAATGTCCTCAAGGTCGATCTCCAGGTCCTTGATATGCTGGTATCTGTGGTCACGGTCCTTTCGCAGCGTCTTGTTAACGATGCGCTCAAGTTCGCGCGGCACCGAGGGCGACACCTGGCGGAGCGGTAACGGATCGTCCTTCAAAATCGAACTGATCTGATCCAAATGTCCCTCGCCCGTGAACGGTCGTCGCCCGGCAAACAATTCATAAAGAACGATGCCGAAGCTGAATATGTCTGTCCTGGTATCCAGTGATCTGCCTCGCGCCTGTTCGGGCGACATATACGAGACAGTCCCCATCAATATGCCGGGGTCGGTCCGTGGTGGAACCGACCCCGAAGCCTCCGCTGAGCCAGCGAGCAGCGTATTTTTCTCGTTTCCGCCGCGCACGTCGTCAAAAGAAAGCAGCTTTGCGAGCCCAAAATCCAGCACCTTTACCAGACCGTCATCCCGGATCATTATATTTTCTGGTTTAATATCGCGGTGGATGATCCCCGCCTCATGTGCCGCCCCTAAAGCTGAAGCCGCCTGAAGAGCGATATCCAGAGCCTCAGTCAGCAAAAGTGGCTGCTGCTGCCGCATACGTTCACCCAGTGTAACGCCGCGAATGTATTCGGTGGCGATATACTTTGAGCCTTCGAAATCGCCGATCTCGAAGACTGTAAGGATATTCGGATGGGTTAGGGCAGACGCCGCCTTTGCTTCCTGGACAAATCTTCGGACCCGATTGGCGTCCTCGGCTATCTCGGGAGGCATTATTTTTAACGCGACTTTGCGGCTAAGGCTAGCGTCCTCGGCAAGGTACACCTCACCCATGCCTCCGGCGCCTATTTGGGAACGGATCACATACCGACCTAATCTAGCACCCTCGCTCAGGCTCATCATTCAACAGCGCAACCAAACGGTCTGCAAAACGGATTGTTTTCGGCCGGAATACTATTTATAAAATCACAAAAGATGTTACACGACTTCACGTTTTTTTGAAATGAGTAGTGATCTCGATAGCCGCCAAATTGCCCTAGTGACGCGGCCGTCAGCATTCAGGGCATCGTTTCATAGCGGTTCATTTACTAAGGCCGGCGGACCAGTTTAGGATCACATGGATGGGCGGCAGCGAGCCGTCGGTGCCCCGGCTGATGAACATCAACCGTTGGCCGTCGTTTGAGACTACGTAGTCGTCGCCGCGCACCGCTCTTGCCATTGTAAAGTCAAACAGAGGCTGCGGGACGCCGGCCTCGAATTTGTCATCGACCTTTACTGCGACAGACATCAACTTGCCGTCGCGTCCGACGTAGATCAGCTCACGGCCATTTTGACTCCAACGCGGGCTTGCCCCGCCATCTGTTGAGACAAGCCATTTGTCTGCCGACGCCGGAAATGGCTCCGTCGTCAATCGCCTTGAGCGAAGTGTCAGGCTGAGGGAACCGGAATCTAGGCATATCAGCCCGGTCGCGAAGCCGTATTCGTCTACCAAAGCCTCAGGCGAGGCAGAAGCAGCATGGTCAAGACCAGCCGCACCAGCGTGGCCGCGATTACGGCGAACATCT
>JBGTCF010000204.1:0-2029 GCA_041748975.1 Pyrinomonadaceae bacterium
AAACGGTCAACCGGGTGTCGTTTCGCCCTTGAACTGCTTAGCCAGTATCCGGCGATGGTAGTTGATCTGTCCCAGATGGTAATTCAGGTGGGTTGCAAGATGAACGAGGAAATACCCGGTCGTCATTGGCTCGCCAAACACCTCGATCGGATAATTTCGAGCAAAATCGTCGTCATTCAGCTTTTCAAAGGTGCTTTTGACGACGGCCCGGGTCTCATCAATCGCGGAAACGAGATCTTCGCGCGGAATGCCCGTGTCTGAAAATTCAAGATCGCGGTCGCGGACATAATCCGAACCGGCCAGAATCGCGCCTAAAAAATGCTTCAGGTTCCCGGCAATATGAAGCGTGAGATTTCCCGCAGAGTTGGCGATATCGCCTTCGATACGCCAAAGATCAGAGGAGTTAGAATATTGCTCGATCTCGCTTTTCAGCTTTGCCAGGTCGCGTTCGTAAAGATCCAATAAAATTTGAGTAAGCATAGTCAGGCAGCTAAAGACTTGTTCATCATAAACCCAAGAATTCGCACAATTATGTCACGGATTTCACGGCGGTCGACAACCATGTCAACCATTCCATGTTCAAGGAGAAACTCACTTTTTTGAAATCCTTTCGGCAGCTTCTGACGGATCGTTTGTTCAATCACACGCGGGCCCGCAAATCCGATAAGTGCCTTAGGTTCGGCGATAATAACATCTCCCAGCATCGCAAAACTCGCTGTGACGCCGCCTGTAGTCGGATCGGTCAGAACCGAGATAAACGGCAGCCGGGCATCGTCGAGCCGGGATAATGCCGCCGAAATCTTGCCCATCTGCATCAGGCTCAGCGTGCCTTCCTGCATTCGGGCACCGCCTGACGCCGAATAGATCACCACTGCTCCGCGATTTTCGACGGCCCGCTCGATAAGCCGCGTTATTTTTTCCCCGACCGCAGATCCCATCGATCCGCCGATGAAAGACATATCCATCGCTCCCGCATAAACGAGATAGCCGCCCACCTTACCTTTGCCGGATACAATCGCCTCAGGCAGGCCCGAAACCGCCTTCGCCTGCTCCAGCCTGTCTTTATATGGTTTGGAATCGACGAAACCGAGCGGATCGCCCGACGTAACCTCTTCGTCCAGCTTTTCGTACTCTCCGTCATCGAAAAGGTTCTGTAGGCGACCCACCGCTGAATATCGAAAATGATAGCCGCAGTGGGTGCATACTTCGTGGGATTCGGTCAGCTCACGCTTATATAATGGGTTTTCGCATTCAGGGCATTTTACAAAAATGCCCTCCGTGCGGACGATCTGCTCCTCGTCGTCACCTTGATCATCGATCTTAGGTTTATCTCTGCGAAACCATGACATAAATTCAGTGGTCGGTGGTCATTAATTCGAAATAAAGACTAACATATACGACCATACGATGTCAGAACCGCCTGCGTAAGCGGGCGGAATAAACTTTACGACCTACGGCCTTCAGCGGTATGAAACGGTCAATATAAAGTACGCGAGCGGCACATCGGTGTCATTCCATTTCCCCATCTCTTTTCTATCACCTGGTCGTTTCACCCGCTGACGCAGGCGGTTCTGACAAGATCTTTGCCATTTTATTATGTATCAGACCGTTACTGGCCAGGATCGGAGGCTGGTAAATGCTGAATTTCAGGTTGTTATAACCGCTGACCTGCCCACCGGCTTCTTCGATCAGGAGCACCCCGGCGGCCACGTCCCATGGGTTTAGGCCCTCTTCCCACATGCCGTCAAAACGCCCGCACGCAACATATGCCATATCGATCGCCGCGCTGCCGTCGCGTCTGACGCCTCGGGATCTCAGCAAAAACTGGGTCAAATGTCGTGCAAAATCCTCCCGCCGTTTGAAATCGTAAGGAAAACCTGTAACGAGCAGGGCTTCACCGAGATCTTCGGCTGCCGAAACGCGAATGGGCTTGCTATTAAGACTCGCCCCTTTTCCGCGTTCCGCTGCAAACAGTTCTCCGCGCGTCGGGTCAAATGTGACGCCAATGACGATCTCGCCATCGTGCTCA
>JBGTCF010000205.1:0-3711 GCA_041748975.1 Pyrinomonadaceae bacterium
CTTGCCAAGGCTGCGTCGAAACACGGCGGCACGTATGCAAGCCACATTCGCAACGAGGGGACTGGTGTTTTCGATGCCATTAAAGAGGCGATAAATATCGGCGAGCAGGCGAATATGCCGGTCGAGATCTCGCATTTCAAGATCTCTGCTAAATCGCTTTGGGGCGAGAGCGAAAAGACCCTCGGCCTCGTCCGCGATGCACGGGCACGCGGTTTGACGGTCACGGTGGACCAGTATGCTTATCCGGCGTCGTCCACTTCGCTCGATATTCGGCTGCCGAATTGGGCAGTTGCCGGCGGGCGTGAAGAGGGCAAAAAACGTCTTGCCGATCCTGAAACAAAGGCGAAGATAATCGCCGATATGAAGAAGACCATGGCCTCGGCGGGCTTTTCGGACTACAGCTTTGCCTTTGTTGCCAACCACCAGGCGAAACCCGAATTCAACGGAAAGAACATCGCTCAGATCACCAAAATGGTCCGCAACGCCGATGATATCGACTCGCAGATCGAGCAGATCTTCGATATGTACTCGAATGGCGGAGCGCAAATGGTCTATAAGGTGATGAGCGAGGATGACGTAAAGCGGATCATGGCCGAGCCCTTTACGATGATCGCCTCGGATAGCGGTGTAAGGGAATTCGGCTCGGGTGTTCCGCACCCTCGCGGCTACGGCAATAATGCCCGGGTCCTCGGCCGTTACGTGCGTGAGCTAAAAATCGTGGCTCTTGAGGATGCTATTCGAAAAATGACTTCCCTGCCGGCAAACACTTTCGGCATACGTGACCGCGGCCAGATACGTGAGGGCTTTGCAGCCGACCTTGTAATCTTCGATGAAAGAACCGTCTCGGACAAGGCAACATTCGACAAGCCGCACCAGTATGCCGTGGGCTTTACGAATGTGATCGTTAATGGACGCTCTGTCTTTGACGGTGCAAAAATGACGGGTGCAATGTCTGGCCAGGCGATCCGCGGAAATGGTTTTAAACTGTAAATTCGACCGGAATATCGGCCTCGAAGTCCATCTCTTGCCTGCTAACCGGATGGCGGAACGCGAGGCGGTAAGCATGCAGACATAAACGGCTGTGCTCTCGCCCGCCGCGCTGCACATCACCGACGATCGGATGGCCGATCAACTGGCAGTGGATACGCAATTGATTGGTGCGGCCTGTTACCGGTTCAAGCTCAAGCAGAGTTGTGTGTGCAAAACGCTCGCGGACAAAATACTTTGATTCCGACAACTTGCCGCCCTCTTGTACATTCCACATTTTTAGTTCAGGAAAACGCCCTATCGGGGCGACGATAGTTCCCTGATCATCTTTTACGAGCCCGTCGACGAGAGCAAGATATAGCTTCTCGACACGTTTTTTCATGAAACTCTCTGACAGTCGCCGATGGGCCCGTGCGGTCTTTGCGACAACGACCAGCCCTGAGGTTTGTTTGTCCAGACGGTGAGGTAATCCAGGCCGGACCTGCTTTGCCGATGTCTGATTCAAATAGTACGCGAGGGCGTTGAGCAGCGTACCGCTGTTTTCCCGATGCGAGGGGTGCATCAGCATCCCGGCGGGTTTGTTAATGACGATGATCTCACTGTCCTCAAATATGATATCGAGCGGTATGTCCTCCCGCCGCATCGCGGTCCCGCGTGAATGGTCGATCTCGATCTCGACAAAATCATTTGGCCGCAGGCGGTAGCCGATATTCTCCTGCCGACCATTGACCTCGCATTTATCGGTTTTCACCAGCTCGCGAAGATACATCTTGCTCAGGCTCGAAAAATGGTCGAGCAAAAAATCCTCGAGCCTCATTTTATAATGCTCGTCTGCTGCCTGTATTTCGACGCGGCTCTCCATAGACTAGATTGTATCGCAACCGAACCATTCCCGAGGAACCTCGCAGGTTCAGCATAAGGCCGGCGACGTTTTCCAATTTACCGTCAATGTCCTACAATTTTGTGGCAAATGCGTAGAGATTCGATAGGAGCTATTTCGACTATCGCGGCCAGGTTGGCCGAGGCCGACGGTTTGCGTGACGGAACTTCGGCCGTGGCCTCAGGCCTGGTCGACGCGCTCTCGGCGAGGTTTGCATTTGTCATCGGCTTACAGGACGATGGCGACATTGCCGACGTGCTCGCCGCAAGCGGCCTCGGCGTGGCTGATTTCAGGCGGCTTGAGGCACGTATAACCAAAAGCGGGCTGTGGAAGATCGTTTTGTTGAAACAGCCAATGGTTATCGACGACCTTGGCCGAGACCACATCCTTAATTTTCTCGCTTTCGGCACCGGAGCAAGAATGCTCTTGGCTGTTCCGGTCCTTTTACGCGAAGGCTGTTTCGGATTTATTGCGGTCGGATTTACCCCGGAAACTGAGCCCAAGGAAAGCAGTACGATCGCGATACTATCGACTGTCGCCGCGATGACGGCACAAGCCGTCAGGGTAGAGCGGGCTCTCAGCCGCGAAAGCCAAAAGCTTGTCGAGGAAAACTCGCACCTTAGGCAGGAACTCAGGGAAAAGTACGACTTTCGCCGCCTCGTCGGCAATTCCAGCCCAATGCGCCAGGTCTACGATCAGGTGGGCCAGGTCGCCCGTTCAAACGCCACCGTTCTGCTTCGCGGCGAAAGCGGTACGGGTAAGGAATTGATCGCGAACACTATCCACTACAACAGCCTTCGCAGTAAACGGGCTTTCGTCAAAGTAAATTGCGGGGCGTTCTCGCCCGAGCTTGTCGACAGCGAGTTGTTCGGCCATGAGCGAGGCGCCTTCGACGGTGCGACTTCGCTTAAGAAAGGCCGGATCGAGGCCGCCGACGGCGGAACGCTTTTTCTGGACGAGATCGGCGGCCTGCCGGCGGCTACACAGCTGCGGCTCTTACGTCTGGTCGAGGAACGGGTATTCGAGCGTCTGGGCGGCAGCGACGCGATCGAGATCAATATCCGGCTTGTGGCCTCAACGGCAATTGATCTCGAGGCGTCAGTGGCTGACCGCAGTTTCAACGAGGAACTTTTTTACCGCCTAAGTGCCTTTTCAGTCTTTCTGCCGCCGCTTCGCGACCGGAAATCCGATATTCTCTTACTTGCCGAACATTTTCTCGAAAAATACGAACAGCAGTATAAAAAGGATGTCCGTCGCATCTCGACCCCGGCTATCGACATGCTGACCGCGTATCATTATCCCGGAAACGTCCGCGAGCTAGAGAACGCGATCGAGAGTGCGGTAATAGTTTGCGACTCTAACGTGATCCACGGCCATCACCTTCCGCCGACGCTGCAAACCGCGGAACTTAGCGGCACCGAGACGCGAATGAGCCTGGCATCCGCGGTAGAGGCATTCGAACGCGACATGATCCAGGATGCTCTTAAATCGACTCGCGGTAACATCGCACAGGCGGCACGAATGCTCGATTCGACCGAGCGAATACTCGGCTACAAGATCGGTAAATACCGCATCGATCCGAGGCGTTTTAAACGATGAACGATATCGAACATCTTATTCGCGATCTGCCCGACCCCGAGGCTGCCCATCGGTTTCTCAGCCAACTTGCCGCAGATCATCCATCACAATCGGCCCGGCTCTACAAAGATGACGGCCTGCTGTCGGACATTCTAGCCATAGTCTCATTCAGTCCGCTCCTCGCCGCTACATTGCTGCAGCATCCCGATTATTTCTGGTGGCTCAACCGGAAAAGGCGCGATTCCGGCGTTCGTTCAAAGGACGAG
>JBGTCF010000206.1:0-3313 GCA_041748975.1 Pyrinomonadaceae bacterium
ACACGCTCACCGCGTCCGACCTGGGCTGTATCGATCAGATCGACGGTCGCTCCGTAATTTCGCACGGCATCCACTTTTACATTTGCGGAATTGTCGGGCATTACGACCGTACATTTCTTGCCGGTCAATTTACAGGCATAAGCTAACGCCTGTCCGAAATTGCCTGACGAGGCGGTCAGTATCTCGTTTTGCCTGACGCTCAGCGCGAGATTATAAGCAGCCCTGAATTTGAAGCTTCCGGTATGCTGAAAGGCCTCGCTTGCTATAGTCACGTCGAGACCGAGGTGGTCGTTGAGTTTAGACGATTTAATGAACGTCGTGGGCCGTATTGCTTCGCCGAGTGTTTTCATTTGATAAGAATCGTGTACACAGCTAAACTCGTCAAGTCTTATTCACGTTTCATCGAAGGGTTCTCGACAGAGCGTGTGACCCACGTCACAGCCGGCTGCGGCCGACTCGGCTCGTTTAGGCTCGATGAACTGCCGAGATGCCAAATCTCTATGACGGATCGCTGGTCAAAGCTGATATTTGGGACGTATAATCTTGCCATCAATATTTGATCGGGCGTTTGCAATGAATAAAAACGAGATATCCGACTTGATGGATCAACTTTTCCTCCGGGCTAAGATTCAATTCGGCACGGTTATAAATGGGAGGTGGTTTTACGATCGTGACGGGTGTCCGGGCTGCGGTCGCGATATCGACGCGACCAAATACAAGGGCAAAGACACTTTGTCGCTCAACGCATTTATCTTCCGTGAGCACGGGGTCGTGATAGCGTACCTTCTATGTGGCAAATGTGGAAAGAAGGTAATTAAAGCCACCAGCGATACGCCGCTGCACGCTGATATCGAAAAGAATTTGAAAAAGGCTTATTTGAGTCAAATGGGCCACTAAAAAGAATGTCAAAAGCGCATTTCGGAATGATCGGGCTCGGTACAATGGGCCGTAACTTTCTCCTGAATATCGCCGAGCAGGGAATTCGCGGGGTCGGATACGATCTTGACGCCACGAAACGCGACCTCCTTTTGCAAGAGGGCTCTGGCATGCCGCTGGAAACGGCCGATTCGCTGGCCGATCTCATAGAAAAACTCGAAAGCCCTCGCAACATCATGCTGCTTGTGCCGGCCGGCCCGGTCGTGGACAAGGTCATTGCCGACCTGCTGCCATATCTCGAAGCGGACGACCTGATCATCGACGGAGGCAACTCGCATTTTACCGATACCGATCGCCGCGAAGCGGCCGTATCTGCCAATGGCGTTGGGTTTATGGGCATCGGCGTCAGCGGCGGCGAAGAAGGCGCCCGCCATGGTGCGAGCATTATGCCCGGCGGCAAACGCGAGCATTATGACCGCATCGAGCGAACGCTTCAGGCCGTATCGGCAAAGGTAAACGGCGAACCTTGCGTTGCCTATATGGGTGCGGGCTCAGCGGGGCATTTCGTTAAGATGGTCCATAACGGCATTGAATACGGAATGATGCAGCTACTTGCGGAAACATACGACTATATGCAACGTTCACTCCGGATGGAATATACCGAGATGCACCGGACATTTACCGAGTGGAACGCGGGCGACCTCAATTCCTTCCTAGTCGAGATCACCGCTCAAGTCCTTCGCAAAACCGACCCGGATACAGGGAAGCCGCTCGTAGCGATGATCCACGATACCGCCGGCCAAAAGGGAACAGGCAAATGGACATCGCAAGCGGCGATGGATTTCGGCATTCCGATACCGACGATCGACTCGGCCGTCACGATGCGGCAGATCTCATCGAAAAAGGCTATCAGAAAGAATTTTGCGGCCGAATACGACGGGATCCGAGTTTCCGCGGATCTTAGCCGGGCGCGTACCTCGATCGGCGAACTTGAGGATGCCCTCTTCTGCGGTTTTGTCCTAACCTACACGCAGGGAATGTCACTGCTCGCCGCGGCTTCCGAGGAAAAAGGTTACGGCCTAGATCTCTCGGAGATCGCGAAGATATGGCGCGGTGGCTGTATCATTCGCTCCGCACTGCTCGAAACGATCCGTTCGGCATTTTCAGCCGATCCAAAGCTCGAATATCTTCTGCTCGCACCAAAATTCGCCGATATGCTAAATTCCCGTGCCGGTTCGCTGCGGAAAGCAGTCGTTTCTTTCAACGAAAACGGCACCCCCGCGGCGTGCTTCTCAGCATCGCTCTCATACTTCGACGCCTTCCGAAGCGAACGCCTGCCCGCAAACCTGATCCAAGCCCAAAGAGACTTCTTCGGAGCCCACACGTACCAGCGGATCGATAAAGAAGGCACTTTTCATACCGACTGGCAATAGCAGTGGTCAGTGGTCGGCAAGTCTTCGCCGCGGGATAGAGGCACGCGATCTGCCGTTTGCCGAGGTGATATCGGCATTGGCCGACAATGTCTTTGCCGTGGGGCGGGTCGGGGCGGCGGCGTCAGAGCGGTATATCAAGCATCTGCGGCCGGGTGCGGGCGCACACGTTTTTGGGGCAGCCCATGTCCCGTGGTTTCGCATCAGAAAGCGGCCGAATTTTACGTATTTCGAGTTTCGCGGGTTTGCACGCGAGGGTGCACTGCGGCTCTCGGACGGCGACCGGCGCGAGTGGCAGCTGATCGACCGCATTGCCGAACTAAAACGTCTGGGCTTGCCCATACAGTCGATCGCAAAGGCCCTCGATATGTCGAAATCGACCGTACAGAAGTACGCTGTGATGTGCCCGGAGGAACCGGCGCCGGTGTTTCAGCACGTCGAAGAGCCGCCGGAGTCGGGCTATGAGATCTATTATGAGCAGGAAGACGGGGCAGAAGAATGCATTACGACAGCGATCCAGAAGATGAAGCAGAAGAATTTGATATCGACTGTAGGGTGGTTACATCGAGGACGACGCGGCATCGGAAGGGCCTTCGGCCGAGGAGGAACGCGAGTTAGAGATTTACGGTGAAACAGCGTTCGGGCACGCACTGGAAGACGAAGACACCCCGGACCCCCGGCTCGAGCGCAGCCTCGATAATAACGGCCGCGAGATCTGGATCGAGAAACGAGACTCAAACGGCCGGCGCCTGGTCTGGTACCTCGCCCAGACCAACCGTCACGGGCCCAATGGCAAATACACACGCTACGAACACCGCGGCCTCGGAGGCAACATCGGCGAAACCGTAGATCACCTGCCAACCCGTGAATCAGGCCGAGCCCCGCCGCGGTAGACCGGGAGCCGTTCGGCAAAAACGACCCAGTTGCTTATTTTTTGTGACAGCGATCGAGTTGGGGTGACGGATGTAATCTGGACCATAGCAAAGACGATCGACGCGATCTTGCAA
>JBGTCF010000207.1:0-3585 GCA_041748975.1 Pyrinomonadaceae bacterium
TTCTATTGGTGGCGGGGGGGAGACTTGAACTCCCGACCTCGGGGTTATGAATCCCGCGCTCTAACCAGCTGAGCTACCCTGCCACAAACACTTCATTATAGTTTCGCCTGCCTAAAAATCAAGTTTTCGTGCGGGCCTGCATCGTAAAGGCCCTAATTCCGTTACTGTGAATTTAAGAATCCTGACAACCATCGAAAATTACGCAGCGTCGAATTGTTGTATAATTACGGATATAGATGAATCTAAATTTTCAAAGAGCTCTGTTCTGTTTTGGCTTGGCGGTCTGTTTGATCGCCGCCGTGTCTGCGACTGCCCAGACAAAGCGGGCACCGGCCTCGCAGTTTCGGACGATCACCATTAATACCGAGCCCAAAGCAACGGTTTGGCTCGACGAGGTTCGTTACGGCACTACGGACGAAACCGGAACGCTCGAAATAAGGACCGTTACCACCGGCAGCCACCGCTTGCGGGTCCGGGCAGCGGGATTCAAGGAAGTCTCCCAGCCAGTCACGGCGGTTCAGCGGGGTACGATTAAGGTCGCCCTTGCTAAGACAACTGACGAAGCCGAACTCGCTTATCAGAATGGCGAACGCCTCGCTTTTGTTGACCGCGAGCAGGCGGCAGAGGCATATCGCAAAGCGATCCAGCTGCGGCCGAATTATCCGCAGTCCTATCTCGCCCTGGCCCGCGTGCTGATGGAGGCTGACGACCTCGACGAGGCGAAAAAGGCTATAGCAGCAGCCAAACGGCTTCGGCCCGGTTATGCCGAGGCCTCCGCGGTCGAAGGCCGCATTCACAAGGAGAATGGCGATGAAGAAAAGGCCATCGCGACATTCCGCCGTTCGATCACGGAAGGCAAAGGCTTTCAGCCTGAGGCATATACCGGCCTTGGATTGCTCTACAAAGAGAAAGCCGAGGCCGCTGCCGGTTCCGGTGCCTTTGAAGCGGAATCCGAATTCTACATCGAGGCCACAAAATACCTCAAAACCGCCCTCAAACAGCTTGCGGGAGCTCCCGATTCATCTGTCATCTACCAGTTCCTCGGGCTCATCCTGGAAAATCAAAAGATGTACGCCGAAGCGATTGACCTTTACGAAGAATTTCTTACGATCTTCCCCAATAGCCCCGACGCAACCGCAGTCCGCTCCTTCATTGTCCAGCTTAAGAAGAACTAGCTAGTAAACAGGAAACAGTATCCAATAGAAATAAACATCAAAAAACGGTCAACGCTATTCAGGCATGGACACCGGAATGAGTGAAAATTGACAGGTGATAAGTTATCGGATCACATACAGTTCCGTCTGCCGTGGGCGGATGAATTTGTATCCGTTAGGCGTCATTACAGCGTCGTCCTCGGCCATTATGGTGACCTTTTGGCCGGCCCATTCGGGAACGATGGTCGAGGTATTTAGCTCGATCGACATAAATGAGCCGGGGAGTATCTTGTTACCTCCGCCGCCGATGTTGCCTCGAAAATCGATCGACGGCCCGAGGCCGTGGCCGTGAGTGCCGATCGGGTGCGAGTAGATCATTGCCTCGATCCCTTGCCGTTTTGCTTCAGCGATCGTTTTCTCATAGACCTCGGTGCCGGTCATGCCGGTCCGCGCAACGCTGAAGAGAATATCCTGCAGGTTATTGGTGTTTTTCAAGGCCGCTTTCAATCCGGCCGGGGCCGAACTTTCGCCGGGCTTTAATACGTATGCATGTTTTTGCCAGTCGGTGCTAAGGCCCATGTAATCGAGGCCGAAATCAACGTGTATAAGATCCCCGCGTTGGATGACTTCGCTTTCGCTTGCGGTGCTGAGAAATGGTCCTGTTGTTTCCGTTTGAGCCCGCTGCCGCTGCAAGCGCAGGTCCGGCTGAAACCAGATCGTGAGGCCGAGATTATTGACCTGCTGCATCATCCACCAGCGAACATCGCCGACGGTCGTTCTTCCGGGCGTGATCACCTCGTTCGAAAATGCTCGGCGGGTGATGACATCTGTCGCGAGGACGGCGTTGCGATAATGCTCGAGTTCATCGGGTAGGCGAGTGTCGAAAAACTCAGTAAGAAACGCGGCGGCGGAAACGAATTTCTTTTCGTTTTCCGGGCCGAGAGCTTCGGCGAGGAATCTGTAAGAGTCATAAGAGAGTCCGCTTTGCTGACCGCGTGTGCCTCCGATATTCAGAGCGATCGATTTAGGGCTGCGCCCATCGACCAGCTTTTTGAGTTCCTCCCCGAACTTGTCGCGGGCGGGCATGACCATCCGATAATGGTTCTTCAACCTTTCCTCGTCGTAACGCACCATCGCGATGCGTTCGATCCGCTGGCCCTGGTCAATGAATATAAAAATATCGCGGCGTCCGACGATGGGGATGGGCGGAACTATGTGTGCGGTCACCGGATCGCTCTTAAACTCTTCGTTCACTACGATCCACATCTCGATCCCGTGCCGCTTCATCATCGGCAACAAAAGCGAGCCGAGCCGCTTCTGCAGCCATTGTTCACGGACGTCCATTTGCTCCCGCTGCGAAAGGAGTTTCGGCATTGGCGGGACGGGTTCGTCCGAACGATTCTGGGCGTCGAGCGAAACGCTGGATAGCAATACACAGACCGCGGTAAAAATGAGGTTTTTCAAACACATACGTTGAACGAAACATCCAAACGATTTCGCAGAGAATAGGGCGAAATGATAGACTTCCAATTTGAATTTCTGTCTAAAAAATTACTATACCATCTTACAGGTGAGGACTTAATAATACAGTGATCGAACTAGAATTAAACGACGAACATAAAGCATTGCAGCAGACCGTGAAGGAGTTTGTGGCCGGCGAAGTTGCTCCTTATATCAAAGAGTGGGACGAGAAAGCGCATTTCGAACGCTCCATCTTTGACAAGATGGCAGATCTCGGCCTGCTGGGTGTTTGCATTCCTGAGCAATACGGCGGAGCGGGATTTGATTACATCTCGCTCGGCATTGTTTGTGAGGAATTAGAAGCGTGCGATACGTTCCTGCGAGTCGCCATGTCCGTTCACGTCGGGTTAAATTCTCTCAGTGTTTACAGTTGGGGCACTGAGGAGCAGAAACAAAAGTATCTCGTCCCGCAAGCGAAGGGTGAAAAACTTGCAACGTTCGGCCTTACCGAACCCAACGCCGGTTCGGACGTAGTTGGAATGAGGTCGTATGCTCGCAAAGACGGTGACGAATGGATCCTCAATGGCGAAAAAATGTGGATCTCCCTCGGCAACACCGCCGATCACTTTTTGTTCTTCTGCTGGACCGATCAGGAGAAACAGAAAAATCGTGACCACAGCGGAATTTCATGTTTTATCGTGGAGAGATCGATGCCCGGGTTCTCGAGCGGGTCTCTTCATGGAAAGATGGGGATTCGTGCGGGCGACACGGGTTTTTTCTCGCTTCAGGACGTCAGAGTGCCTGCCGCGAATATGCTGGGGAACGAAGGCGAAGGATTTAAGATCGCGATGTTTAGTCTCGAGAACGGCCGTTACACCGTCGCTTCCGGCGCGACAGGCGTGATCAGAGCATCGCGTGATGCTTCTGTCGCGTATGCAAATACTCGAGAAGTTCAGGGTCAGACGATCGC
>JBGTCF010000208.1:0-33970 GCA_041748975.1 Pyrinomonadaceae bacterium
CATTCCTTCGCTGACGCATCCGCGAAGCGTCGGCCTGATCATCATCTCCTTTATGTATTCGATCTCGTTAGGATTAAGAAGCGAATCATCGGTGAATGTGCCCATTCCGCCGGTATTCGGTCCGGTATCGCCTTCGCCGATTCGTTTGTGATCGCGTGTGGGCGGCATCAGGGCAAAATCTTCGCCATCGACAAACATGAGCAGCGAAACTTCTTTGCCGACAAGGCATTCCTCGAGCACGATCATTTCAGCCGCGTCAGCTCCGACGAGGGATGCCATTCCACGGATCGCCTCGACAGCCTCGTAACGGTTTAGTGCTACGATAACGCCCTTTCCCGCTGCGAGGCCATCGGCTTTTACAACCACCGGTTCGTCGGGATCACCCAATCCACCGCTTTCCAGGGCACTGACCGCATCAGCAGGCGAATCCGCCGATATGTGCCGTGCGGTGGGCACTCCGTGGCGTAACATGAAATCTTTTGCGAAGGATTTGCTGGCTTCCAAACGTGCTGCTTCACGGCCCGGCCCGATGATCCGCAATCCGCGATTTGTGAATTCATCTACGATGCCAAGAGCGAGTGAAGTTTCGCCGCCGACGAAAGTAAGATCGACATTTCGTTTCGAGGCGAGCTCGGCGAGGCCGGGAATGTCCGTCGGATTGACATCAATACATTCGGCTATCGCGGCAATACCCGCGTTGCCATTTGCACAAAGAATCTCGGTGACGCGCTGACTTTTTTCGAAAGCATTACATATTGCGTGTTCGCGTCCGCCTGATCCGATGACAAGTATTTTCATAACGATTTCAATGGTACTGCTTCGATCTCAGGTCTTGACACTCAATAGCGATAGTTGTAAGGTCAGAAACAGAGCCTCCCCCGGAATCAGGAAGGAAGCATCTCGCGACGGCTTCCACTGTAAAATCTACTACATTAAGCATATATTCCCGAAGTAGCGTTGAAAGCTGGGAGTTGGTGGTTATGTCAGAAAACGAATTTGGAGCCGCCATTGATGCAGTCGAAGAGCGATATGAAGCCGGCAGCGAATTCACCGACATGGCGATCCCTTGTATCGACTGTAAAGATGAATTTATCTGGACAATAGGGGAACAGACGTTCTTTCGCGACAAAGACCTCAAGAATCCTCCTAAACGCTGTAAAGAGTGTAAAAGAGCTAAAAATATACGCCTTGAGGCAATTGAACTTTCCCGTACGACCGGCAAACGCCTCCGTATCGAGGTTCGTGCCGATTGCGCACGCTGCGAGACAGCAACAACGGTTCCTTTCTATCCGTGCCAGGGCCGGCCCGTTTATTGTCGAGCCTGTTTTCTGGTCATTGGCAATGAAAACGGTAATAACGGGAATGGAGATTCACCTTAACCGCCGACGTGGACGTTCGGCCGCATTTCCGGGTCCTCCTCGGCCTGCCTGAGTATTTCACGCGTTACGGGCGCCGTATCTCCCTCACCAAATAAGATATATCTCGCCAGGTACATTATGGGATTGCCTTCACTCCATCCGAAGTATACGTGCGGAATCTTGCCGGTTTGATCGCGAAGATGTAGGAGAAAAGCTGCAATGGCGTTCGGAACGGCCGGTGCCTGTGTACGCAGGATCCTGTAACCATCAACGTCAATTCCGCGGATATACAACCGACCTTTAAATTCAGACGCATCGCCTGTTTCGATCTCATAAAAGACGATCGGATCGGTGGAAGGAATGTGGTTATCGACGCGCTTCTCATGCTCCTTGAAGCGGTATTCAGTTATATCCCCCGTTTCGCGGCGATTGGTTACGATACGTATCTCGCCCGCATCGTCAAGATCATCGATAAAGGCCCGAGCTGCATCATCCAGCTCGATCTTGTCGATCCTAATCTCGGTCGACCGCATTGCCCGTGAGATAAATGAGGTAGCGATGATGGCGAAAATAAAGAACGAGGCGATCTTGAGTCCGCTAGGCTGTTCAATGATGCCAACGAGAGTTGTATAGATAAAGACAAAGGTGATTACCGCGAATGCCATCCAAACCTTCTCTTTACGCCGCCATGCAGAGATCGTGACAGCAACCGCCGCTGAGGTCATTAGCATTAGAACGCCAGTTGCGTAGGCCCCACCCTGCGACGTCACGTCGGCTTCGAAAAGTATCGTAACCACAAAACAGATAAGGATAAACACCATGACCATCGGGCGCGTAGCCCGAGCCCAGTCGGGTGCCATTCCATACCGTGGAAGGTATCGAGGCACAATATTAAGCAATCCCGCAAGGGCAGAGGCCCCCGCGAACCACAATATCAGGATCGTGCTGATGTCATAAAAGGTGCCAAAAACGTCACCCAGGAGGGTATGCGAAAGATATGAGATGGCTCGCCCATATGCCTCTCCGCCCGGCTGGAACTTCTCTGCCGGGATCAGCATTGACGTGATGATGCTGCTGCCAACGAGCAGGAAGCTCATAATTATGGCAGCCCCGCTCAGCAGCTTTTTGCCGTTTCTTATCCGGCCCTGCAAATAAACATGTTGCCACTCGGATAAATCGGGTTCGTTCATTCCCGATGAATGGATCAACTTGCCCGAGTCCGGAGGTTCTTCCACATCGCTCTTAACAAGGGGCATCACAACTACACCCGTTTCAAAACCGGACAAGCCCAGGGCAAGCTTCGGAAAAAACCAAAGTGACATCGCTACCAGCCAAAAGACACTGCCATTAGCGTTGCCTTCAGACCAAATCAGCACCTGCCAATTGCTAAAGGTCTCGGGCCGGACCCAGAAGATCTCATAGATCCCTACACTGATGATCGTAATATTCATCACCAGGTACACGGCCACAATGCCCACGGCCAGCCCGATCGCTTCGTTAAAGCCTTTTAGAAATACGGCTCCCAGAAGACCGATAAGTACAAGAGTGACAATGATGTGGTGGTTAAGGAATTGGAGATGTTCGTGAACGAAAGGATTTTCGACGATGTGGGCCGTGGCATCGGCCGCTGAAAGGGTGATCGTGATTATGAAACTAGTTGCTACGAACCCCAGCAGGATGAGCACGAACATCTTACCTTTCCAACGAGAAAGGAGCTTCTCCAGCATGGAGATCGAGCCATCTCCGTGCGGGCTCTCTTCGGCAACTCGTCGATACATTGGCAGTGCTCCAAAGAGTGTAAGCAGTACCAATACTAGTGTTGCGAAAGGTGCGAGTGATCCGGCCGCGAGAAAAGCAATTCCCGGTTGATAGCCCAGGGTAGAGAAGTAATCGACACCCGTAAGGCACATCACCTTCCACCAGGGATGCTTCTTATGGCGGCCTTCGGGTTCGTGAGGCCCCTCGATCTCAGCGACTCCCTGATAAAGCCACTTTCTAAATCCGCTAACCTCTGCTTTCTTCATTCCTAAAATCGAAAAGACCGCCGTGCAATGACACCCGCGGCTTTCCTTTAGACAGCTTTAAAATTAGATCAGCGTAAAACATCCTGACGGCCCCGGACGGAACAATTAGATTCTACGCCCTTCAAGATGAAGGTCAAGTATGCCTAGATTTAAAAAAAATTATGGGGCGACGTCTCCCACACCGTCGCCCCGCGGTCACGATCTTTCGACGGTGACCAAATGTTCACCGGGAGGTGAACATCCCTAATTATGCACAGGGTTAATTAAAACGCAAATGTGATTTCTAAGAATACCGGCTGGAGGCTTAGACTAACGATCAACTTTGAGGGCTCCGATGAGCGAGGTTTTGACGCCATTCTCTCCGGTTGCATAAATTGTGTAGAGTCCAGCAGGGACATCTTGGCCGACACTGACAACGAAACTAACTACCGAGGTCGCCTCGCCAAGGTCAGGACGAGAATCGGCTCCGGATGAAACACGGATAAGAGAAGAGTTGAAATGTACTCCCAGGCTTTTCGGATCGAGATTGCGTCCGCCCAAATAGATGCGGTAATCCCGACCGGACCTAACCGGCACAGCCGTATTGGCCAAGAAATTGTTTATACCTATATATTCTAGTGACGGGGCGGCAAGACGCCGCGTTACTTTGCCATTAAGCAGTAAAGAATTTCCATTTTCGATCTCAACAGATCCCAGCTCCCCGCTGGCAGCGGCTTCGGCGTTCTCCCGGACCTGCCAGAATACGGAGTAAGTCGCGTCAGGCAATCCACCGAGACGGTAAATTCCATCGGCCCCTACGTCCGACTGTGCGATCACACGGCCTGTTTCAGTTTCCTCAGCCCATACCCGTACAATGCCCTTCGCCGAACGGCCCGCAACGCCAGTTAAGAGTCCGGTTATCTCGCCGCAGCAGGCTTCGTCAACACCCTTAAAACCATAAAGATCGCGGATAGAGGCTATATCGTTTCGCGAAAGCAACCGCGCGGTAAGATCAGGGAGTCCGAACGTACCATTCTTCGGAAGGCTCTCCGACATTGTGGCTCCGAGCACGGCAGAATGCCGAAGGCCGAGCAAATGACCTATTTCGTGAGTAAGGGTTGCTTGGAGATCAAACGTGCCGTAAGTACCATCGGTCGAAAATTGCTGGAAAGGATTTAAGACTATGTCGGCCTCTGTTATAACACCTTTGTTATAGAAGATCCTCGTTTTCGCTGATTCCCTGTCCGGATCCTTGGAAAACAATAGGACGTTTTCAGGAGTTTGAGCAATTGTGATCAGGCTAACGCCGTCGCCGGTAGGTCCCGAAGCACTAATACCTTGTTTTTCAGAAAGTTCGGTAACAAATTCAATATCAGCCGCTTCTTCCCAAGCCCGAAGGCTTCGCATTACAGCCCCGATAACATCACTGTCGAATTTTATATTCGAGCTGGGCTGAGTCAACGAATTGGAAAGTGACACGCGGATCTGTCGCCCCTTCCATTTCAGGTCCTGCTGATCGGGCCGCTGGACAGCCGCCGGCATATAGCTGGCAAATCCAGCGCTTGCCGCCATCACAGCTATCAGAAAAGATCCGATGAATGTCCGCAGGCTCTTCATTATTAACTATTTTAACGCTTCGCGATTGTCGGTACGTCGGCTGAGTTCCTCAAGGTCCGAAAAGCCAACAATAAGCAACAAAACTACGATGCCCAAGGTAGCCAACAGATAAAGGACCGAGATCTGCTCGTTAGCGATTAAGACGCCGATGACTATCGCCACGAGCAGCATCCATAAGAGGGCGATCTTACGCGGGGTTAGTTTCTTTTTCTCTTTTACCATTTAATAAACACTCAACAATCGACAGTATACCAATAATATTCGGAGCTATTCTACAATTTTTAAGGGCATTTGCGACCAAGGTATATCCATTGCTCCGGCGGAGGGCGATGCCGGAGGATACTTGCGTATGCCCTCTCCCTTGACCGGGACATCTATTATATCAAATGATCGAAGAACTTCATCTTCCACTTCGCCACGTTCTATTTTAGCTAGATCCACTTCTATAGGTGAAGTGCCGGCCCCTGAACGCCTAAAAATCGTCGCGGCATTGCCCTTGGCATCCTTCGCCATCCCTCCGGCCGTAGCGATCGCCCTGCTTAGAGTTAACTCTGAGGAAAGGTAGATCGTTCCGGGATTGTTCACCGCGCCGATCACATAAACCGGCAGTGCCCGCGAAACGGTGACGATATCGCCGCTTAAAACTACTGGATCCGAAGAAACTTTCCCGCTAAGTATATCGCTAATTTTGATGACAGTCGTATGTGTACGGTTGTCTTTAGGCTCGACTGGCGGCCCCGCGGTCCTATCACAGCTCAAATTGCCCGGACGAAAGATCGATATTTCGCCGCTCGCTCCGCTGATAAAACCGCCCGCCAATACCAGGAGTTCCTTTAAGGTGACCTCGCGCCGGATACTGAATCGCGTCGGAGTACGCACCGCGCCGTCAACCCTTGCCAGAGCCCGGTTTGAGCGATCAATGATTCTGACAATGACCTTCGGATCACGTAATATCTTTGCGTACGCCCGAACAACATCCGCGGCAATATCAGCTTCCGTGCGGCAAAGAGCAAAAATGGGGGCGTCAAAAGTCTCCAAGCCGTCAAGGTGGCCTTCCGGTGTGATCGTTCCACGCCAGTCGAATTCAAACCCGCCTACGACATCAACATCGATCACATCGCCGTAATGAACGAGTTCGCCCTGGCTCACTGAGTTCGTTCCCGCAGTTGCAGTTACCGAATCCTGTGCCAACATGGGCATGGACAGAGTTAGTATGTAAACAGTGGCCCGGAAGAAATTAAAAGCGGTCCAGAAAAAGGACCACGCGTCGAAGGGCAGCTTCATGTTCCGCATAAAGGACTTCGACAGGTCAGCCTTCGTCGGACGGACGGCGCTTTTTCTTTGGGCCCGGCCGGGTATCAACAGTCCCCGGAACCGCGAAACCCTTGAACTCCCAGTTACAACTATCACAGAGTAAATTATAACGGAAAAATACCTTGGAAAGGGTGGGGGTTGGTCTGTAGCCGCGTCTGACTCGGCTGCTCTTGCATTTCGGGCATCGTTGGGAAATCATAATTTGCCCTTAAAAGGTTAACAGTGTGTTTCATAATGCTCAAACGGTCATGAACCATTTTCAGCTTTTCGGATACGTTCTAATGCGGCCGTTATTTTTTCAGCCGCCAAGTCTCTGGCTTCACTCTGAGTATTATCACGGCCCAAATAAAAGAGAGCGTCCCGATACAATTCCCTTGCGATCGCGTACTCACCTTCAAATATGGCACGTTCAGCCTTCTCTACCCAATCCGAAACGCTTATTGAAACCACCATGTCACGCAATAGATCCTGAGATTCAAGAAGGCTTTCTTCGGCGGGGTAAGATCGAAGGGCGGTGTTTATGACACCGAGAGCCGCTTTAGCCGATCTCTTCTTATCTTCCGGGTCCTCATGCTCTCGGGCTTCACTCGTGAGTGCGTGGACCTCGATCTGAGCCCATTTCAATAGGTGATAACGATGAAACTCAGCGACGGCGGTTCGGCCTCGAAGCAAGGCAGGCAATCGTGGAGAACCGGGGCTGATCAATTTCAGCTCTGCCTCGTTTCGCGACATATACTCGCCGCAAAGTTCGAACACTTCACGATGGCCGGCTGATAACCGGTTAAGGACATTTGCTGCGTCTGATTTTTTCTGGATTTCGGTCAAGATCGCGGCGTTTCGCTCAATTGTCAGTTTATCGGGATTACGTGGGTCCGCCGGAATAGATTTTTGCAGACCAGAATTGAACGGCCGTTGCTGAAGCCTAAGGATTTGGTTTTTTCGTCGGAGGATCAGTTCTCGGAGGATCACTGATGCGATCAGAACAAAACTTGCACTGACACCGGCGGTTGCCCACGGCATCTCCTCGCCGCTATCATGCAATACGCCCCAAACCAGAAAAAAGAACGCGGCTGATATTGCGAACGCGAGCACATAATAATTTGAGGCCGGAAGCCAAAACGGCCGGCGGCCGTTACCTGTTGCTGTCTTCATTCTGGAAAACCTTTTGGGCTTGTCGTCCCGCAGTACGGACATTGCGGTCCGAAACGCCGATTAATGTTGGGTTTTTTCATCTGGAATGTCAAACACTTAATGCTCTGTACCTTTTAAGGTATCATTCTGGGCCGGGTCTCAGAGTCACTTTGGTATAATCCACCCGTGGGTACCTCGAAAAAGAAAAAGCAAAAAGATCGCCCTATCTTCGAGACTATTCGAAAGCCGACGGCACCGCCGACGCGGAAATTCGGGAGTGAAGCCCCGGAAGAAAAGCGTCGGCCATCATTAAGGAAAACAAAACACAAGAAATCTCCCGAGCCCGAAGAATAGAAGAATAATTATGGCGAGAACACAGACGGTCGGTGACGAACAGGATAAGAATATCTGGGCCAGGCCAAAAATGAATGTTACTTTCCGCGCCGAAATCATGCCCGGCACTTTGCGTGAGGAACGCACTTTCCGGATCGAAACGGTTTTATCGAATGGCCGCGTGACCTTGGAGGAATTTGCAGGTGAATATCGTGAGAGCGCCTTTGAGGCGATCAATTTTCTTCGGGACAAGGTTTAGAATTTGTAAACCTTTCCAACCTTCAGGATCTCCGCCTGCGGGATCCCCTCCCTTTTGATCTGCTCGATCACTTTCTCCCGATACATCGGTTTGAGGTTGATTATAAAAACCGGCACGTCCTTATTTTTAAGCTTTTCCAACTCCATCGACAGTCGGGCGGGTGTCAAGTGATTAGAGTCGATCGATAGCTGCTCTAACTCGTTCGGAAAAGCACACTCCACCAATACCGCCTTTAAAGATCGAGCCTGGTCGCATAACTCCCAGAATTCGTCCGTTTCGGCTGTATCGCCGGTTATGGCGATAGTAGTTTCGGCATCCGAAAGGAGATAGCCGACCGCAGCAACCTGATGATTGACACGAACGCTCTGGACAGAGAGGTGACTTACATCAAAGCTCGTACCGCTTACAAATTCGCGATACTCGATGACCGGTCCAAATTTATTTGATAGCTCCGAAAAGCGCGGGTAGATAGCCCAATTAAATATATCCCGCTCGAGAATATCGATCATCGGCCGTGTGGCGTGTATTCTAACGGGCTCTGTCAACGAAGCAAATAAGTCGTCAATAAACAACGGAAGACCCGCGATGTGGTCAAGGTGAGTATGGGTCAGCAGAATGTCGCGGACCTGTTCCCGCTGCCGGTTACTGCAGGAGAGGGCTAAACATCCAGCATCGACCGCAACACGGTCATCGACTATCATCGAGAGCAGATGTTGGCGATCAGACGCCGTTCCGTTTTCGTCGATCGTACTTGGCAGCAACTGGATCTTCATGACAATGAAATTTGCCTATCGGGCACAGGTAAGCGCCCGACCTCCGTCAATAGCGTACGTTACTCCCGTGATCCAGGGCGCTGCATCCGAAGCGAGAAAGTAGATCAGGTCAGCGACCTCATCAGACGTGCCCGGCCGTCCAATCGGGTGTGTGCTTCGTGAATGTTCGACAAACGACATGTACGCCTTTTCGTCCATCCCCCCGCGTTTATGAAGGTTCGTTATGACTACACCCGGATTCACTGCGTTCACCCGTATGCTTTTTGGTGCGAGTTCAAGGGCCGTGCATCTCGTGAATTGATCTACACCCGCCTTCGAAACGCAATAAGCAAGGACATTTGGGAATGACCTGGTGCCCGCGACGCTGGATACATTTACGATATTACCTTTCGTTTCCGCGAGGTGCGGAACACATTTTTGTGTAAGCACAAATATCGAACGAAGGTTAACGTTCAACATCTTGTCCCAATCGTCAATCGTCGTCGTTTCAATAGATCCATTCTTGATCACGCCGGCTGAATTTATGAGCACATCGATCTTTCCGCAGGTATCCATAGTCTCTGAAACGATGCGATCGATCTGGGATATTTCTGTGACATCGGCGAGATGCGCCTTTATGGACCCTTTCAGAGAGACAGCCTTGCGAACAAGGGATTTCAGATCTTTCTCATTCCGTCCGACGGCGACTACCTTGGACCCTTCTTCGGCAAACTGGAGCGCAGTCGCGCGGCCGATCCCGCTGCTTGCCCCGGTTACAATAACGACCTTGTCGTGCATAAAGAGTTCTATGAATAGTTCGATTTTGCAGTAAAGGATAGCAGTGAAAGCAGATATCTAGCAAACGACTGACAGACAGAATTTCGTTGCGAAACACAAAAAAAGAGGCTGGTAAATCCGGCCTCATTTTCTATGTTCGTAGTTGGGTGAGTAGTTGGTTACAACTACAGGATCACGATTCCCGCGGCTGACGATTCGCCGACAGAAGTGTTTCGATGGCGATCTTCGTCTCCACCGTCTTTCTTTCCTTGAAATCGGCTACCCAGTCGGTCACGGTTGAAACCATTTCGCGAGCGGAAGCCCGCGGATTATCCATCTTACCTTTATTCACCTTCTCCGTTGGTTTTACTTCGGAGCGTTTAACTACCTTGATCTTAGATCTATCCATTACTTTATGTCCCCCTTGATTTACGGCTTAGAAAGCCGATTCGTACTTACAATTGAATTACTAATAATTGCGGATTGCAATCGTTATGATTACGATATTGTGGAGAAAGTTGTTCCCAAAATTTATTAATACTACAATTCCATTTCACGACCGTCCAAAACGCTGTGAACGTTGTTTTTGGTCTAGAGTCCCAGATTAGTTTGATTCCAAAAATTGATTGACTTGTTGACATTGCTGCGATTTCATAGCACTTTAGCTATACGTCCAGACCTATTCCACAATAAAAGAGGATCTAATGAAGAAACTGTTTTTAACCTTTCTTTTCTCCGCTCTTTTCGCCTTGGCGGCGAGCGGGCAGGAAAAACTAACGGCGTTCGTCAACGCCACGATAATACCGATAACAGGCCCGGCGATCGATCAGGGCGTGCTGCTTGTCCATAAGGGAAAGATCGTCGCGGTCGGCGATGCCAAAACCGTGCGATTGCTGTCAGACGTGATAACGATTGATGTAAGCCGGAAGATCATAATGCCCGGCCTGGTTGATACTCATAGCCATATTGGCGGGCCGGCGGGAGCCGATTCGACAGGGCCCATACAGCCGGATATTCGAATCCTCGACAGCGTGAATCCGCGGGCCTCAAGCATTCAGCGGGCCCAGGCTGGCGGCATCACGACTGTAAATGTCATGCCCGGTTCCGGCCATCTCGACAGCGGCCAAACGCTATATCTAAAGCTTCGTGACGATGCCGTCAAAATAGACGACCTGTTGATCCTGGATAAAGCGGGCAAATACATGGGCGGAATCAAGTTTGCGAACGGCACAAATTCGCTCCGTGCCGCCGGCGGCACGTTTCCGGGCACTCGTGCCAAATCGGCCGCACTTGTCCGAGATCAGTTTATCAAGGCCCAGGAATACCGCGATAAGGTCGCAAAGGCGGGGGGCGACAAGTCAAAATTGCCTCCACGTGATCTCGCCATGGAGGCTCTCGTCGAGGTGCTTGACGGCAAGCGAATGGTACATTTTCATACCCATCGTCATGACGACATTATGACCGCCCTCCGGCTTTCTAAGGAATTCAAGTTTCGCATAGTTCTCCAGCATGTTTCAGAGGCATGGAAAGTCGCCGACGAGATCGCCTTAGCAAAAGCTCCGTCATCGATAATCATGATCGACGCTCCGGGCGGTAAGCTGGAAACGGTAGACATCGATTTCAAGAACGGCGTAGCCCTTGAGAAGGCCGGCGGCTTGGTCGGTTTTCATACAGATGACGGCATAACGGACTCGCGATGGTTTCTTCGTTCGGCCGGGCTGGCGATGCGTGCTGGGATGAGCCGCGATAAAGCCCTATACGGAATGACTATGGCGAATGCGATCATGTTGGACCTGCAGGATCGTGTTGGTTCCCTCGAAGCCGGCAAGGATGCCGATTTTATTATCCTCTCAGGAGATCCGGTGAGCGTTTACAGTCATGTGGAACAGACATGGGTAGAAGGTAAGAAGGTCTTCGATAGGTCCAATGCACGCGATTACATCTTCGCGGTTGGTGGAAAAGGCGCTACCGATGATGGAGATTCGCATATGGACATACATTGCTTCGACGGCGACGGAGGAAACCAATAATGAAAAACCTAAAATGGAAAATGGAAAATCTTCTCCGCACTCGAACGCTGCTAATGATAATGGCAGCACTGTTCACTGTTCACTTTTCGATGTTCACTGCCTCTGCTCAGATCGCTGTCAAAGGTGAAACGGTCTGGACCATGGCCGGCGACCCTATAATCAATGGAGTGGTACTGATCAAAGGCGGCAAGATCGAGGCCGTAGGCACGGCTGCCCAGATACAAATACCCAGCGATTATCGTGTGATCTCGGCCAAAGTCGTCACCCCTGGACTCATTGACGCACATACCGTCATTGGTCTGAACGGCTATCTTAATCAGCCACATGACCAGATGGGGCTCGATAGCGGAGCGTCATTTCAGCCCGAATTGCGGGCGACCGACGCATACAATGCCGAGGAAAGGCTCGTCGAATGGGTTCGCGGCTACGGAGTGACCACGATTCACACCGGCCACCAGCCCGGTGCACTCGCTTCTGGGCAAACGATGATCGCTAAGACCTGGGGAAAGAACGTTGACGAAGCTACGATCGTTCCCACAGCCATGATCGCCGTTACTTTGGGGGCAGGCGCTAACGCACAAGGCCGCTCACCGGGCACCCGTGCAAAACAGGCTTCGATGCTACGTTCTGAGTTGATCAAAGCTCAAGAGAATTCGGCCAAAACCGATCCTGCAAAAGACCTGAGATCCCAGATAATGGCCCGTGTGATCAAACGCGAAATACCGCTTCTTATCACCGCCGAAGCTGCTCAGGACATAATGACCGCGATCCGGATAGCTAAGGAATTTAACATCCGAATTGTGCTCGACGGTGTGTCCGACGGTCATCTAGTAGTGAATGAGATCAAGGCATCGGGGTTTCCCGTTATCGTCCACGCTTCTATGGCGAGGCCAGGAGGTGACCGTTCGAATATTTCTCTTGAAAATGCCTCTAAACTGCGCTCGGCTGGAATTCCCGTGGCTCTGCAGAGCGGTTACGAAGGATACGTGCCGAAGACCCGGATCGTTTTGTTTGAGGCAGCGATGGCGGCCGCAAACGGGCTTGGGCCAAGTCATGCACTTGCATCTATCACGATCGACGCCGCCCGTATTCTGGGTATTGACGGACGGGTTGGATCTTTAGCAGTGGGCAAAGACGCCGATATAGCCATGTATGACGGCGACCCGTTCGAATGGACGACCCATTGCACGGGAACGATAATAAATGGTCGTGTCGTAAGCGATGTGAAACGATAGCAAGGTTGTAAACATGCCAATATACCCTCGACTCCTTCAATTGGGTCTCGAGGGTATTTTTCAGTTTTAGCTAATTGGAAACAGCAATATTCCGCGTTGTTTTTGCTTCATGCCCATCGCAATTACGCCGGCTTTATGCTAATCTCATCCGCGTACCAACATTCCAGTTAAATAACAATAAAAATATGCTTGCAACTATTTTTCTGCCGATAGTGCTCCTTTTCCAGACGCCCCAGCCGACAATTGCGGCCGGTTCACCCAGTACCACGCCGCCGCGCCAGGCTGAGGTCACGCGTCAGGCTGCTGTTCCCGAAAAAGAAGAACCGCCGATCGTTACGAAGCATTCGATAAGGGTCGGCGGCCGCCAGCTAAACTACAATGTGACCACCGGCTATATGCCAATAAAGAATTCGGTATCAGGCGACACCGAAGCAAAGATGTTCTTTATGGCTTATACGCTCGACAATCCGCCAAGCCGCCGTCCGCTTATGTTCTCGTTTAATGGCGGGCCGGGGTCAGCGTCGGTTTGGCTTCACCTTGGTGCGCTCGGCCCGCGACGGATAAAAATGCTCGACAGCGGCCTGATGCCGCCGCCGCCGTATGAAATGGAGGACAACCAGTCAACATGGCTGACCGAGACCGACATGGTTTTTATCGATCCTGTCGGAACCGGGTACTCACGATCGACGAAACCCGAGCTTGCGGCCAAATTCTTCGGTGTAAATGGTGATATCGAATCGGTAGGCGAATTCATCCGGATGTACCTCGGACGAAATGAACGGTGGATGTCGCCCTTATTCCTAGTCGGCGAAAGCTATGGCACGACCCGAGCTGCGGGTTTATCCAATCATCTGTTCAATAGAGGCATCAGCCTTAACGGCATTGTGCTGGTCTCAACGGTATTGAATTTTCAAACCATACGATTTGCAAACAACAACGACCTTCCGCTTGTCCTTATAGTTCCTTCTTATGCGGTCACCGCCTGGTACCACAAACGGCTGTCGCCGGCGATGCAGGCTAAAACGGTCGAGCAGATCGCACAGGAAGCTCGTCTTTTCGCTGCGAACGAGTATATGCCCGCAATGATGAGAATAGATCAATTGACGGAGAGGGAACGGTCTACACTGGCCGCAAAATTTAGTTCTCTCACGGGCCTTAGCACGGAATTTATTCAGCAAAACGATTTTCGTATCGAGTTGGGAGAGTTCAACAAGGAACTTCTTCGAAGCGAGCGACGGACGTCGGGCCGTCTAGACAGCAGATTCACCGGAATTGATCGCGACGCTGCAGGAAGCACCCCCGATTCGGACCCTAGTATGAATGCGATCCGCCCACCGTATACAGCGGCTTTCAATAGCTACGTCCGTGGAGAACTCGGTTTCAAGACCGACACGGAATATTACATCCTTGGCGGGGGCATTACAGCACCGTGGAACTATAACGTAACGAACGCCTATGCTGACACGAGTATTCCGCTAAAAGATGCGATGGCCAAAAACCCGTACATGAAGGTCCTCGTGGCGAGCGGGTATTACGATTTGGCGACTCCATTTTTTGCCGCGGAATATACGTTCTCGGCGATGAATCTCGATCCGTCACTACGCCGGAATGTTAGCTACACGTATTACGAATCGGGACATATGATGTATATCGAAACGAAGTCGCTCGAGAAGCTGAAGGTCGACGCAGCGACATTCATTCGGCAATCGATGCAGAGATAGAGCAGAATCAGTGAGGCTGGTTCCCACGCATCAGCGTGACGGCGTGCGAAAGGACCCCGCTGATCACATTGAAACACTCGGCGACTGCTTTAGGTGAACCCGGCAAGTTAACAATCAGGGTCGATCCCCTTATTCCGCATACGGCCCTCGACAACATCGCGAGCGGCGTCGATCCTGCCGTTTCACGTCTGATCGCTTCGGCGATTCCAGGGGCCTCGCGCTCGATCACGGCAAATGTGGCCTCGGGCGTATTATCCCTGGGGGAAAATCCTGTTCCGCCGGTGGTGATTATAAGATCGAGATCCTGCCGATCGCATAATGACGCGAGAAGGTCGCGAATCTCTGATAAGTCGTCTGTCGTCGACCGTCGAATTGCGATCTCTATATCCGCGGCCGTTATAAGCTTGACCAGTTCGTTTCCGGAAATATCATCTTCGAGCGACCGTGTGTCACTCACCGTTACGACCGCTGCCCGAATGCATTTCATCTTCACTTGACCTCACATTTACCGTAATTGACTAGGCCGCGGTAACCTCGATCGCGGCCCGACGGCTCATTCGACGCCCATACATCACACTGAGGATAACACCCAGGACCACCAGCAACATGCCGCCGATCGCAATTATACCCTGAGATTCACCGAATAAGATCCAGCCGAAAGTCAGAGCATAAACAAGGCCTGTATAATTAATTATCGCTACACCGGCAATACGCTCGCGTTGCAAGGCGGTGGTCAAAAACATCTGTCCTAATTGTGAAAACCCGCCGATCAGGAAAAGAAATAACCAGTCCCAGCCCGTCGGGGTCACCCATTCGAAGAAAAGGCCGATAAATCCCACCGCCGTCCCGACAAGCTGGAAATGGAGTACGACTGTTAGCGGGTGCTCCCGTTCGCGAAGGCTGCGGACCAAATTGTATGCCAGCCCTGAGAAAAATGCGGACAGTATGCCCAGCGCAAGATAGAACGGCGAAATGCGGGTGTCAAATCTCTCTATCAGCAGAACGCCTGCGAATGCTATCGCGTAAAAGAACCACTGAGCGGGTAGGACCTTTTCCTTTAGTATGAAAATGGCGATAACCGCAGTAAAGATCGGCGATAGATATTGAATTGTTTGAGCGGACGCAAGAGGCATCTGCTGGAGCGTCAGGAAAAAGCAGTACAGGGCGATCGTGCCAAATACCCCACGCAATAAAAGCAGTGTGTGATTAGATCCGACCAGGCTGCTACCTGCCCGGCGCAGGCCATAAACACAGAACGAGGCCGCAACGATGCATCGAAAAAAAACGATCTCCATCGCCGGGATGTGATCCACTAATTTGACGAAAACGTTTGCGAAGAAAAAGGCAATCGTCGAAAGAAACATCGCCCGTACGCCCGGAGTCAGAAATTTTGTATCTTCACTCAATCTCTAAGAGTAAGTTTTTTCGAAGACCCGCTGCAACCACATTCGACTTTGCGTAATTCGATCGGTACCGTTGACAGCGATCACATGTGCTTCTTGTCCGACGGGCAGTTCAGTCAAAGTCATAGTCTTTATCAACGGTCTTGATCTCGATGGACCGAAAATCGTCCCCTTCTAAGTCATCGGGATGGCCTATCACGGACGATTAGCGAGATTAGATCTTTTCGAGATAAGGTCGGCCTGGAATTGCCCGGCCGATAAGCGTACCGGCACGCGATCCGCCGATCTTAACCAGACTTTCAGGGCGAGCTTGTCCAGTGCGGGGTTGAGCGTATTGACGGAGATCATTTGAGCAGAGACCTTTTCGCCGTTAATAGTTATATCCTCCGGATTGAATGGCCTTAGCATAAATACGTAAGGCTTATCTTCCCAAAAGACCGCGACCCGAGTGTCGTTTACCGGGTTGCTGGCGTTCCTGCTAGGCCTAAGATTGAATGACCGCATCGCGTAAAATAGTGAGACCAGATTGTGTGTACCTATCGGAGCGTCCACACCTTGAGGGCCACCGAATTTTATCTCACCAGTTTTGCTGTCAAAAGTCACAGTTTGCGTGAGCCCTAGCAGCGTGGAAGTAAAGTTCATTGCCGCCCAATTCGGAGTGAGGGTCTCCGGATCGACCTGTGTTCTCGCCGCTTCGCCCAGCACAAAGGTGCTGACCCCCGGCTCGACAGCCGTTATCGTCGCCGTCAATAGGAGGTTGTCGGCATTCTGAAACTCTTTACGTTCCAAAACATTAAAGGTAATGCGTCCCAATGGTTGTCCGGCCCCTGTGATCCCGTATTCGAGCACTTCGCCGAGCTGAAAACCCAATTCCGGCAATAATGGTCGATTATCAATATATTGTTCCGGCGTTTGGGTCGGTCTCGGAACCGCGATCGGCGAAGGCGAGGGCGTCGGTGTCGGCAAATCGGCCGCTGGCTGTGGTCCCGGCAGGGCGATAGCCGACACGATTGCACGGAACTGTCCTTTTTCGGTTCTAAATCTAATCTGTAACGGAATGCGGGCTTCGTCTGTCGTGAAATTAATTCGAAGGTCGGTAATTCCTGCTGCCGTCAATGCCGGCGACTGAACCGTAGAAATTACGGTATCAAACTCTCCGACATCGCTCTTGATCCGTTCAGCGTTCGTTGGTAAAAATGTCACCGTCGAAAGTTGATCGTTTTCGAACAACGGGTACGTTCCGGCACCTGACGATTCTCTTGCCTTAAAAATCACGGATAACAGATCATACCCTGGAGCGGGCTGAGTCAAATAATTGGTTATCTTTTCCTGAGGCAGAATCGAATCGCTGCTTTTCGAAACCACGTAGAGAGGTATTCCGGTGTCGGGGGCCACGAATACCGTCCGTGACTCGTCGATCAGGAAAAAAGCCGCGCTTACCATTTCAAGAGTCTTGACCTTGCCCCGAATTTCTACAGCCTCGCGGCCGCTTAGCTTCCCCCGCGAAGCGACAAAGATCTCGGCGTAAGCAGCGTTGGTAAATTTGCCAAACGACACATTATAAGAAAGCTTTTCACCGACCCTAAACGATGTTGGGATGTCTTCTGGCGAGCTCGAACGCGTGGCGAGATAAGCCGGCGAAGTGGCTCCCCATCCGAAAACGAATAGAGGTATTAGTACAACTGACAACAACGCTGCCGTTCGCAGCCCACATAAGGAATTATTTTTATGATTGTCTTTGCTCATTTAGATCTCAATTCTTCGAGCATTCGATCAACGGCGGCTACGCGGTCTTTCGAACTTGTAATAGGGCGGCCTATCACAACGTAGTCCGACCCCGCAGTCAGGGCGGCCGATAACGTTGTTACACGCTTTTGATCGTCAACAGTTGCAGAACCAGATCGAATTCCCGGCGTTACGGTCAAAAAATGATCACTATTTACCGCATCTTTGATCGATCCGGTCTCTTGGGCCGAAGTGACAACGCCGTCGAGCCCTGATTCGAACGCAAGGCGGGCTAGACGCCGAACTTGTTTAGAAACGCTTTCGCCGATCCCTAATTCACTCATTGAATCCGAATCCGAACTCGTAAGGACCGTGACGCCGATCATGATCGGACGCTCTCTACTTTCTCGATCGCACCATTCGCAAACTGTCTCACTGGCCGTCCGCATCATTTCGCCGCCCCCGGAGGCATGCAGGTTAAACATCCAAACCCCCAATTTCGTTGCCTCTACCGAAGCTTTTGCGGCGGTATTGGGAATGTCGTGAAATTTAAGATCGAGAAAGATCTTAAAACCATCTTCGACGAATCGCCTAACCATTTGAGGACCGGCAGCGGTAAAAAGCTGCAGGCCGATCTTGAATGCTCCCACAGCACCACGCAATTCGGCTGCGATCGCGTGGGCTGCAATCTCGCTTTCAACATCCAACGCGACAATGATACGTTCGCGAGCGTCCGCAGGCCACGAAGAAGTTTCTGTATCGCAGATCATCCTTAGTCGAGATCGAGTGGATTTCTGAATGGGAGCCCGGAATCGGTATCGGCCCGTTTCAAGGCCTCTTTGAACTTTTCATCAAGCAGCCGTTCCCGATCTTTTTCCGAGGACATCTGTTGGGCAAAGATCTGCTCCCTTTGGACCTTTTGTTTGCTCATCTCACCTTTGAGATCCTCAAAAGAGCCGGTGATCTTCTTTTTCTCCTCATGGGCCAAGAGCGATCCCGTTTCGGCATCGATCGTGAGAGTTGCTTCGCAGCAGGGACAAATTATAGTGTATTTATCCATAGGACAATCCGGGTATTTATTATAAACGGTTGCAGGCCTTTCGTCACCGTTTCGGAGCGGCGGGCGTTTGAACCGCTCGGCCTCCATCGGGCTTGATTCCAATAATATTCAGAAGTTCAGTTGTAGAGACCGTGCTAAGATTGGCTATTCTGACGGGCTGCCGCTCTACGACTTTTCCGTTCCGCAGAGTGACTTTGAGAGCTCGGGTTTGAGGATCGATCCATTTCATTATGACCGTATTGAGCTGAGGATGACCCTTAAAGATACGCGTCTCCACGACCATCCCGCCCTTTTCCATAAAAGCTGCGAATTCAGAATTTTCAGGGGCCTTTTGAAATGCGATCGGCGGTGGGGTCGCCGAAGGATCTTCATCAAATCGCTCCCGTTCACGCGTTCTGTCACGACGTCGTTCCACTGAGCCGTTAACCAAAGGAGCGTCCCCCGCGGCGGGTATTGTAGGAATATTCGCGACCTTTATATTCGCATTTGAATTTGTGAATACAACGGAGTTGGAATTCACGCCGGTCTTAGCGGCTGTATTCCGCACAGGTGTCGGTGACGGTTGGGCCTTCTGAGCGTTCGACAATCCGCAAGCAGATAAAAAACACGCTACTGCTATTAAAGCGACCAGCAAATTAAAACGTTTCATAATTCTCCGGAAATAGGATGTACAAACGGCTTCGCCGGATTCCTCAATAACAATAATATACACATTGTTCGAAAAATGTTTTTTATCTGGGTCATTCAAAACATATGAGGACCGCTGATCAGCGGTCCTCACTGCAAACGCTTAAATGTTGGTCATACGTCGTAATACATCGCAAATTCCAATGGATGAGGACGCATTCGCATAGGGGCGATCTCTTTCTCTCGCTTGTAGGTGATCCACCTATCGATCAACGAGGTTGTGAAAACGTCGCCTTTCAGCAGAAAGTCATGATCGTTCTCCAGCGCCGTCAACGCTTCGTCCAGTGAGCCCGGCAGGGACGGAACATTCGCCAGTTCCTCAGGCGGAAGATCATAAATGTCCTTATCCAGAGGCTCGCCGGGATCGATCCGGTTCTGGATACCGTCAAGGCCTGCCATCAGCAGTGCGGCAAAGGTAAGGTAAGGATTGCACGAAGGGTCTGGCGGCCGAAACTCGATCCGTTTCGCTTTTGGCGAGGTAGAGAACATCGGGATCCTTACCGCAGCCGAACGATTTCGGGCCGAATAAGCGAGATTCACCGGAGCTTCAAATCCAGGAACCAGTCGTTTGAAACTATTGGTTGTTGGTGCCGCAAACCCTATTAATGCCGGAGCGTGTTTTAGTAATCCGCCAATGTAGAACTTCGCCATTTCCGAGAGCCCGGCGTACTGATCACCCGCGAACAGCGGGTTGCCGTCTTTCCAAAGGGACTGATGGCAGTGCATTCCGGAGCCATTATCTCCGTAAAGAGGCTTTGGCATAAACGTGGCGGTCTTCCCGGCGGCATGGGCGGTGTTCTTGACCACATATTTGAAAAGCATGAGATTATCTGCAGTGTGAAGAAGATTCGAGAATTTAAAATCGATCTCACATTGCCCGGCCGTTGCGACCTCGTGATGATGGCATTCGACCACTATACCGACGCTGTCCAGTATGGACGATATCGTGTTTCTAATGTCGACCAACGAATCCATCGGCGCAACGGGTACGTATCCTTCCTTTGCTCTAATATGATATCCATTGTTTGGATAAATATCGGTGCCGGTACGCCCGGAATTCCAATGGCCCTCTTCGGAGTTGATGAAGAAACCGGCCGAGTTCTGGTCGTTGTGAAAACGGGCTTCATCAAAAATAAAGAATTCCGCTTCAGGCCCTACGAAGGCGGTATCGGCTATGCCAGTAAACTTCAGGTAGCTCTCCGCTCTGGTCGCAACTGATCGGGGATCCAGCCAGTAACCTTCCTTTGTGATCGGATCTACAGCATTCGCGATCAAGCACAGCGTAGTGTCCTCAGCAAAAGGATCGATCCAAAACCTCGTCGGATCAGGGATTAGCAGCATGTCGGATTCGTGGATCGCGGCCCATCCGCGCAAGCTGGAGGCATCAAACCCAAATCCGTCTTCGAAACTGTCTTCCGTTAATTGGTCTATGGGATAGGTCAAGTGATGCCATGATCCTGGCAGATCTGTAAATCTTACAGACACAAAACGTGCTTCCTGATCAGCGGCATAATTCAATACGTTCTTAGCGTTCATGTTTCTCCTTAAATTGGGTTATTATGATTTATTTTTTTGTATAGCTATCATGTCGAGATGCCTTACTCGAAGTTGGAATTTTAGCTCAGGGGAGATAGCCGTCAAAGGAATATAGCGTACGAAATGAAGGGGGTTCAACTTTTCTACAATTTTGTAGGACTTGCAGGTAGGTCCAGGACGATGTCGCACCGTAAATTGCCAACACACCAACCCCTTTTCTTTGGAAATGTTATTCCAGTCCGAGGAATTGGAGGTTTGTCAGGTCACTGTCAGCAGGCGATACGGTCCGACTTTCAAACCTATAGCGTTTCGAATGGATACTGACCACGTAGGTTCCAACTGCCTCAATATTATCGAAGCCGAAATAACCCAGCGAGTTCGTCATGGTCGTTTGCAAGATTCCTTGAGAATCCGCCAGGGAAACCCTTGCGCCATTTATGCCTTGGCCACCAGGCGTTAGGGCTCGGCCGGCGATTTCGATCGGAGGAATAGTGGAGCTAACAGCTGCAAGGGCGTCCACGCGTCCATACCCGAACGAATTGTTTGGGATCTGCGTAGATGGAATTCCGCCGCATGTCTGCGAGGTTATAAGAGCAACATCCGGATTCGCCGTATTCTGCAAGATGTTCTTCGTCGCTTCGATGTCCCTGGACAAACCCGGAACGGCTGACCACAACAGGGCGATCACTCCGGCTACATGCGGGCCTGCCATCGAAGTCCCGCTAAGAGTCGAGTAACTTGAATCTGAAGCCCTTGTTGCCGAACGGACACTAACGCCGGGAGCCGCGATGTTCGGCTTTGGCATCGCCGGATCGTAGTACAGTGACGGCCCGCGGCTGCTGCTATTCGCAAGCTGATTACTGCTGTGGATAGATCCGACCGAAAAAGAAGAGCTGTAAGTAGCAGGTGGACTCGAGACCGAGGAACATCCCGGGCCGCTGTTACCGGCCGATGCCACGACGAATACCCCTGCGGCCTGCACATTGTTGACGATCGTTTCAAGCTCGGCACCGGTGGTACAGCCTTCGCTGGCCGGGCAAGCCCATGAGTTGTTGACGATATGTGGGCGGCGGGCCGGGTCAGGATTAGCTCCAGCAAGATTGGTAGGGGCGATCATGAATTGAAAGCATTCTGTGTAGGTTGCGGGAGTTCCGGCACCCTGATCCATATTTCTGCAGCCGATCCACTTGGCGCCAGGAGCCACACCGATCTGGTTACCGGCCCCATCGTCGCCGACCATCGTGCCGACGGTGTGTGTTCCGTGCCCATTGTCATCGCATGGGGCGTTAGTATTGGCTCCGCAAATCCCGCCTCCGGCGTGGACCGCGTCATACCAGTTATAATTATGGTCCGCAATCGCTCCGTCCCAACCACGATACTTGGAAATGATAGTTTCATGGGTCCACCGGACACCGGTATCGAGGTCGCCAACCACGATTCCCTGCCCCGTATAACCGCTCGCCCAGACAGACGGAGCATTGACGTTCGCAACGCCCCACTCGATGCTTTCAGGGGCCGACGCCGAATCCGGCAATTTTATTTTCTCTGACGGATCGATCCATCGCTGCGGAAGGTTGGGATTGATTCGGGCAACATCCGGACGCCTCGCAAGCGAATCCAGAAGCCTCTCATCTACATCCGCAACGATCATGTTGGCCGCCCAAAATGACTGGTATTTGACTCCGCGTCGATCTAGAAAACTCGCCAGGGGCCGCTGCGATTGAACCGCATGCTGAGTCAGCGTGTTATATACAAACCAACCCCTTTCGTCGTGGTCGGTAATATAATAAGCCGCGCTCAGGTCCGCCTGTTCTGTAAGAAGTATGACTGCCGACGATTTCTTCCCTGCGGTCACCTCGTCCCGTAGCCGCTGTGCCACTTTGTCGATCTGTCCAAATTGCAGATTTGTCAGCGAGGATGCGTATCCCGACTGTCCAAGGAATATTGAAACGATACTCAATGTATTTGACCGTGAACGCTGAAACGAAGCCTCCGATTCTCTTAAAGGGCCAAGTAAGATGAAGGAAAAAACAGCTACTCCTGTCAAAAGGAGCAAAATTGTACGACTTATTAACTGGGACAACATCGACATGAATCGCTTTTCATTCGCCGAGAGCCTTGAACCCTAGGTCGGCGTGCAAATTAAGGGTAAATATTTTGACAAGATCGGTCAACCTTTAAATGTTGGCCAGACACTATTGGAAAGTAAGAAGGCGGCCCGTGGCCGCCTTCACTTCAGATCACGAGGGGGGAATTATTCGAGACCGATAAAGTCAAGATCAGTAAGGTTGTCGGTCACCTGCACAACCCTTGATTCAAATCGATATCGCCTGGACGATACGCCCATAACATAAGATTTGCCGGAATCAATTTCGTCGAACTGATAGTATCCGAGTGAACTGGTCACGACTTTACGTCTATTGCCCTCAGAATCGGCAATGAAAACTTCCGCACTTCTGATGCCTAATCCCGTTGCGGTTGTAACGCGGCCGCTCACACTAACTCTGGCCGAGGTAGTGCAGGCCGTTCCACCTATCATCAGGCTACCATTTTGATAAGCCGTCGGAAGGAGTTGACCAGCGCCATTAGAAGTACTGCGCGGGGTCGGAGGAGCAGGGTCCGCGTCGTTGGGGACAAAGGATATCGAGGTAAGCCCGGTAGGAGCACCCGGAACCACGTCATACCTAATATTTAAAAACCTCCGATCAGGGGGTGACAGAGTAATTGGTCGTGACACCGGCCCGTCGGCCGCTATACCGATTCGCCCCTGCGCAAGCTGCAATGTATTGGTGATAAAATCCCACTGCACCGGGACATCAGCTCCGAGTGTCGCAACAGGATTCGTCAAAACATTCGGATCAACCTGAATGGAAAAATAGCCCGACACCTCGTCACCCTCCGATTCAAGATCTATCCGGACATGTCCAAAAAACCCTCCGCATCCCGGTCCTATTGTAACTACCTTAAAGGTACGGGTCGCTAAACCGGGCGAGGTAGAGGCAGTTCCTCTGGCAAGAACCGACGTATGCAGAAATCCGGAAAGCAATAGAAACGTAAAACCCATCAGAAATCCCGCTCGGAGCGTCTCCAAGACAACGCTCATTGTGGAACGGTTTTCTTCTGAAGGCCGATAATGTCTTTGGGACATGGATGCCATATTCATTCTCCTCAATTCAAAATATTGTGATTTGTATCAAAAGTGCAATAAGGATTAGTTCAAATTTCTGAGTACTTGATCGGCATCGCCGACTTACGGCATCCTGTGCCGATTTTAAGCCTAACTGCTTGTTTCCCTTTATTTGCAATCTACCTTTAAGTGCCGGATCCGATTATTACTTCGCAGAGATCAATAGCGATAATCGGTTTACGCCCTAGATATTACTAAGCATTAAGACAGTGCTCTCTGAAAGAAAGTTCATGAGAGATCAGTTTGGTTTTTGGTCTTCAATAATACGGTCTCAAAAAGCCGACACTTCGGAGTATAACCCTTCTGGTATCTAAGTCAAGTATTTTCTAATCCGCTAATGACTGTTTGGTCTGAACTTTAGCCTTTGAAAACAGTATATTCCCGATCATTTTCCCGAGGCGAGCTGAATGCGAACACTGGCAGCCTCCAACTGATCACGTACGGCCTCTGTTTCTTCCAGCGATCCTGTGGCAACAGCCGAAAAAGCCTTTTCCGCCTCATCCCGCTCCGAACGGGCTTGAGCGAGGTCGATATCTTCTGTAGTCTCGGCGGAATCGGCCAAAACCGCAACCTTGTCGGCTTTGACTTCGACAAATCCGCCACGCACAGCTAGCCGTGTGGCAGCAGCTCGTACGGAATAAGTTAGAATGCCAGGTTTTAACGCCGAGATCAGCGGGGCATGATTTGGGAAAATTCCAGCCTCTCCTGAGGCAGTCGGGACTGTGACAAAATCGACATCATCGTCGAAAACGCGCTTTTCGGGAGTAACGATCTCTAATCTCAAAGGCATATTTATAAGTCAATAAGATGGCAGGACTGCGGTGACATTCGACCAGGATCTATTGCCACCCATCGTGTTTATGCTGCCGCGGCCATTTTCTGTGCTTTCTCGCGAGCCTGTTCGATTGTCCCGACCATATAAAAGGACTGCTCGGGCATATCGTCACATTTTCCTTCCAGGATCTCGCGAAAGCCTTTGACGGTGTCTTCGACCTTGACGTACTCGCCCTTAAGTCCTGTAAACTGCTCACCGACGAAAAACGGCTGTGAAAAGAATCGCTGGATCTTTCGAGCCCGGGCAACCGTCAATTTGTCGTCCTCGCTAAGCTCGTCAAGGCCTAGAATGGCAATGATGTCCTGCAGATCCTTGTAACGCTGGAGGATCTTCTTAACCGACTGAGCGGTATTGTAATGTTCGTCTCCGACGATTTGTGGATCCAGAATTCGCGAATTCGAAGATAGCGGATCGACGGCTGGGTATATACCCAACTCAACGATCTGACGCGAGAGCGCCGTAACCGCATCAAGATGGGCAAAGGTAGTCGCAGGCGCAGGATCCGTATAATCGTCGGCAGGCACATAGACGGCCTGGATCGACGTAATAGCACCCGTCTTAGTCGAGGTAATGCGTTCCTGCATCTCGCCCATCTCGGTCGCCAGCGTCGGCTGGTATCCCACAGCTGAGGGCATACGGCCGAGCAGTGCCGATACTTCCGAACCCGCCTGTGTAAAGCGGAAAATATTATCGACGAAGAAGAGCACGTCGTTTCCTTGATCGCGGAAATATTCGGCGACCGTCAACCCCGAAAGAGCAACGCGAAGACGTGCTCCGGGAGGTTCGGTCATCTGGCCGTAAACCAGCGAAACCTTCGACCCTTTGATCTCGTCCATATCAACGAGAGACAGATCGAAGGCTCCGGTCTTTTCCATGTTTTCATTGAATTTGTCGCCGTATTTGATGACCTTCGATTCGACCATTTCACGAAGCAGGTCATTTCCTTCACGTGTACGCTCGCCAACGCCTGCGAATACAGAAAAGCCCTCGGAGCCGATAGCGACGTTATTGATCAATTCCATGATCAGAACCGTCTTGCCGACGCCGGCGCCGCCGAACAGTCCGATCTTGCCGCCGCGAAGAAAGGGCTGAATAAGATCGATTACTTTGATCCCGGTTTCAAACATCTCAAGCGAGGTTGCCTGCTCGTCGAATGATGGCGCGTGGCGGTGAATCGACGATTTCGTTTCAGTCACGACGGGACCAAGCTCGTCGACCGGATCGCCGATCACGTTCATCACGCGGCCAAGCGTGGGTCCGCCAACCGGCACCATGATCGGGCCGCCGAGGTCGATGACCTTCATCCCGCGGACCATACCGTCGGTAGGCAGCATCGAAACGGCTCGAACGCGGCCTTCGCCAAGATGCTGCTGCACTTCAGCCACAACATCTATAGTTTCGCCGCCAAAGCCTTCGCTGGTGATTCTCAATGCCTGATAGATTGGCGGTAGATAATTATCTGAAAATTCAACGTCGACAACAGGCCCGATGATCTGTACGACCTTGCCGACTCGTTCTATAGCTTCATTAGCCATTATGAAAAAAGTGCTCCTATAAAGATGTGAAAAGCGACCAATTTACAAAGGAGTAAGGATAGCATAACGGCTTCGGCGGGCGCAAAGTCACGCTATCCCGATTTTGATATGGATGCACTTTTTAATGTGGTTAAAAGGAGATCCGTCGTAGGATAATGAGGAAGTGGCGTTAGCGGCTAGGTGAGACTCGAGTGTATTGAGGGTCCGGGCGAACACCAACAGCCGAGCTCATGATGTTCCCGGACATGATTTGGCTACACCGCGAGTTCAAATGATTCGACTAGGTCGTCTACGTTGCTTTCGACCCCGAAATGCGATCCTACGGGCGATCTCAAAGAAATCTTGCTCGCTTGTACCGTTCTGACGCTGCGAGGCGCTTCTTTCTTGCTGTGTGCTTTGATTGCCAACCTTATCTGGTGAACGCAAACTCTCACCTTGGCCCGAAACGCTAAGACTTCTCCAAATTACATCTATCATTGAGATCCCCTTGTACTGCATTTTTGTCTCATCTCAATTTTCAGTCGAAATAGGATTTGCATATGTACGGAATAGTACATATAACCGCCAATTGGGAAATAATTGACACTTATAATGCGTTTTAGTAGCCTTGGCTTGAGTGTATAGATTCAGTTTCGATAAATACTAAATTTGAGCAATATTCGACGATTAGAACTTCCACCGCAGGGTCTCAACACGCTATTCGGTGTTCAGGATCAAAATATAAAATATCTGGAGTCTCTGCTGGATGTCAGCATCGGAGCTCGCGGCAACGAACTGTTAATCGATGGCGACCAGCGCGATATTAAAACAGTCGAGCAAATCCTCGGTGACTTCGGCGACCTGTTTGCCGACGGCAACACTTTCACAGACAAGGAACTTCGCGATGCTTTCAAGCAGATCGCCGAGGATCGAGCATACAGCCTCAAAGATCATTTCCTAAAGGCCCGTTTTAATCCGTCGGGCAAAAAGCATGTCGCTCCGAAAACAGCAAATCAACGGAAGTATCTTGACGCTATCGCCGAAAATGACCTTGTATTTGGAATCGGCGTCGCTGGAACTGGCAAGAGCTTTTTGGCAGTGGCGATGGCAGTCGACGCTTTATTCAAAAAACAGGTGAGCCGAATTATCCTCACACGTCCAGCAGTCGAAGCCGGCGAGCGGCTGGGGTTTCTACCCGGTGATCTGCAGGACAAGGTCGACCCTTACCTTCGGCCGCTCTATGACGCTCTTTTTGACCTCGTTGACGCCGAAAAGGTGACCAAGATGCTCGAGAAACGCATTATCGAGATCGCTCCACTGGCATTCATGCGGGGCCGAACATTGTCCGACGCGTTTATCATTCTGGACGAGGCCCAGAATACGACCAGCGAGCAGATGAAGATGTTTCTCACGCGAATCGGCTTCGGATCGAAGGCCGTAGTTACCGGCGACAAGACGCAAATAGACCTCCCCCGCGGTCAAAAAAGCGGCATAAAAGAGGCCGAGTTGATCCTCGCGAATCTCGAGGGAATCGAATTTGTCTATTTCACTGAAAAAGACGTCGTCCGCCATAAGCTCGTCCAGATGATAGTGAAAGCCTATGAGGCCCACTCCATCGAAAATCCGGACGACCACCGCTAGGCCCTCAATGATCGATATTGTCAATTTACAGCGAAAGGTCACCGTGGAAATTGCGCCTTTTCGATCATTCACTGATCTGCTTATCGCTGAATTGCCGGAAGCCGGCGGGAGGAAATTTTCGGTAGCGTTTATTTCAGATGTGCGGATGAAACAGTTAAACCAAATGTTCCGCAATATTGACTCGACGACCGATGTGTTGTCATTCCCCTATGAGGCTGATTCCTTCGACCCTGATCAGGACAATCTCGGCGACATCGTCATTTCCGCCGAACAGGCAAAGAAACAAGCAGTTGATAATGGACTTTCATTCGAGGGCGAAGTGAAGCAGCTCATTCTTCACGGACTACTCCACTTGTGCGGTTTGGACCACGAAAATGACAACGGAGAGATGAATGCCCGCGAATTGATCGTCCGTGACCAGCTCGGCATATCCTGAATTCGGCAGCACACGGAACGTTTTAATCTCTCGTTCAGATCTCTATTCTATTCCTATAAGTTGTAGGTTCTCGATGTCATCGGCCACCTGCAAAACTCTGGAATCAAAGCGGTATCGACGAGAGGAGACGCTTAGGACATAGCTCTTGCCAGCTTCAACGTCATTAAAGCCGAAGAATCCTAAGTTATTAGTAGGGATACTACGCTTCTGCCCCGCAGAATCGATTAAGAAAACCGTGGCGTTTCTAAGCCCCAAAAGGCCAGGTGTAAGCACTTGCCCAGAGATCTCCACGACTGGAGCAGTTGTTGGAAGCAGCTCAAGACCCCATCCGCCGGTGACCGAACCGGCAAATGTGAAAGCAACCCCGCTACCCGCGTCCATCAAATACAATTGCCAGCCCCCGTTTAAATCCTGACCACTAAATGCACCGCCTAAGATCGGGCCCTCCGCAAGTTCGCAACCGGGTTCAAGATACGGCCCCGAAGGAGCAGGGGAAAGGAAATTGGAAACAGGAGACAAACAAGTGGTTGGCTTATAGGCTCCAGTCAGTAGCGGCCCAACGGCAGGCAATAATTGAGGTTGTAGATCCGCAAATGTAAGGGTTACCGGCGAATTAGAAACAACCGGGTTATTGCCGCCTACAGCCTCCATCAAGACATATTTTGTTCCGGTCGGATTAACCAGGAGCACCTTTAGTTTGTTCGGTGTGGAGTGCCAGACATCGTAAAGAGTAACTCGAACCCTGACCGTTCCGGTCGGGGCATCGACCGTATCGATGACAGAAGGGTACGGCTCTGCGTTCGTGGACGAAAACAGGAAAATTCCATCCATGCCGCCCTGATATTGGTTCGCCGTATCATTGATCTCCACAACGGAGGTGCTCTGAGCACCTATAATCGCACTAACCGGTGATGAAAGCGACAAATTGATCGTTTCGAATGGATCAATGTCAGTATCGGGGCATAATGACACCGATACGGTCCGCGAATTAACAGACGGGGCAAAAGTTACAAGCTGCGAAACGTCGACATAATCGACGCCGACAGCACAAGCTGCCCCACCGTTCGCTGTACCCGGCGATGACGACACCATAACTGTCGAATTAACGGAGAGGTCACCGGTCCTGGTGACGGTAATATTTGCCGTCCTCGATTCATTACCGATATAGCTGGCAGAACTGAATTGAACCGAAGGGAAAGTATTAAACGTCGCGGTAACCGATGCGGCTGCGTTCATCGTGACGACACACGTGCTCGTACCGGAACATCCGCTGCCGTTCCAACCGGCAAAGCTCGAACCGGAGCCAGGAGCTGCGGTCAATGTGACCACGGTAGCAATGTTATAGACCTCCGTGCAATCTCCGCCGCAGTCTATGCCCGCTGGCGAACTAGTTAAGGTCCCGGTCCCGCTGCCGTCTTTATTCACATTCAAGGCGAAGGTTTTTAGAGTAAAAGTCGCAGTCACGCTCGTGGCCTCGGTGATATTGACAACACACGTGCCGATCCCTGTGCAGCCTCCGCCATTCCATCCCGCGAAGTCTGAGTTAGCACTTGGAGTCGCGATAAGCGTAACCAATGTCCCGTAATTATAGGGCTCTCCGCAGTCGGCGCCGCAGTTGATGCCGCCGGGAGAACTGGTCACCGCACCAGTTCCGTTTCCATCCTTAATTACTGTAATGGAGTGAATTTGAAGAGTGAAAATAGCATTCACGGCGGTATTCTGGTTCATCGTAATAACGCAGGTTCCCGTGCCCGAACATCCGCCGCCGCTCCATCCCACAAAGTTCGAAGATGGGTCCGGCGTTGCACTAAGAGTTACTACGGTCCCGATATTATAGACCTCCGCACAATCAGCCCCGCAGTCGATACCTGCCGGATCGCTAGTAATAATTCCAGTACCGTTACTACTGTTCTTGGTTACACTCAGGGTATAAGTCTGGATCGTAAACGATGCCGTTACCGACAATGCCCCGAACACCGTGACTACACATGTTCCCGTTCCGGAACAACCACCGCCGCTCCAGCCGTTAAAGGTCGTCCCTGGAGTTGTCGTTGCGTTGAGTGCGATCGCGTCACCGAAATTGAATTCCTTTTCACACTCGGCACCACAGTTGATTCCCGCTGGTGTGCTAACTACTGTTCCAGTTGCAGCTCCAGTTCCTGCTTTGATCACAGATAGAGGAAACTTTTGCAAGACATAACCGGCGTCCACAGTGGTCGCGGCGTTAAGCGTAACTACGCATGTTGTTCCGGTACCGGAACAACCGCCGCCGCTCCAGCCTGTAAATGTAGAACCGACATTGGGGCTTACCGTCAAAGTGACCTGAGAATTCTTCGGGAACGGGGCCGAGCAATTTCCGGTGCAATTAATTCCCGCCGGGCTGCTAGTGACCGTTCCGAAGCCATTACCAGACTTCGTAACGGTAAGGATCTCCACAATACGAGTAAATGTCGCGGTCACGGTAGTCGCGGAGCTCAAAGTAACCGTACAGGTACCCGTACCCGTGCACCCGCCACCACTCCAGCCATCAAATGTTGTGCCGGAATTCGGCGTAGCAGTAAGCGTTACGGCAGTAGCGATATTATATGTTTCGGTACAATCCGTACCGCAATTTATCCCCAGCGGCGAACTTGCAACACTTCCCTCCCCTGTCCCGATTTTTATAACAGTGAGTTCAAAAGTCTTTAAAGTGAAGGTTGCTGTTACATCCGCAGCGGCAGTCATATTGACAACGCAGGTGGTGGATGTGCCTGTACATGCTCCGGTCCATCCGGTAAAGATCGAGTTCGCATTCGGTGCAGCCGTGAGCGTGACCATTGTGCCGAAATTATATGTTTCCGTGCAATCTGCTCCGCAATCTATGCCTGTCGGGCTGCTCGTTATCAAACCGACACCATTTCCAGCCAATGTCACGCTCATCGGAAATGTCTTTACCGCAAAAGCCGCATTCACGGTCCTATTTTCGGTCATCGTCACCTGGCACGTACCGGTCCCGGGGCAGGTTCCATTCCAGCCCGTAAACGAAGAATTTACATTCGCTAACGCCGTCAGCGTAACCACCTCACCGTAATTGTAAACCTCGAAACAGTCTGATCCGCAATCAATGCCTACCGGACTGCTGGATACCGAACCGGCTCCGGTGCCGGTCCTGTTCACCTGAAGCGTGAATGTCTGAAGTGTGAATGTCGCCGTTACATTAGCTGCTTCGGTTATCGTTATCTGGCAAGTGCCAGTGCCTGTACACGCACCGCTCCATCCAGTAAAGTTCGAACCGATGGATGGATTAGCGGTAAGGGTAACGACTGTTCCGGAATTGTAAGTCTCCGAGCAATCGAGACCGCAGTCTAGCCCCGGCGCAACGCTGGTAACCGTTCCAGTCCCGTTTCCGATCTTGTTCACGGAAAGCAAAAATGTCTTTATCTTAAATGTAGCGGAGATCGTATGGCCCGTCGTGACGTTTTGGAATGTGTGACTCGTGACCGCTCCGACTGACACGCCGTTGACGAGCACATCTTCGATCATATAGTGAAGGCTAGGGGTGATCGTGTACGTCTGACTTCCTCCAAACGGCACATTTGTCGTACCCGGAGGCGTAACCGTTCCGTTAGCCCCCGATGTTGCAGTGATCGGAAAAGTATTGATCGCGAAAATAGCGGTTATAGTATGGTCGACTACCACATTCGTAAACTGATAGCTCGGGACAGGCCCGACCGACGAACCGTCTACAATGACGTCAACAATGTGATGATTTGCTACTGGTGTGAAGGTAAATGTCCGGTTTGTCCCGTAAGGCACTTCCGTAGTACCGGGATCAATTGTTCCATTCGCCGATTGTGTGACTGTGATCGTAGGATTCTTGACCAGCGTGATCTGTCCATTCACTGGCGTACTCGGAACCACCTGAAGACTCTCATTAAAAAACTTGACCGAGTTCACGGTAAAAGTAAGTGGTGAGATATCCCCCGCGATAGCTGAAGGATGGTTCGCAAACCCTATATTCAATATCGTACCCGAACCGGAAAGTGTTCCTGCAGTCGGGTTAGAAACGGAAACCAGCAGGTGGCCCGCCGGCGACACATTGCAGGCCACTGAGTAGCCCGCGGCAATTGTCCCTACTGTCGAGCATCCAAAGTTAGAGCCGTTCGGAACGATCACGTCCGGGTCGAAAACCAGCTCAAATTGAAACGAATTGATCTCGTCGCCCGTAACATCATCTACGGTAATGGGCACGTTAAAAGTTCCCGGTGTCACTTGTACTGTAGTCGGAGCTGTTACGACGACCGGCGGAGTAAAGATGTGAATGTTTGTCTTGCCGAATTCAGATAATACGGGGTCGGAAAGAAACCTGGCCGCCGCAAACGATTCATGGAAACCTGCAGAAAATAAAATTCCGAAAAGAAGAAACAGCAGACGAAGACTTCGAGATGCTGGAATTTGACTAAAATTTGGGTTCGACATTAAAAAACAATACCTCCCCGGCACGGGAACCGCGGACGAGAAACTTTTCCCGCCCGCGCTAAGGGTCAACAGAACACGATTATTCCAGACCGATCATATCTACTAACGCCAAACGGTCAGTAATACTGACAGTTTGAGAGGTGAAACGAAAACGTCTCGAACGAACCGAGATCGTATAGGTCTCACCGAGACTAAGGCCGCCAAATTCGAAATATCCGAGCGAACTCGAATTGACAGCGAAACTCTCTCCATTCGCTGCTGTCAGGAATACTTGGGCATTCCTGATCGCCTGACCATTCGGACCAAGTACCCGGCCCTTGATCACCGGATTACTCGGGACATTGACGGAAAGAGCCCCGTTTGAAGTTACAACTTCAGTTTTTCCGTCGTTGAACCGGAAACCATTTATCGTCAGCGGACTGGACGAGCCAACCGCGCCGATCGTCACAAATTTTAAGTTCGCAAAGACACCATCCCCGACCGCCGGAAGTACGCCGTAAACGACGACCAACAGCGAGCCTGGGCTAGGTACATTATACATTAAATTCATACCCTCACTTACAGTTCCTTCCAGTTGAGCAGCGATCTCAGAGGGCTGAATAACGGCCGGATCATACTGAATTTCAAACTGGTATGAATCAACGCCGGCCCCATAAAGATTGTCCAATCTCAACGGCACCGTAACCGACGAATTTCGCTCAGCCTGCATATCCGAAACTGACACTCTCGCGGCAGTCATCGGGATTAGCTGTTCCGACAGACCTGGCACCTGGGGCTCGGTCGGGTTCCAATCCCCAGAAACGTCACCCATTAGCAAAGCCTTAAAGTTATACGTACCACCGTTTACATTGTCAACGAGGCTGCTGCCGCTGGGATCGAAATTCCATACACCCACCTGGCTGCCCGGATTTGGGACACAAACCAGGAATCGAGCTACGAGGGTTGCATCGAGTGCACT
>JBGTCF010000209.1:0-5977 GCA_041748975.1 Pyrinomonadaceae bacterium
TCCGGGCATTCACGGGTGTTTGTTTCCGGCAAGTTGTCGTAATCAATGCTGGCGACAACCGCAGCCTGATGTGTATAGAAATTTACGCCCTCAAAAATTCTTATCGATTCGACTCTCATTTCATCATCTCTATAAATTTGCGGCAGATAAATCTCTTCAGAAACGCCCATTCAATGAAGTAAGCGTTCTTTCTGCCAACAACAGTGCTGCTACGATCGGGAAACGCCGAATTCCTGATCGCTTACAAATATATGACTGTCTAATTATTGTCGTCAGGTCTTACCTTTTTCTGTACGGTGGTGCACATTGTAGAGAATTTTGCCCTGCAAATAAGGGGGTAAATAGCGAATGCCCCTTCGGACGTGTATTGCGGGCCCGGTATCCCTCACCACTTGTGTATTCAATCGAACAGAAAAACCCGGGGCGGTAGAGGAAAATCGTCCTGAGAAGTAGAAAACTAAAGGAGAAAAATGTATGTCAGGACCAAACAAAGACGAAGTAGAAGGCAAATGGGAACAGGCAAAGGGCTGGGTAAAGGACAAAGCAGGTGAGGTCACCAATGATCCTGAACTGGAGGCCGAAGGGGAGGCTCAAAACGCGGCCGGCAAAGGTCAGGAAACATGGGGCAAGGTCAAAGGCGGGGTCGGCGATGCAATCGACGGCGTCGGCGAAGCTATCAGCAATGCGGGCAACAAGATAAACCGAGGCTAATTATTTTTTCAAGTTACCGTAATAGGGCATGGCGTTTTGCTATGCTCTTTTCTTTTGAATTGCCGGGAGGTGATCAGCCTAAACCGCCATTCATCCGAGCAACATAAACTGAATTGAGGGATGTTGATCCCGTGTAAGGATTGGAGAATTCGACGTTGTGGGCGGTCGCGGTCGTGAAGATCGTTTTGAGATGGGCGGTGAAATCAACACTCGCAGGGTCGTCGGACCAGAGAGCGAAGGTGCCACCAGGTTTTAGCTCGTTCCGCACCGCGGTCAAGCCTTTAGCGGTGTAGAAGGATTCGTTGGCGGCGTCGAGGAAATGCCGGGGCGAGTGGTCGATGTCGAGAAGGACTGCGTCAAATTTTCGGTTTGGGGCCTCCGTGTCGAAGCCGGTGTGAGCGAGGGCGAAGAAATCGCCCTGGCGGAGTTTGCATCTGGGGTCTTCGTAGAGCGTTGGACCGAGCGGCACCAGACCGTCTCGGTGCCAGTCGATCACAGTTTGGAAGAGGTCGATGACGAGCAGGCTGCAGACATTTTTATTTTTCAAGGCTTCGGCTGCAGTGTAGCCAAGGCCGAGGCCGCCGATCACGACCTCAAGTTTGCCTTCGAGCGATGCCAATCCTAGCGTTGCGAGCTGCTGTTCGGCTTCGGTAAAGAGGCTCGACATCAGATATTCGTTGCCGAGCTTCACCTCAAAAACTTCGCGGTTACCCGCAAGCGGCTCCAGCCTTCGGCGAAGCGTCAGCTCTCCGAGGGATGTCCTTTGATACCCGAGTTCTTGTACGCTCATCGCTAGACTTCGGCGCGTTCGGCAAGCTCGGCCCACCGTTCCACATCGGCTTCGAGTTGACCATTCAGAAGCTGCTGCTCGTTGAATAGCTCGTGGACACGGCCGGCATCGGTTGCGAAGGTAATCATTTCGCGCTCGAGCTCGGGCAGGCGTTTTTCGGTTTCGGCGATGCGCTTTTCGACCGTTTCGAATTCTCGCTTTTCGCCGAAGGTGAGCTTTTTGGGCTTTGGTTTGTCAGCGGTTTGAAGAACCCGGTCGCTACTGCTCCCGGTTCGGACAGGAGGCTTTGCCCGGTCACTACTGCTTCCGGCTCTCACAGGAAGCGACGTTTCCGCTTTGCGTTCGGCTTCCTCGCGTTCGTGGGCTTCGAGGTAGGCGGTGTAGTCGCCGGCATATTCCCGGACGTGGCCGCCGGATTCGAAGCGAAAAACATTCTCGATCGTTCGGTCGAGAAAATATCGGTCGTGACTGACGACGATCAATGCCCCGGCGAATTCGTCAAGGTATTCTTCGAGAGCGATGAGCGTCGGTATGTCGAGGTCGTTTGTCGGCTCGTCGAGCAGCAGGACGTTGGGCGACCCCATTAGGATCCGCAGCAGATACAGGCGTCTGCGTTCTCCGCCGGAGAGATTGCCGATCACGGCATATTGAGCGGCGGGCGCGAAGAGAAAACGCTCGAGCATTTTTCCGGCCGTGATCTGCACACCTTCGTTGGTCGTGACGTATTCCGCCACATCACGAATGTAATCGATCACGCGTTGATCGTCATTAAGAGCGCGGCTTTCCTGGTCGTAGTAGCCGATATGAACGGTCTGGCCTATCTCGATCTCGCCGTCGTCCGGCTTTACGCGGCCGGTGATCATATCGAGTAACGTCGTTTTGCCCGAGCCATTGGCACCGATAATGCCGATGCGGTCGTCGCGTTTTAGCAAGTACGAGAAATCGTCGATCAGCGTGTTGTCGCCGTAGGATTTAGACACGCCGTTGATCTCGACCACCTTTGAACCGAGGCGTTTCGAGCCGATCGCGATATCGACATCGCCTTTTACCTGCTCTTTTGGCTGGGCCATCAGCGTGTGTGCGGCCTCGATGCGGTGTTTCGATTTGCGTGTACGGGCCTTAGCTCCGCGGCGGAGCCATGCCAGTTCCTTCTTGATGAGCTGATCGCGTTTGTGCCCCTCGACGGCACGCAGTTCCTCCTGCTCGGCCTTCTTCTCGAGATAATAAGCGTAGTTGCCGCTAAAGTTTTGCACCGTACCGCGATCGACCTCGAAGATCCGATCCGTTACCCGATCGAGAAAATAACGGTCATGTGTGACGAGGAGCAGCACGCCGGTGTAGCGTGCAAGATAGGATTCGAGCCACTCAATCGTGTCGGCGTCGAGGTGATTTGTCGGCTCGTCCAGGATCAAAATGTCGGGCTTAAAGATGAGTTCGTGGGCGAGGGCGACGCGCTTTCTCTGGCCGCCGGAAAGCTCTCCCATTTTCGCCGTCGTGTCTGTGATATCGAGACGCGTCAGGACCGCGCGGGCATTTGTTTCGATCTCCCAGCCGCCGTAGATCTCGAGCTCGTGCTGCAGATCGGATAATTTATCTAACAGCCCGGGGTCATCCACGCCCGCCGCGAGTTCGTGACAAGCTGTCTCGTATTCCAAGATCGTCTGCATCACTCCACTGCTCGATGCAAAGATTGTCTCGAGGACGGTCAGATTCTCGTCATAAGGCGGATTTTGCGAAAGGAACGCAAGCGTCTGGCCTTTTGCGGTGATGACGCGTCCCGTATCCGCAACCTCGACACCCGCGATTATTCGCAAAAGCGTGCTTTTTCCCGAGCCGTTCGCTCCGATAATTCCGATCTTGTCACGGTCTTCGAGACCGAGCGTTACATTCTCAAATAGCGGCTTAAAGCCGTAATTTTTTGAGACATTTTCGAGCGAGACGATATTCATATTTTAACTAGTTAAACGCCGGTAAATATTTGGCATCCGCTCCGGCAAACTCAGCACGTCGTCTATGATCGTGTAGCCTACGTCGCCGTACAAGTCACGAAGTTCGCTCTCTGATTCACGATCTACGGTAACGCAAAAAGGCGTTATGCCGTGGGTTTTTGCTTCGAGCAGTGCCTCGCGCACGTCTTCCCGGGCGTATCGCGCATCACCGTAATCATGGTCGTATGGACGGCCATCGGTGAGGATGATAAGCAGCTTTGTCCGCGATTCCTGCTTCAGAAGCTTTGCCGCGGCGTGACGAATGGCGGCACCGAGGCGGGTGTTGTTTTGGAACGTAATACCGCCGATCCGGCGTTCGATCTCTTCTGAGTATTTCTCGTCAAAATCTTTGACGACATAGTACTTGACGTTCCGCCGCCCCTCGCTCGTAAAGCCGCTGATCGAATAAATATCACCGACGGCCTCAAGGGCCTCGCTCATCAGCACCAAGCCTTCCTTTTCGATCTCAATGATCCTGCGGCCGGGATGGGTGTACGGCTGGAGCGGATTTCGAGTGATGGTGCGTGCGGTCGATGACGACTGGTCGAGCAGAAGCGAGACGGCGACGTCACGCTGTTTTCTCAAACGTTTCGTATAGATATTCTCCGACTGCCGCCCGTCCGCACGGCGATCGATGACGAAATCAACAAGCGCATTCAGATCGTAATCTTCGCCATCCAACTCGCGATTGATGCGGGTGAGGTTCTCGGGCTTCATCAATTGGAACTGGTGTCTTATCGACGATATCGCCCCGCGGTACCGCGAACGTGCGAGTTCGACAAAGTTCCTGTCGCCCTGCTTTACCTTTTTCTCGATCACACGGCTCCAGCCGACGCGATAATCGTTCAGCTCGCGGTCCCATTCGTCATAGGCGAAGGCAATGTCGTCGGCTTCGAGGGCCTGCTCGGGCACCTCGTTTTGCGACCATGCCTCGGAACCCTGCAAGTCGTCGGGCTCGCCCTCGTCGTCAAGGCTATTCCATGCGCTAAAAAGGTCGCTGATGTCCTGAGCGTTTTTCTGTTGCTCGCGTTTTTGGTCTTCTATAACAGTCTCGGCGGCGTTCTTGTCATCGTAGGCAAATTCGCTCTTAGATTCGGTCGTATCCGATTCGACCTCGCTCGTCTGCTCGGGCATTATGTTCTGAAACAATGCATAAACGCGGCTCGTCGCCATGAGCGAATCGGCAACCGTCGCATTGTCGCTGACTAAGTAGGCCTCGATGACCGTCTCGATCTCAGATACGATCTGCCCGTAAAACTGCCTAGCGTCGTCGGTCGCCCCGCCGCAAAGCGTTATCTGAAACAGCAGCTCCGACGGCACCTGGTGCAATGGAAGGTCAAAAATAAAGGGCCGCGACCGCCGCAGATATTCCTGCATCAGGTCGAGGTCCTTACGAAGTCCGCGATAAGTTCGACGCAGACGGTCGTCGATGCGGGCGTTCTCCATCGTTCCAAAGATCTTACGGGCGAGACGCGGTTCTGGAAAAACCGAAAGGACCGCACGGTAATCGGAACCCTTTGGCAAAGATTTCTTTGAACGCGCTGTCTGCCCATCAGGAAGGGCCTTTTCGCCTTTCTGCACATCTTCGATATACCCGGAGAGCGAAAATGCGTCCAGTGCATCCGCCGACGCCGAATACAACTCCGCGAGGTCGCGGTAAGACGCTCGCAGTCCACGCGTGTCGCGTTCAAATGTCCCGAATTCGATCTGCCCCGCGCCATGGGCCGCCAGCACCTTGAATAGACGAAAGTCCATCTCATCGTCGTCAAACTCGGCGACCGTTGCAGGGAGATGGATAGTTTTTCCGTCGCCGATGCGGGATTCCTGCGGCATTGCCGAGAGCGGCACGATCTCGACTTCTTTGCCTGTCAGAGCTTCGACGTACATCCGCAGGATCGACTGGACCTTTTCGAGCGGAAGACCGAGCCGGCTTTCCTGCAAGTGGTCATTCGAACCGCGGGTCTCGAGGGCAAAATAGCTGCGTCGTGCTTTGGTCGAGCCGGTTTCGCTCTGACGAATGCCCTGTTCAACCCATTCTTCAAACTGCCCGATCGACACCTTTCGCAAAGCCCCGGGGCTAGATTTGAAAGCCGCAAGCGCACTCTCGCCGTCGTTTTCCGCAACTTTTCGAACGATCCGAAGAATACGGCGGATCTCGTCGATCGATATCCGGCCGCGTGTGACTTTGAAGGCCGCGAGGAACTTTGGCGTCGCCCGGAGAAAGGAGATAAGGACGGCGTTACCGTGCCGGGCGATCGCGGCGGCGAGGCTGTTCCAATCAGCGAATGCCTTGTGTGCAGTGCCGAGCACCTCGCTCCCTGACGATACATAATGGAGCGTGACGCTGCCGCCGAATTCGAGCATATCCTCGGCCGATCCGATTAGCTTGACGGCATCGGCCGCCGTTAGCCGCTCGAGAGCGTTTGGCAATCCGGCCCAGAGATCGGCCGTCATACCGCCGGTCCGGTTTGCAAAATGCACGGCCAGC
>JBGTCF010000210.1:0-3289 GCA_041748975.1 Pyrinomonadaceae bacterium
CAGCGATTCCGGGAACAACTGTGGAGCGAACAGTGCCGCAAGGCTGTAAAGCATAGCCGAACCCGTGCCGATCGCTATCAGCGTGAACATATTCGGGCTCAGGTTCTTGATCGAAGTGAGCGCACGTTCAAAGAACGGCCAGCCACCCCAAAGCACGACCGGAGTCGCAAGGATGAACTGTATCCAGATGGAAGTCTTCGGTGAGATCAGCGAATGGAACGCCGGGAACATCTCGCCCATCGCAAGCACGAAAACAGGAAGCGTGAGCACGGCAGATATCCAGAAACGCCGCTTCATATCGATGAATTCGGGGTCAGGTTGATCGTCAAGGCTGATCTCTTTCGGCTCCAAAGCCATTCCACACTTCGGACACGAACCTGGACCGATCTGGACGATCTCAGGGTGCATCGGGCAGGTGAATTCGATTGCGGAATTCTGAGTGTTGAGTGGGGCATTATCGTTCGAAACCTGGTTTTTAACTGACAAATACTTTTCAGGATCGGCGGCAAATTTGTCACGGCAGCCGGTCATGCAAAAGTGATATGTTGTTTCGTTATATTCGTAATTTGCAGCCGCAGTTTCGGGCGTGACGATCATTTTGCACACTGGATCCGTGTGGGTATCGAGCGGGAGGTCGGTGTCCGATTTACGGCCAATTGATACGGGCGGTTGGTGCATAGAAATATTTTATAGCAAGGGCATCATTTTACGGAATGACTCCGGGATTGACCGTTTGTTTAACTAGGTAAAACCCTCTAGTTTTATCACCTTAACCGAAAAGGCAAGTGTCTGTAAGGGCACGCGCAAAGCCAGGAACCTGAGTGATTACAGGTCGTCCGGCTACCGAAGTGAGGATTTAATGCACAAAAAACTCTTCTTGTTTTTAGGACTGCTCGCCGCGTCGGCGACTATTTCATTAGCCCAGGTAAATAATTTTCAGGCTCCGACAGCGATAAAGCTCGCCGCCGGCGGCCCGGTCTCCGATCCGTTTGGCTTGCTCGAGGGTGACGACGACGAGGATGTAAAAGCCTCGGAGGTCAAACCCTCGGTCATTGTCAATATGGCCAGTGCCGAACGTCTCGCGTTTGATCTAATCAATAAAAGGCGAGTTGAGAACGGACTGCGGCCTTTGGAATGGAGTAACGAGGTTGCGATGGTCGCACGAACTCACTCGCAGAATATGGCTGAATTCAAATTCTTTGGCCACCGCGGACTCGACAATAAACTTGTAAGTGACCGAGCGGATCAAATGCGTCTCGGCAAATGGCGGTCGATCGGCGAGAACATCGCATATAACCGCGGCTACAAAGATCCGGTCGAAAAGGCCGTCGATAACTGGCTGAATTCGCAATCGCACCGACACAACCTGCTAAACAGCGACTGGAAAGAATCCGCTGTCGGCGTGGCTGTAGGTAACGACGGATCATATTATTTCACCCAGGTCTTCCTCCGAAAATAGGCTGACAAAAACAGTCGTTCAAGCGGGTCTTCATCATCACGAAGGTCCGCTTTTTTTACTATTGGCCTAATGCCAAACACCGGAAATGCTCTGCCTCCGGAGTGCTAACTCTAACCACTGTTGAGAAGTGGGCTTGCCCGCCGTAACAAAAACGCACTGTTGATATACGGCCATTACCGGTCTATAAATGCTTATTGACTTCCACGAGAGTTTCTCTTCCGCTCTAGGACTGATGTTTGTGGCTAAAGGAGAATTTATTATAGGGCGGGCAAGCCCGCTTCTTAACTGTGGCTGGAGGGATGAAACAAGACAATCATTTATGATAGATTGCTCTAGCCCAGGGCCTTTTCTATGCTTCTATTGATGGAATCTGCCTTCACACTACCTTCATTCGCCAAGATCAACTGGAGCCTTCGGGTCTTGGGTAAGCGGGAAGATGGGTTTCACGAGGTCTGCACCGTGTTTCAGACGGTTTCACTTCACGACACGATCCATTTCGAGCCCGGGGACTCACTTCGATTAATCTGCGACGACAGTTCCATTCCTCTAAACGACGAAAATATTATTATTCGGGCTGCGCAGGCGATGCAGACTATATTTAACGTCAAGCACGGTGCATCGATCCATCTCGAAAAGAGCATTCCATCGCCGGGTGGGCTGGGCGGCGGCTCTTCGAATGCGGTTGTCGCAATGATCGGGCTTGCAAGACTGTGGCGGATCCGAGCAAAATACGAAGATCTTTATGAAATAGCCTGTACACTGGGCTCGGACGTACCCTTTTTTCTGCATGGCGGCGCCGCGGTTGGAACGGCCCGCGGCGAGGTCATCGAGCAGGTGCCGGATATTGCCCACCAGAATATCCTTATTGTCACGCCGGATGTTGCGGTTCTAACCGCGGAGGCTTTCGCTAATATCAAAGCTCCCAGCTTGACAAATACAACCCCAAATCATACTCTTCGAGTTTGTTGTTCAGAGGCCCGATTGCTTGATCCACGCCGATCGACACTGACAAATGACTTTGAAGCGAGCGTTTTCAGCTCGTATCCCGAGGTGAAACGAGTAAAGGATAGATTACTCGAGCTCGGTGCAGTTAATGCCGCGATGAGTGGCAGCGGAGCGTCGGTCTTCGCATTATTTGACAAAACAGAGACACGGCAAACTGCTGAAAAAGCCCTCGATATTGAATCGACCTGGCGAAAGTTTGCTGTATCAACCGTCTCGCGGGCTGCGTACCGCGAGTTACTGCACCTGCAAGGTGCATAGGTTGTTTCCGCGTCGAAAACATATTCGCATTGGGGCGTAGCCAAGTGGTAAGGCACCGGTCTTTGGATCCGGCATTCGTAGGTTCGAGTCCTCCCGCCCCAGCCAATTATGAATCGGAACGGGCAATCTATTGAGGTTGTCCGTTTTTATTTGCTGTCGGCTTATCTAGATTATGTCGGTTACGGGAACAATCAAGGTATTTTCCGGCAATGCTCACCGCGAACTGGCGGAAAATATCTGCCGTGAATTGGATTGCCAGCTCGGAAAAGCTACCACAGAGAGCTTTTCCGACGGCGAATTCAATTTTCAGATAGGTGAGAATGTGCGCGGCTCGGATGTATTTATCGTTCAGCCGACGTGTCCGCCGTCAGACCAGAATCTGATGGAGTTGTTGATCATGATCGACACCTTTGTCAGGGCATCGGCCGAAAGGGTGACCGCCGTGATTCCGTATTTTGGCTATGCCCGGTCGGATAAAAAAGACCGGCCGCGTGTGCCGATCGCGGCAAAGCTGGTGGCGAATCTGATAACGACGGCAGGAGCTAAGCGGGTTTTGACGGTTGATCT
>JBGTCF010000211.1:0-19988 GCA_041748975.1 Pyrinomonadaceae bacterium
CCCAATACTTTTGAAATGGTGATAGCGAAAAATAGAGTAATTAAGAAGGAAGTTTAACAGGCGTAAATGACAAATCAGGTAAACCAGGACGCTGAAGAATCGGCAACGATTGAGAAAACAGCGAGTGAACCAAACGAACAATTAACCGCTTCGGCTCCGGCCGCTGCCCCCGAAACATCGCATACCACAGAGACCGTCGCGACCTCTGCGTCGGCTCAGACGGCCATTGAAACAAGTTCTGCTCCGGTGGAGACTGAAGCGCCGGCAACTGACGTTGCAGATCCCGAGATTACTGGGCAGAATGTCGAGGAACCACAATCACCTCAGGAATCTCAGCCCGCACATGGGCCGGTCGAGGAATCCCAAGCAGCTCAGGAAACTTCGCCCCAGCAAACAGCAGTGCGCGTCGTTGCGGCACCGCCTCAGATTGCCCCGGTTGAAGATGTCCAGGCGTCTGGAGACATTGATTTTGGCGCGATCCTTGAACAATTTGAGCAGGAGCAGACAGTATACCACTCGGGCGAACTGGTTACCGGCACGATCGTTGGCATCACGGATCGAGGGGTCCTGATCGATTTTGGTTACAAATCAGAAGGGTTTGTCCCGCCTGAAGAATTTACCGGGCCTGAAGGCGAAATGACCGCCGTTGTTGGTGAAACAGTCGAGGTCGTCATTCGCAGCATTCACTCCGGTGAAGGTGCACCTCAACTGTCGCGTCATGACGCTCTCGGACGCAAGGTTTGGGACGAGATAGAAGCTGCATTTCAAGCAGAAACACCCGTTATCGGTCGCGTCGTGGATAAAACCAAAGGCGGTCTTCGAGTTGACCTGAACGGGATCGAAGCGTTTCTCCCCGGTTCACAGATCGATTCGCGTCCCATCCGCGGACTCGATTCCTATATCGGCCAAGATATTGAAGCGAAGATCATCAAATTCAGCCGACGTCGGAACAATATCGTACTTTCGCGCAAGGTCATCACCGATGAGGTGGTAAACGAACAGAAAGCCGAAACACTAACTAAGATCGATGTCGGCTTCATAGTTGACGGTGTTATCAAAAATCTTACCGAGTACGGAGCCTTCGTAGACATCGGCGGTATTGACGGACTGCTTCACGTTACAGATATGTCTTGGGGCCGTATTCATCACCCGGGCGATCGATTTAACGTGGGAGACCATATCCAGGTCAAGGTTCTGAAACTGGACCGTGAAAAGGAAAAGGTTTCATTGGGCTACAAACAGCTTCTACCCGATCCCTGGTCGACCGTTGTTGAAGTCTACCCGGTTAACACAAAGTTAAACGGCATCGTGTCTTCGGTTACCGAATACGGTGTCTTCGTCGAGTTGGAATCTGGCGTAGAGGGCCTCGTGCACGTATCTGAAATATCCTGGTCGAGGCGTTCGCAGAGTCCTAAACGACAATTCCACAAGGGTCAGGAGGTCGAGGTGCAGGTGCTCGGCGTTGATACGGTCGAAAAGCGTATCAGCCTTGGCATGAAGCAATTCCAAGATAATCCTTGGGATTTCGTCGATATCAAATATCCGGTAGGTGCAAAGGTACGGGGACGGGTTCGCAATCTGACTGATTTCGGTGCTTTTGTCGAGTTGGAAGAGGGAATTGACGGCCTTGTCCACGTTTCCGATATTTCGTGGGCGAAAAAGATCAAGCACCCTAAAGATGTGTTAAAGAAGGATCAGGAGGTCGAGGCGATCGTTACCAGTATCGACAAACGCGGTCAACGGCTTTCGCTATCCATGAAGGACCTTACGCCCAGTGCATGGGAGGGTTTTGTTGCCACGCATCGTCCCGGTGATGTCGTTAAGGGCAAGGTTTCGCGCTTTACCAATTTCGGAGTTTTTGTCGAATTAGGCGATGGCCTCGAAGGGCTTTGCCACATTTCAGAGCTGTCGGACGAACGTATCGAACGGGCCGAATCGGTCGCTGAACTTGGGCAAGAGATGGATTTCAAGATCCTTCGGATTGAACCTGTCGAGCAAAAGATCGGTCTTTCTCACCGGGCAGTGGGCAAGGAAGACGAGCCCGTGGTGGACACTAAGATGTACTCGACCGAAGCAAAGGGCGGGATGGCATCGCTTGGTGAGCTAGCTAAATTGCGGTTTGGGGAAGCGACCGAAGAGAGTGATCCTAAGCAGGATGCCGAAGAAAAGAAAAAAGAAAAGAAGGCTGCTAAGCAGTTGCGTACCGAAGAATTCGCAGCGAAAGAGGCTGAAGCAGCGGCGGCACCTGTCGCGGAAGAGGAGAACCTCGCAGAAACGGACAATTCATTTGAAACGCCTGCCGAGACAAGCGCTGAGACCGACACAATCGCGGACGAGGATCCGGCATTAGAATCTTCGGAGGCTAGCTCCCCTGAGACCGTCGAACCGGAAACTGCCGCGACTGACGAGGAGTCTACGGAGGCAAAGACCTCTGAGCCGGAAACCGTTCAGGCTGAAAGTCCGGCCGAAGAAACCTCCATCACCGAAGTTTCGGAAGAAGTTCCGTCTGCCGAAACCCCTACGAACGACGCTAGTCCCGTCGAAACTGCTGCTGCCGAGTCGCCGGGCGATGAGACTGCGGCGGCAGACGAGGTTCCGCCAGAAGAGCGGTCGGTTTCGATTGAGGAATCCAAAACGGAAGATGTACCTGAAGCGGAACCCGCTACTGATAATGCAGCCGTCCCTGAAACTGCTGAAGCTGAAACTCCCGAAAAGGCAGACGTCGATGAAGCGGTTCCCGCTGGCAAATCAACGGCGGATAGTCCGGACGAAGAAGACGCGGAGAAGCAGCCCGCATAATCGAAGATTTGATAGCGAGGCATTAAGGAAATCTTTGGAGAGTACGGAAAGAAATGACAAAAGCTGATCTAGTCGAAAGGGTTGCGCAAGAGGCAGAAATGACGAAGAAAGACGCCGAACAGTTGGTAGAGATCATTTTTGACAGCATTACCGGCACACTAAACAAAGGCGAGAAGATCGAATTACGAGGCTTTGGAAGCTTTCGCGTCCGACAGCGAAATTCGAGAAAAGGCCGCAATCCAAAAACCGGCGAGTCGGTTGATATTCCTGCAAAGCGGGTTGCGTATTTCAAACCTGGAAAGGAATTGAAAGAACTCATCAATAAAACAAGCTAAGAGGTATCGTCATGGAAGTTCTTTTTAGTCCGTGGCGTTACGATTATATAAAAGGCGCAAATTCGGACGTTAGTTCGGGCTGCGTTTTTTGTAATTTATCTAACGATCCAAATCGCGATCAGGAAAATTTTGTTCTCAAGCGGGCCGATTTTAATTTCGTCGTCCTGAATATATATCCCTACGCCGCGGGGCATATTTTGATCGTTCCGTACGCACATGTCGCACTCCTAGACCAAGCCGACGACAATACCACCGCCGAAATGATGCAGCTTATCAAGGTCTCGCAATCTGCTTTAGCAGAGAGCTACTCGCCGGAGGGTTATAATGTCGGAATGAATCTGGGCCGTTCAGCCGGAGCCGGTATCGCCGAGCATCTTCACACTCACATACTTCCCCGGTGGTCAGGTGACGTAAATTTCATGACCTCGATCGGCGAAACGAGAAATATCCCGGAAGCATTGCTGGTCACGTACAAAAAGCTATTGGGCAAATTCTAATTGATTGGAAAATTCAGTCGCGGCCGCCGCTGCCTTTTGCGTCCACTTGTTCAGGCTCATGCGTTCGGTCGATCGCCTCGTCCTCGACCTCGCCGCCTTTACTAATGGGTATTTCCGAAGGATCAGAGTATTTCGCACCCGTGATCGGCTCGTCATTGAGATCGGCGAACTTGAATTGTCCGCTCGATGGCGGCACGTACCCCGGGTAATCCACCCTCGAATGGTAGATTGCTACGAGCGATTTAATCATTGATTCGCGGATGTGCGTCAGCTCGCGCAAAGTCAGGTCACATTCGTCGAGTTGGTCGTCGCTGAGGATCGCGTCAATGATCTTGGTAACGATAAAGCGGATATTTTCCGGCGTTGGCTCGCTGAGTGACCGAGCGGCGGCCTCGCAGCTGTCTGCAATCATCATTATCGCCGCTTCCTTAAACTGCGGCTTGGGCCCCGGATAACGAAAGTCGTTCTCAGATATTTCGCCTTCATCGCGGGCTTCTGCCTGGGCCTTTTTCAGAAAATAGTGAAGTGTCCGAGTGCCGTGGTGCTGCGGAATAAAATCTATGATCCGCTGCGGCAGACCCATTTCACGAGCCAGCTTCGTTCCGTAAGTTACGTGGCTTATGATGATCTTTGCGCTTTGCGTGGGCTTCAGGCGGTCATGCGGGTTCTTCTTCATCTGATTTTCGACGAAATGTTCCGGGGCCGCGGTCTTGCCGATATCATGATATAGGGCGCCGATCCGTGCGAGTAGCCCGTTCCCGCCAACAGCGCGGCAGGCTTCTTCCGCAAGCTGGCCCACTGCGTGCGAATGCTGATTGGTTCCCGGAGCTCTAAGAGCCAACTGTCCGAGGACCGGAAGATCCGCGTTTGAGAGTTCCAGCAGCTTCACGTCGGTCAAGATGCCAAACAGGGTCTCACACAAAGGCAGGAGAACGGCCGTCAAGGCCGCAGTAATGATTCCGCCCGCAAGTCCGCACGCAAAAGCGAGCAGCACAGTGTTCAGGACGATCGGCTGCTGGCTGAATGCGATTAGTGCAAGCGAAAGCCCCGCGCCGGCGACCCCGACCAGTCCACCGGCAATTGTTACAGTCTGTCGACTTCGGTATCGGCCGATCCCGTAAACCGCGGCCGCAGAAACCAAAGCTGAAAAGATAGCAAATTCCAGCCCTCGCGGAGCCGCAAATCCGGCAAGAAAAGACGAGAAAACCCCCGCGAACAGAGCCGTTGGACGATCTGCAAGCAGTGTCATCAAAAGGCTGGCCGTTGCAAACGGTACGGCAAATGACCAGATCATCGGGTCATTTAATGGTGCTTTGACATTCTGCAGTGCAGTCAACTCGGCTAGCTGGAAAAAGATCATCGTGATACCCGTTTGGATCACGACGACAAACCCAAGCAGCACAAATGTCTTGCGCGGCGATAGAGCAAGTCGCGGCAGTACGCCTCGGTTTTGTATAAACTGCCATGCCAGCAAATAAAGGGCCGAGACCAGAAGCAGGATCCCGATAAATCGGTTGTTCTGCCGGGTTGAGGTCCCGTAACTGTTCAAAGCCTCGATCTTCGCTAATGCCGACTGCGTCACAATATCCCCTTCGTTGACGATCCTTTGACCTCGTTTCAAAGAAATAGTGGCTGCTTCGACATTCTCAACCGCGCCTTGCCATGCACTCTCAGTAACGACACTGTCGTAAGTCACGCTCGGCTCAACCAGTATCTCAGCCGCGGTGTAAAAAGCATCGGACTCGACGACGGAAAGACTGTTTATCGATCCCAATCTTTCCTTGAGCCTGGTTCGCGCGGTCGATAACGGGGTCCAGTTGCTTTCGGGCATGGAGACAGTCGTCCTGATGTTTGGCCTGGAACGATCGAAAACGAAAACCTCATTCTGGAAATATTGTCGCTCCACGTCGTCAAAGATATAACCCTGTGAGGCCTCTCGGAGAGCGCTTTGGACCGCCTCCAATTCGTTTCGGCTAAAGTTTCGCGATGCAAGGATCGTTCCCACTTCGGGGCCCCCTGCGCCGGTCCAGTGAGTTTCCGTCTTTGCATCAGCATTCGCCTGTTTCGTATTTCCTTCTTCGCCGGAATGTCGCTGAAGTTTCTCCCAGGAAGCGAGAAACCGCTGTAAAGCTTGCTCCGGTTTGTTGGACTCGTACCGAAAAATCGGACGGACTGCGTTCCTGGCCTCTTGCCTTCGGCGTTCGGTTTCCGCCTCATCCGTAAAGACTATATCAACCGGAGCAATAATGCTCTCACGGGCAATGTCCCCTTCGCGATACACTTGCGCTCCTGAGGCTCGCCAGAATGGATTGTGGATAAGGATCGCTGTCAGAAGGCAAAAGATCGTGAACCCAAACCAGAACTGCTGGTTTTCTGAAAACCGTCCGAAAAACCCCGATATGATCGAAAGGCCTTTGTCTCGGTGGCGGGAGGACGGCGATTTCATGTCCTGTATTCGTTTGCTCATATTTTAATGAAAGCGAGAATGGAGACCATTCTACGACGATTGCGTGCCAAGCGCCATATGAGCCCCGGCCGGCATGGTAATAAGCTCACCGACGGCCGCCACCATTGGCCGCAATGTCTCCCGTGTGAACGCCGAAACGGCCACGCTTGGAGCGTCGTTCTCGATCCCGACATGTCGACTTAGGACCGCGATCGTTTCATCACCTACAAGGTCCGATTTATTAAGGACGATCAACTGAGGAATTTCACTGAATCCCAGCTCGTGAATTATCTTCGCGACGGAATTTATTTGCTGCAAAACACGCGGGTTTGAGGCATCTGCGACATGGACGAGCAGGTCGCTGTCTGAGATCTCCTCGAGAGTGGCTCTAAAGGCCGAAACCAATGCCTCGGGAAGGTCGCGGATAAACCCGACCGTGTCATTAATGATCACTTCCTGATCGTACGGCAGCCTCAGCCGTCTCGAAGTAGGATCGAGTGTGGCAAACATTTTCTTTTCCGCATACACATCGCTTTGCGTAAGTGCGTTAAGTAGCGTGGATTTCCCCGCATTAGTGTACCCGACGAGCGAAATTATCGGCAGATGTTTTTGCAAGCGGATCTTACGTCTTTCCTGCCGCTGCCTGCCCAAACTATCGACCTGTTTTTCAAGTTGGGCAATGCGGTCACGTACGCGTCGTCGATCCGTCTCTAGCTTCGTTTCGCCGGGGCCTCTGCCGCCGATACCACCGGCGAGCCGGGAAAAAGCCGAGTTTTGCCCGACCACGAGCCGTGGTAAGAGATACTTCAACTGTGCGAGTTCGACCTGCAGTTTGCCTTCCCGGCTCTGGGCACGCTGGGCAAAAATATCGAGAATAAGCTGTGGCCGGTCGATAACCTTAAGGTCGGTCGCCTCGCTAAGCGATCTTACCTGAGCGGGTGAAAGTTCGGCATCGAAAACAAGAATATCCGCACCTAGCCGCATCGACCTGATAAGCAGTTCATCGAGTTTTCCCTTTCCCAGAAGCGTCTTTGGATCGATCTTGGGGCGGCGCTGGATGATCGTATCAAGGACGACAACATCCGCTGATGTCGCCAGTTCCTTAAGTTCGGCCAACGACTCTTCCGATTCATCCGTGTCGCCCGTGGTTACACTGACGAGTATTGCACGCTCACGGCCGGTAGGCCGGTTTCTCGCCGTCAGACGAATGCGGGCCATTTCGTCTTCAAGCGAGTCAATTAGCGAAACAAAATCGGTATCAAGCTGCGACGGAATTTGGGGCTCAAGATACCCATAGGGCAGCGACTGAGCTTCGGCTTCGAGGCTTTCGGCGGCGGTCGGCATAAGGTGGGCGGAATAAACCATGCCGGGCAGCCCGCTCGGCTTCTCGACCTGGATTATCGACATCAGATCGAGTCGCAGCAGAGCAAGGTCGGTGAGATCGTCCTGTGTCAATTTCTCGCCCTGTAGATGCGTATGAACGCACCGCAGGCCGCGAAAACGATCCTCTGATACACGTGAGCGCCCGAAGTCGGGCAGTTCGATCTGTTTTGCAGTACCAACCATGACATACTCGATCTGTCCTTTTCGATTGATAAGCACGCCGATCTGTCGCCCCGTCTCCAGAGAGATCTCGCTCATTTGGCGAGCGAGTTCCGGCGAAACGATCACATCAGCGGCGACTCGGCGAGAACTGAGTTTCTCGATGCGTTTCAACTGGTTATGTTTTAACCCTTTAATAAATCCGCTTACGATGCTTATAAAAACGTCCTCCGAGTATGGCCTTATTATATCAAATCGAGGATGCTGTCCCCTGCTTCACTTGGTCGCTCCGATGCCGCCGTATTACAATCTCCTAAATGCACGCTCAGACCCAACGCCAGCGAGAGGTGCTCGACTTTATCACGCAATATATCGATTCACACGGATTCCGCCCGTCGTATCAGGTAATTGCGAGGCAAACTGGTGTACGTTCGCGTGCCGGTATTGCACGCATAATCAGCGTTCTCGAAAGCCAGGGTCTTTTGACGCGAAGACGCGAGAACGGCCATTTTTATATCGATCTTGGCCGTCCCGGCGGTGCTTCCGCAGGAAGTTCCACGATCGAGTGGTTGGACGTGCCCGAGCTTCAAACGAGCCGGGAGACGTGGCAGAGAGAGCCATTCACGGTGCCGAATTTTATGCTGGGGGTCCAAAGACCAGAGCGTATAAGGGCCTACCGTGTGCCCGATGACGCGCTCATTGGAGAGAATATCTGCCAAGGCGACATCGGCTTAGTGGAACTCCGCCAATTTCCCCGGGACGGCGAACGAGTTGTCGCCGTCCTGGAAGAAAAGTCATCGGTACTGCGCCGCTATTACCGGATGGGATCTGAGATCGAATTGCACTCGGTAAACCATTCTTCCGAGCCCGAAGCGATCCGAATGATTGCGGACCGCGTCGTGATCAAAGGCGTGTTACGGGCCCTGCTGCGAAACGAATTGTGAGGCTTACTATTTTCTCGCCATAAGATCGGCGTACTGCCCGGTCTCGACCCAATCGAGGATCTCTGCGATTCGCCATATCGGAAAAGGATGCGAGAGCCCGGCATTCATAGTGTCCGCCCAGAACTTGTCCAGACGTTTCTCGTCGTAATTCTTCTTAAATTCTCTTCCCTGTTCCAGGAATAATTCGTAATCGATCTTGGCGGCAAATGTTCCGCCGGCGAGTTTCATCATGGTCCTTCCGATCACGTGCGGGTCCTGCGTCACTAGAAGAGCCGCCCTGTCACAAGAAAGTTCCGCACGACGTGCCCACGCGAGCAAAGCGCTCGATATTCCCATAGAAACGACAAGCTTAAGGATCTCAGAACCCGGAACAAGGCGTGCGACCGATACATTTGCGAGCAGTTCCATCAAACGGGCCGCCGTCAGATATAGAACGTGTTCTGCGTGAATATGACCGACCTCGTGGGCTATGACTGCCAGTGTCTCTTCGTCGTTCAAGCGTTCGATCAACGCGGAGTGAAGGACAATTATCGGCTTTTCGACACCGCCGGTAAAAGCATTCACCATCGGATTTTGCTGGACAAACATATCCGGCGGCTCAACGCCAAGGGTCGAACACGCGATCTGCAGCTTCGCGTAAAGGTCGGGACACTGCTTCGGCGTCACTTTGACGGCACTTGCCATGAATGACACACGAATTGCCGATTCGCCGGTCCACGCGAGCAGTTTCTTTAAGGCTGAATCGACACCCGGAATAGCCTTAAGCGCGGCTAGGGCTCGGGAATCGGCCGGATGTATGTATTCGTCTTTTCCGAGCCCGTTGAATTTTTTATGCGGCTCGTTCGACAGCGGAAGTTTGCATCGACCGCAGTTGGCGGCGTTGTTGACGTAATCCGGCTTTACGGCATTCTTCTGCTCACAGTAACGGCAACGAACTGAAAGACTTGGCGTTACGGCGGACGATGGTTCATCTGTATCAGGTTTCTTTCGTGGCATATGTTGAGTCTATTTGAATACAGCGAATTTTCCAACAGAGTATCAGGATATCGAACGAACACGCGACATAAAAGGTTCGGATAACCGATTTGTACTTACGTTTTGCTGAGTCGCACGACGGTCTCTACATGATGAGTCTGAGGAAATAGATCGATCGCGGAAATGGCGTCGATTGTGTATCCCTGATCGATGAGGGATCTGAGATCACGGGCAAGTATTGACGGCTCGCAAGAAACATACGAAATATTTGCCGGCCCAATTGTAGCGATCGCCCCGATCACCCCGCGTTCGGTGCCGCTACGAGGCGGATCGATTAGCACGAAGTCCGCTTTCGGCTTATGTTCCGCGAGAAACCATCCCACTCCATTTTGCAGAATCCTCACGTTGCTCATGCCTGTATTTCGCAAGTTTGTTTTGGCAAATTCGATTGATTTCGGGTCACCTTCAACAGCAACCACACTGGCGAAATTTCGCGCCAATGGAAGAGTGAACAGGCCAACGCCGGAATACAGATCCAATGCCGTTTCGCCCATTGCATTCCCTGTAGCACATTCGACAAGCGTGGGGATGAGCGTTTGGTTAGCCTGAAAAAACGCCTCAGCCGAGAAACTGTAAACTTCACCAACGGCTGAACAAGCGATCTCATCGGCTGGTTCGACACCGACCGACGAGCGGATCGACACGATTCCTCCGTCACCACAAGCCGCCACGACCTCGCTATTATTTGGAAAATTGGCCCATTCCATCGTCGCACGGATATTACGCAGTGTGTGCTCAAGTGGCGGAGCAAGTACGGGACATCCCTCGACGTCGATCACCTCGTGCGAATCGCGGCGAAAATACCCGAATTTCCGGTGCTCGCGGTCCAACTGCCAGCGTGCGCGGCTGCGATAATCGTACTCGAGCGGGCTGGGTATGATCGCGATATCCGGATAAAGGTCGATCTTACCTATACGCTGAAGACAGTCATTTACGATATCGAGCTTCGCCCGGAGCTGGGCGTCATAGCTCAATTGCTGGAAATTACATCCGCCGCACGCGCCGAAATAGACACACGGCGGTTCGACACGTTCGGGCCCCGCCTTCAATACTTCGATAATTTCGGCAAAGGCAGTTCGTTTTTTAAGTTCCGTGATCCTTACCCGCAATTCGTCGCCGGGCGCAGAGAGCGGCACAAAAACCGTCAACTTTTCCGCAAACGCAAGCCCAAAGCCGCGCGGCACGATCTTCTCAACCTTTACGTCGAGCACGTCACCAACTGTGTATATTTTATTCAAGCTATGCTATCGACCTTTTATCCGCGTTTTAGTGTGAAATGGACTCACCATTGTAAACATAGAAGTATACCAGTACCAATCGAGCCCAGTGGAATCACGATCAATAAGCGATCAAAGATAGTAAAGCCCCAACCTCGGAACTCCGGCTTCCTCTCTTAGACGCTTGAGCAGCATTAGGTCGAACGTATTCTTGTAGCTGTCTGCGTCCATCTCCGACTTATAAGCGCGGAGCTGCCCGGCGACCTCTTTTTCCAGGGCTTTGAGATGAACGCGGTCCCAGTTTGCCAGCATGCCGCGGTCCAGCATCTTTTCGATGTCGCCGAGCGTCCCGTCGACGGTTTCGAGATCGTCAGTCAGAGCCTCATACAGTTCACGAAGCCTCGCGATGGCCCGTTCTATATCTTCCGCCAGGGCTTCGGCTCCGACAGCCCCGAGTTTCACGATCGAACCCGCGATGTGCTCCTTTATCGTTTCCGTAGAATACTGCGAGTCCGATTGGCCGTCATCAGCCTCTGACCGTCCGGCATGCGCGGCCACCCATTCGGTATATTGGGCCTCGATCTCTTCCCTGCAGTAAATCAGGCTCTTGATCGTCCGCGTCCCCGCCGGCTGCTTGTCAAAAACGTCAAACACCGATTCGATCGACCTGATCACAATATGCAGCGGTATCCCGCGGTCCTGCCACGCCTCGATCAGAGCCCAATCCAGCGGGCTTAACCACAAATGCTTCCCTCGCCGCCTGACAAACGTCTCTTCGATCTCAGTGTAGTAGTTGTAGTAATTCAATCGAGGTTAAGTATCTAATATCGGCAGCGGATATGAAAAGCGGGATCGACAAAGGATATATTAAATACACATCAACCGAAATAATATGTGAATGCGGAGGCTTTCGCTTGTGGAGCTCACGTTCGTGACAAGACGGGCGCGATCTTATGCAAGGCCGCGAGCATCTTTATCATCGCGGTGACGCCAAGAGCTCCGGCCGGCAGCACTAACATCCCTTCAACGGAACGGTTGCGTCCATTCATTTTCGCCCGGCATAAAGCATCGTCGCCCCGTTTTATCCACTCACCGATCATTTCGACATACTCGAGCTCACTGATAGAGATAGCGTTTTCTGTTTACCGAGGCCGTCCGCCGAGATTAAGTTATTGACAAATAGAGTATAAAAGCTCAAACTGTGAGTGACGTTTAACAGAGTTCAACGTCACAATATACCCGCGTCTCCTACGGCCAAAATATATAATAGGGCCTTCGAATTTGTCGTTGTTCTTCAGCGTTCGCTAATTGCTTCTGAATGCGGGTGTCGTGCTAACTGAGTTTCGAGATGAATGTAACATCCCCCACGATGGTCGAGGCCTTAGGTCCTGCACTTCTGACAGGCGGGGCTTTCCCACTCACCAAATCCCGCGTTTTGATCGTCGATGATGAACCATCGGTTCGCTATTTATTTGCTGCCTGCCTTTCGGAGAGATACGAATGCGTGCAGGCAGGATCAGTTATGGAGGCCTTCGCTCAGCTTGCCGGCGGCGAGTTCGACCTTGTCATAACTGACGTTCTCATGCCCGGCTTGTCGGGCGTGGAACTGCTGCGGAAAATTATTGAAACGTACCCGTATACATCCGTAATAATGGTATCAGGGGTCAATCAGCCCGCGAGGGCACTCGATGCGATCCGGTTGGGAGCTTTCGACTATCTGATAAAGCCGTGCGATCTCGACGTGCTCGAGTTAACGGTCGAGAGGGCGATGCAAAGACGCGCCCTTTTGCTTGAGGCCAAAAGATACAAGGTTGAATTAGAGGAAAGGGTTTTCGAACTTGCACGGCAGAAAGCTGAGCTGGAAAGGCTGCAATCCCAGATCATCCATAACAACAAGATGGCGTCCTTGGGGCAGCTTGCCGCGGGCGTCGCTCATGAATTGAACAATCCGGCCGGCTTTATCTACGGCAACATGGATATCCTCCATATTTACTTGGAGGATCTGAAATCGCTCCTGCTATTTTACGATGAAGCCCAGTTGCCAGCGGAAACACGCAAGCTTCGTGATGAAATAAAGTCGCGGATCGACTATGCGAACACTATTGCCGATCTCGGCTCCATCATCGAAGACTGCCGCGAGGGATCAAAACGTATAAAGGACATCGCCCAAAACCTTCGTGTTTTCACCAGACTCGACGAAGCGGAATTTCAGAAGACCGATGTCCACGAAGGAATCGACTCAACAATACGATTGTTATCGACGTATTTGGGTGCCGACAACATCAATCTGGTTCGAGAATACGGAGATGTGCCGCTGATCGATGCCTTTCCCGGCCAGTTGAATCAGGTCTGGATGAATTTGCTTGCAAACGCAGCCCACGCTGTTCAAGGGAAACAGGGTCAGATCACAATTACAACCAAAGTAGTCGACGATTCACTGAATGTCAGTATTCATGATTCGGGGGCCGGAATTTCAGAACAAGTTATCGAACGGATCTTTGATCCTTTCTTTACGACCAAGCCCGTCGGCGACGGCAGCGGCCTAGGTCTCTCTATTTGTTTCAAAATCGTGGAACGCCACGGAGGCAATATCAGTGTCCAGTCCGAGATGGGCCAGGGAACAACTTTTACCGTCATAATCCCAGTCAAAAGCGAGATCCAATCCCCCGGGTATTGACTCGCGATCACTCCCAACAATGAAAAATAAAATATTAATCGTTGATGATGAACCCAGCAATCTGCGGGTATTGGAGCGCCTTTTTCGCCGGACCTATGAAGTGTTTCTGGCGGATTCAGGTGCAGAGGGACTGCGGCTTTTGGAACTGCACAATATAGCGCTCATAATCTCCGACCAGAGAATGCCCGGAATGACAGGCATCCACTTCCTCATGCAGGCGGCTGAAATACGACCTCAGACTGTCAGGATCTTACTTACAGGGTATACAGACGTCAACGATCTCGTAGAGGCTATCAATTCGTCTGTTATATATAAGTACGTTACAAAGCCCTGGATTAATGAAGATCTTCAGCAAACAGTTCTTAGGTGCCTGGAACATTATGAGGCGATAAAAGATCACCATGATCTCCGGCAGCAAACCGCGAGGTTGATCGGGGAAAGCGAAATTGCGATCGAGGGATTTCTAAATGTAATTTCAGAAGCGCTGCGTGCAAAAGATGCCAAACATCCTCATCGTTGCGGCCGGATATTAGCTCATGCGACCGCTTTGGCCGAGTGGATCGATCTCGACGCCCGGGACATCCGACAACTGTCGCGGGCAGTAAGGCTGGCTGAGATAGGTCTCCTTAGCCTCTCGGAAGAGAAATCGGAGAATGGCGATTGCGAGCACATGGAAATGAGTACGGTTTTTTGGGCCGGGCATCTAGAAGACATTCCCGAGCTTATGGACGTTGCTACAACGATTCGTTTCCAACACGAATTCTACGACGGATCTGGGTTTCCGGGCCGGCTTGCCGGGGAGCAGATTCCACTGCATGCGCGGATCTTAAGTTTGGCCGCCTACTATGACAAGACCGCAGAAGAAAAAACCGATGAACTGGCACTCGAAGCGGTCGGAGAGGAATCGGGCAAGCGATTTGATCCTAGATTAGTAGAGGCATTTCGCATCGTGCGTTCTATGGACACCGCAGCCTTTGCAAAGCCGGCCGTCGAGTTCAACGAGCTCGATCTGGCATCGAAGTAAATACGATTTTATTTATAGTGACGGTAAAGAAAGTGAAACCGGGCTTCCAATAGGTAGTCCTGTTTCATTTTTTTCGTTTGCCGCCGATATGTAGATATCTGTAGCGGCAGGTCGATATTCAAAAGCCCGAAGCGAGCAATTGCGGAATTAACTTACAAGTAAGGAAGAGTAAGAAGAGTTAGTCATTACCACACGGTCCCTACCGTTGTGTTTGGCAGAGTATAGATTGATATCCGCCTCTTTGATGAGAGCACTCTCACTATTTATTTCATCGGACGTTGTGGCGACCCCAATACTTACGGTCACAAATGGATTCGTTGAGGAATTTTGGTTGGGGATCTTTAGGCTGCGAATGCGGCTCACGATCCTGTCTATTGGGACCTGTGCCTGTTCGACGGTGGTATTTCCGAAAACAAAGGCAAACTCTTCGCCACCGTACCTGGCATACAGATCGCCGGGCCGCTTCTCCATTGTGTTGAGGATCTCTCCGATCTGGACCAAACATGCGTCGCCCGCCGGATGTCCGTAGTGGTCGTTGAGCAGCTTGAAATGGTCGATATCCATAATGGCGAGGGATAAAGGCAGCTGCAATCGCTCACATCGTTTCACCTCGTCTCTAAGAAATCCATCGAAATGCCGACGATTTGGGATTCCGGTCAAACCGTCCGTCCGGGACAAATCCAGCACGCGGTCCTCGGCAAGCTTTCGCGCGGTAATATTCAGATGTGAGATGGCGTAATAAGCACTTCCCGCCATTTCGAGCCGAGTGACCGACATGACGAACCAACGCTTTTCCGTCGGACTATGACAGGGATACTCGATATCGAAGTGATCTAACTCCTCGTTGATCACTTTTCGTATACCGTTAGCCGCATTTCGTCCGAACCATTCGCCCCGCATGCCGGATGAATCGCAGACATCCAGATAGTTGACCGTCTTCCATTCATTGGGACCGGTTTTGCAGGAGTTTTGCACGCCGAATGTGACCCATGCCTGATTAACAAATAGGATCGAACCCCGGCCGTCGATCACAACGATGTGCTCGCAAACCGAATCAAGAACGGACTTAAGAAAATCCGAACTTTCGATCATTTTTACGTTAGTGTCTACTACGGTGATTGGCGCTGACTGCATAAAAATATGTAAAAGGAGCGGCCGGAAGGGGCGGGCGGGCTACTTAGCTATCTCGGGCAAACGAAAACCTGCGTAAAGTAATACTTTCCATCGCTGCCGATCGAAAGGCCAAGGCCTGTTTCAGAATATCTGCGGTCCATAATGTTCCGCCGATGGCCGGGCGACCTCATCCAACCCAATACTGCCTGGACCGCAGGGTCTTCATAGCCGCGATTCCATGCCACATTTTCCCCGATCTGATCCCAGTTGCTGAGACCGAGTCTATCAGCTCTATCCGACACTCTTTTGCCAGCCATATCTCTGTGGCCCAAAAAATTGGACTGGGCCATACTGTTCGCATGGTACCGAGCAACGGTCGCTGCCTTTTCGATCCAAGCCAAAGGTTTCAATCCATTCGCTATGCGCTCGAGGTTGACAAGTGCGAAGACCCGTCGCTCCAGAGACAATGCAGATTCAGTAGAATCAATGGGAATGCGGAAACTGATTCGTTCGTTAAACGCGTCCGTCGTTTGAGCGGTCGTCACGCTGGCCAACAATCCCAACATGGCTAGACTCAGAAGCAATGCTAATGAAATGTTCGACGTGCTAGGATTTTTGAAACGCGAGAAAGGTTCGCACTTGGTGAGAGGAGATCGTTTAATTTTCATTTTCCTATTTCGGTAGCCTGACTGTCTCAACCGGAGACTCAAAGCTTTGCGGACCTGCATCGCTACAGGGGTGCCAATTTATCGATAAGGCCGTCACAGCGGCAACGCGGATATGTCGAATGTTTTCGACAAGCCTCTTATTCTTTATTGCAAGATTGGTGCCATCTATTTTTGATCATGATAGATGAGCCAACCTGCTCTAACACATAGGCTTACATGGTCCAGCGGTTCTTCCCCAGACTTTTAATATCGGTTCTGTGATCTCACAATAGGGGCGAAATGGATATGCAGGGCGCCCTATTGTGGCCCAGTCGGGCTACCACATTTGGGAGCGGAAACAGTGGAATATTGAGGCGTCCACCAGGCATTGGGATTGTCTACTGACGATTTAGATTTTTGTCAATAGAATATGTGGGTTCGCTATTTAGAGCTTACTCTGTTTTGATTGATATGTAGTGAAACGCAGCTTCCATGCACTGATAATTGATGACGAGCCTACGATAAGGGCGCTGGTCGCCGAGGTTCTGACTTCGGACGGCTGGGCGGTTAGTCAGGTTGCGACCGCCGAAGACGCTCTCTTTATGATGGCGGACCGCGAATGGTCGTTGGTCTTCTGTGACGTTGTTCTTGGGGGGCCGGATGGCTATTCGGTCCTGCGGCAGTTCAGCGATCTGCAGCCCAGTGCACGGTTCATTTTGATGACCGGACATGGCTCGGCGGCAGGCGCGTTAGAGGCCACTTCTATCGGGGCCTATGATTATCTGCAAAAGCCGTTTGAGATCGACGATATTCTGCGCATATCAATTGGCATACGCGATCAACTTCAGACCAGAAGGAAAACGAGCAAACAAAAGGATGAAACAAGGGCCTATGAGTCAGACCTTTCGCTGATAGGCACCGCTCCTAAATTCGTCGAGTGTCTGAAAATGGTTGGGCGAGTCGCGGGAACCAATCTGGCTGTGCTTATTACAGGCGAATCCGGGACCGGCAAGGAAGTTGTCGCCCGTGCGATACATCAACGCAGTAAGCGATCAAGCTTTAGATTTGTTACTGTCAATTGCGGAGCGATCCCCACCGAACTGATCGAATCGGAGCTTTTTGGACATGCGAAAGGATCATTCACCGGTGCGGACCGCGAGCGAATGGGGTTATGGGAAGAGGCGACCGGCGGCACGCTTTTCCTGGACGAGATCACAGAGACCAATCCTCTCTTTCAGGTCAAGCTGCTTAGGGCACTGCAGGAAGGCGAGATTCGACGCGTTGGATCGAACCGAACAGTCAAGGTTGACGTCCGGGTCATTGCGGCTTCGAATCGTGACATTGAAAAAGAAGTTGAGAATGGCCGCTTTCGGCAGGATTTGATGTACCGGCTAAATGCGGTGACCATACATCTACCGACGCTTCGCGAGAGAAGGGAGGATATTCCTCTGCTTGCCGAATATTTTGTTCGCGAGGTCGCCGGTGTTGCCAACGCTCCTCAGTTTTCGGCGGAGACGAACAAGATCATGCAAAAATACGAGTGGCCAGGCAATATCAGGGAATTAGAAAATGCGGTCCTGCATGCTGTATCGCTCAGCGACGACATAATTTACCCCGAGCATCTGCCGGCCCGCATTCGGTACAGCGGCGATGCAGATCGTCGATCTGTAACTCGCGCGACTCCGAATGAGGTTTCCGGACATCAAATAGATCAGGAGTGGCTGCCGCTGGCAGAATTAGAACGAGAATACGTTGCAAAGGTGCTTGCCCATACTGGCGGTAACAAGCAGGCCGCGTCGCGGATACTCAATATCGACCGCAAAACCCTCGCCCGTATAATTAACCGAAGCTGACGAGCGGCAACGTTTGACGAATATGTTAAATCCCTTCGAACGCAACTTGTATAGAATCGATGGCGATGATCTCATCGCACATGCAGATCCGGCGTGGAACCGCTTTGCGATCTCAAACGAAGCTCCCGAATTGGAAGCGGTGAAAGTTATAGGGCGGAGCCTGTGGGATTTCGTGTCTGACGAGGTGATAAGGCACGTATATCAGCAGATGTTGGCTGAGGTACGAAAAGGCAGATCCATTAATTTCGATTTTCGCTGCGACTCACCAGACCGACGCCGGTTTCTCGAGATGCGGATGACCCCGTTCGCGGATCATGGTGTGCAATTCGAAACCGTCACAAACCACATTGAGGAGCGCTCGTCGCAGAATCTATATCGACGGCCGGCCGAGTCCATTGACGAGCTCGTCGTCACCTGTTCATGGTGTAATAAGATAAAGATAACTGAGAATGTCTGGCACGAGGTCGAACAAGCCGCCCAGATATTGAAGCTTTTTGATCTCAATCCTTCTCCGCAGATCTCCCACGGAATGTGTGAGGGCTGTTACGAAACGATGACTGCAAAGATAGGTTAGAACGGAACAGAATAGGGGCGAGATGGGAGTGAATAGGACCACCCTAAGATGGGAGACGTAGAATGGCCCTATTCAAGTTTTGTGGGAGGAATTCGACTGATACAAAAATCAACCAGTCGTTTTGTTAATGTGCAAGTCCAATGCCATTCAACCCAAAAAGCAACGCTAAGGCGATAACTGCAACAGGGGCCTATATTTACGCCCACACTCTCATTTTTCGTAGATCAAGTATCAACCGAGAGAGCTGACTAAGGTTGGGCAGGATGGCCCATTGTGAGGCGAAAAGGGCGGGAAATTTGTCTCACAACGCTTCGGAAGTCTAGACGGGCCCGCTTACTTTGTACGCAACCCTACATACGATGTGGTCGGGATCTTATATGTTAGACCTAGTCTGAGAGTAAGTTAAGCTGTTGTCGGGGTCTTCCCACCATCATCGACATCATCGGTTATTCCCGGCTGGCCTAGGGGGAATTGGCGTATTTGGCATTGGTGAATCTCTTAACCCAATCTTCAAGATTCAATTCGTTATTCATTTTTAGGTCTGCCTGACGTGGGAACGCCTGTTGCGACTCGTTAAATCTTCCGACGACACCATCATGGGTACCGCCCGAGATTTGCTGTTTCGGCGAAACACCGGACTGTTTTCCGGTAGCTGGCTATGGAATTCGTCGAGCCGCTTCTACAAGGAACCAGAGAGATCGCAGTATATGACAACTCCCGATACGACTGAAGAAATAACGGTGGGATCGGAAATTCAAGATCCGCGAATTTTAGAGCCCTACAAACGGTGGCGTTCCTTTGCGATCAACTATGGGCTGGCGACCATAGCAATCGGAATTACTCTTGCGATTTCAATTCTGCTGATGCGCAATTCCATTTCGATAAACCTAAGCCTGCTCGTTGCCATCGCGATACTCCTCCCTACCTGGTATGGGGGGATAGGCCCCGGCCTTTTTGTGGTCGCCACATTTCAGGTAATCACGATAATTTCGAGGCCGCCGACTCCGGAAGATTCAATCGTCGCTTATATTTTCACGCATGTCAGCGTTTTCTCGGTATTCGTTGGGCTGGTATTTCTCGTAGCCTGGCGACGTGTCGCTGAGCAAAAATTAATAGAGCTTAACGCAACCTTAGAGGAACGTGTGGCTGAGCGAACCGCTCAGCTTCACGCGTCCAATCAGGAACTCGAGTCTTTTTCATATTCTGTCTCCCACGATCTCCGCGCACCCTTACGGCACATCAACGGATTCAGTCTTGCTCTGTTAGAAGACTACAACGACAAGCT
>JBGTCF010000212.1:0-8593 GCA_041748975.1 Pyrinomonadaceae bacterium
GATAGAGCGGGGATCGTCGTCCAATTCGCCGACAAGCTTCTCAAGAAATTCGCGGCGGGTGCGAAATTCGAATGATCGGATGTCTTGGCGTTCGAATTCGAGCATGTCGTAACACTGAAGTATGACCGGAACCTCACTGAGTATTTTTGCCGATAGATTCTTTCGCCCGATCCGCTTTTGCAGCTCTGTGAACGGCAGCACTCGATCATCTTTCCACGGCAATATCTCGCCGTCGATCACCGTGCCATCGGGGAGGGAATCAGCGGCCGAACCGATCTCAGGGAATCGCTCGGTTATCAGGTCTTCACCGCGAGACCAAATGAAAACCTGGCCATCACGCTTGATAATCTGTGCCCGTATGCCATCCCATTTCCATTCGGCCTGCCATTCGCTGACATCGCCGAGTGCGTCTGGCAGCCCGTCTAGCTGATGAGCCAGATGGAAGGGAAACGGCCGGGCGATCGGCGTTTCCTGACTCCCTAAGTTGGGATCGGTTAATTCTTTGAAATAGTCAGCGGATGGTGTCCATTCGCCCATTAGACGCAAGGCGATCACGTCGGTCGGCAATTCCGAAAGCTGCGATAAAGCCCGAATGACCAACGATTGGGAGACGCCTACGCGGAAAGCACCGGAGATGAGCTTGTTATAGACCAATCGCTGTGAGTAGTTCATCCGCGACCATGATTGCGTTACTGCGTCACGCTGCACCTCGACTTCGGATCCGCGAAGCGGCAGCAGCTGGTCCTCGACGAGAATATGCAGCGGCGTTTCATCGACCGCGGTATTGTTGGGAAGCAGCAACGCCATCGTTTCGGCGCTATCGCCAACTGTGTCACGGCATTCAGCCCAGAGCCATTCCGGAATGCCGGATAGTTCGAGGGCCCATTCCCGGAGCAGTTTCGATGGCACGATCTGCCGGGGCTTTCGGCCGGACAAGAAATAGAGTGCCCACGCGGAATCGTGAGCGGCAGCGTGCTCAAAATAATACTTCATCGCTTCGACCTTTTCATTGGTCTTGTTCGTTTGGTCGAGTTCGACGTAAAGCTCCGTAAAAAGTCTCATTTCGAAGGGTCACTCTCCTCATCCTGCATGTCGGGTGAATCATCCCCGACGAACTGGGTCTTCAGAGGAACGGCGTTCATTCCATTTTCGTTCAGCCAGCGGACCAACTCGGGAGCGAATCCGTGGGTGACGTAAACGGTCTCGGCCTCGGTGGCGAAGATCGCCTTTTGCAGTTCGGGCCAGTCTGCATGATCGCTAAGGACAAAACCCCGATCGATCGCCCGCTGACGACGGGCACCGCGGACCATCATCCAGCCAGAGGCAAAGCCGGTCGAGATGGGACCGAAACGCTTGAGCCAGCTTGAGCTCTGTGCCGATGGCGGGGCAACGATCAGAGAACCGATGAAGTCTTTCTTCCCGGTTACGCTTCCGGCATACGTGGTCGGCGGAAGGTCGATCCCTGCTTGACGATAAGCATCTGTCAGCCGTTCGACCGCACCGTGCGTATAGATCGGTCCAATCGAACAGTCAATGCCGTTGAGCACTCGCTGGGCCTTTCCGAGGGAGTAAGCAAAGATCACAGTGGCCTTTTCGCGTTCCTGATTTCGACGCCACCACTGGCTCATCTCGTCGAAAACCAGTCGAGGCTCGGTCCAACGGTAGATCGGCAGGCCGAATGTCGCCTCGGTGATAAAGTGCTGGCACTTGACGGGCTCAAATGGCTCGCATGTTGGGTCGGGTGTGAGCTTGTAATCGCCGGAGACGACCCATACCTCGCCTTTATGCTCGATACGCACCTGAGAAGAGCCCAGAATATGGCCCGCGGGATGAAACGAGACTTGGACGCCGTTTATGATCACCGTTTTCCCATAGTCGAGGGTCGATATCTCCGCATCGGGATCAAGACGGATCCGGGCGATCGATTCACCGGTTGTCGTCACGAGATACGACCGACTTCCTCGGTAGGCATGATCGGCATGTGCGTGGGTGATGACAGCCTTATCTACCGGTTTCCACGGGTCTATGTAAAAATCGCCCTGCGAACAGTAAAGGCCCGATTTCGTCAGCGAGATAAGACCGCTTCTTTTCATATGTTTATTCTACACATCCTGTTTAGGAGGATAGTTTTGTTGCCTACAATTGGCATCAGCGTGTCGGTTGATAAATACTAAGCAAAGCGTCAAGATAACATCGGATTTATTGATATGAAGATTTTATTGCCCATACGTATTTGATCGGCGCCTTTTCGGTCTCCGCCGCGTCGGAGGTCCCCTGATCCATCGAAAGTATAGTGAAAATAGGCTACGAAAAAGTAATAGAGATCCTGCGTGTCGAGGCCGACGCGATCAATAAGACTGCGTCCACTATCGATCGTGAAAGCGTCGAAAAGGCGCTGGAAGCTCTCGCCGCGTGTAAAGGAAAGATTGTTGTGATCGGCGTCGGCAAATCGGGCGTTATCGGCCAGAAGATCGCTCAAACGCTAACTAGCACAGGAACGATGGCGGTATTCATCCACCCATCCGATGCCCTGCACGGCGGCCTCGGTGTCATCGCGAGCGGCGACGTGATTATCGCTCTGAGTAATTCTGGCGAGACTGACGAGATCCTCGCGATCATGCCCGCGATAGGGAGGCGTGAGGTTACCGTGATCGGTATTGTCGGCAATATTGCGTCATCGCTTGCACGACGCTCGGATATATTGCTCGACGCGTCCGTCAGCAAGGAAGCTTGCCCCTTGAATCTCGCTCCTACCGCATCGACCACAGTCGCACTCGCCATCGGCGATGCACTCGCCATGTCACTTATGGAGTTGAAAGGACTTACATCGGAAGATTTTGCCTCGAATCACCCCGCGGGCAGACTCGGTAAGCGTCTATCAATTAAGGTCGCCGATCTTATGCATCCGAGTCCGAACGTCCGTATCGATGCGGGGTGGCTTGATGTGGTAAAGGCCATTTCAAACCACTCACTTGGAGCTGTAAACGTGGTCGATGTCAATTCTAATCTGCTTGGCATTATTACCGACGGAGATCTGAGGCGAACGATCGAACGGACCCCACCCGATGAACTGTCGAAGCTCCAAGCCGAAATGATGATGACGCGATCGCCCGTTCGTGTAACCAATGACATGTTGGCTTTCGACGCTTTGAGGCTTATGGAAGACCGGCCATCGCAGATCTCGGTTTTGCCGGTCACCGATAAAGATGGCACCTGTATCGGACTTCTGCGCATCCATGATGTGGTAAGAGTTGGGCTATGAGGGCGAGGATTTTGTCATTTATTTTGCGATGAAAAGTAATATTTCAAACCGTTTGGTTTCGGTTATCACGATATTCGTTTTAGCGGCTTCGTCGGCGAGTGCACAGAAGGCTTCGGTCACGATCAGCCTCGACGAAAAGTTTTTCGACACGCTTTTGGATTCGGTATTTCAAAACTTCGATCCGCCGGAATTCGCTATTGCCGAGAACTCGCCGCCTCGTTCGGCCTCTTCAAATTCACCCGGTCGGGCTAACTCATTTGCTGCCGGCACGACTACGTGCAGCCAAACCGTCAAGATACTTCGAGAGATGAGCGGAGTTCGGACCACTGTTAAGTTTCGTGATGGCAAAATTTATGTACCACTTGCGTTCTCAGGTAATTACGCTCCGCCTTTCGTGGGATGTGTCGAATTCGCCGGATGGGCTGAGGCAAATATAGACCTCGAATTTGATTCGAGCGGTCAACGGCTTATCGGCCGGGCTCGTGTCTTCAATGTTAACCTCAACGGCACGGGCGGAGTCGGCGGTTCGCTGATCGCCCGGATGCTCCAGACATCCATCGACAAGAAACTGAATCCGATCGAGATACTAACGCTAGACAAACTTTCATTCGGAGTCCCAGTTCAGCAAGCGGGTAATCTTAGGATGCGCGCAATCGGAGTCCGTCCTGTTATGGGGAATGGACTCATTAACATTAATATCGATTATCTCTTTTCTAAAGACTAAACCGACGCCAATTTTGTCAGTCTACTAAATGGGGAATGCGAACACCTTTTAGTGCCTTCTTCCGAATAAAACACACTATTTTCTGCTTATAATGTCGTGGAACGCAGATTGCCCTTAGGGTTTCTGGACGAGATGAATTTTCGTCAAGCCTTTGGGGGAGCATATTAATGAGAAATAGGATAAAGAAATACTTAGCGATTTCATTGTTGTCTGCGGGAGCGGTTACCATGCTCCTCGTCGGGGATCTTAGCGCTCAACGAACGCGCGATCAGCGAAATGAAAATCGATCTGAAAGAACGGAAAATAGTGACGAGGCGGATCGTAGCAAACGGGAGAGGCCCGATAGGACCCAGCGAACACAGCAACAGCAGCAAACCCGTCAGCGACAGGCTCAACGTGCCCGTCAACAGGCTGATCAGCAGGCCCAACAGCAGCAGATAATCCAACAGCGACAGGTTATCCAGCAAGAGCGGCAGAGGGGACAACAACGGGCTGCAGAGGTTCAGCAGCGCAATGCTGAGCGTCAGCAGGCGCAGCAGCAGCAAACAGACCAGATCCGGCGCGAGAATCAAAACCGGCAGGCTCAGCAGCAGCAGATTATTCAGCAGCGTCGCGAGCAGACGCAGCGAGAGCAATACAATCGGCAAAGGCAGGGCGACGCTGGCCGAATATCTCAGCAGCGGGCCGAACAGCAGCAAAGAATTAATCAGCAGCATGTAAACGAACAAAGGCGGCGTAACCAAGACGGCATGAATCGGGCCCAGCAAAATCGAACCTCATGGCCGCCGCAAAATACCATTCGAAATGACCAGAGCGTTTGGAATCAGCGGCGTCAGCAGATCAGCCGACAGCAGCAGCATCAGATGCAGCAGCAAAGGTACAACCAGTACAACCAACGTTGGAATAACTGGCAACAGGTCCAGCAGCAACGACAAAGGATACTGCAGCAGCAGCGGCGTCAGGCGTACCTACAGTATCAGCAGCGTTACTGGCAGCGGCTTCAGCAGGATAGGTTAAGACTGCAGCAGGCCAGATATTACGATAATTTCTATAACAATTATCAGTATTCGCGTGGCGGACAGCATTACTACACAAGCCAGTATGGGGCTCAGATGCTGCAGCAGGCGATCAATGCAGGCTACGAAGAAGGCTTTTATGCCGGACGCGCTGATCGACAGGATGGATGGGGACATGATTACAGAAATTCATTCGGTTATCAGGACGCGGCTCTCGGGTATAACAGTTATTACGTGAGCTATGACGAATATAACCATTACTTTCGCGAAGGGTTCCGGCGTGGATACGAGGACGGCTATTACGGCCAAAATCAGTATGGCCGTCATTCAAATGGCAAATATACGATACTCGGAGCGATCGTCGGTACGATTCTCAATATCGTGACGAACTAAAAGCGTTCTATAAAGACATAAAGGGCTTCATTCGATTCGGATGGGGCCTTTTTAATAATTATGGATCGACAGATATGACTGCCACGGTCTGGCGCCGAAGAGTATCATTTCGTCAATTATACGTCCATTCTGGTAGAATCAAGGTCAACTTGTATGAAGGCTCCGCTAGTCGCCATCATTGGCCGTCCAAATGTTGGAAAATCCTCTTTATTTAATCGCTTGATAGGGAGTCGCAGGGCGATCGTGGGTGATCAACCGGGCATTACGCGAGATCGTATGTTTGGCGAAGTTGACTGGAAAGCCAAGTCATTTCGCCTTGTCGACACTGGCGGTATCGTTCCGGACGACGAAGCAATTATACCGTCAAATATATTTAAGCAGGCGTCTTTCGCAATTGATGAATCAGTCGCCATCATTTGGGTGCTCGATACGCGGGCCGGCATTACGCCACTAGATGAAGAGTTGGGAATATTACTGCGGAACACCGGAAAACCCGTGATCATCGCGGCCAATAAGGTGGAGTCACAGACTGTCGAGAATGAGGCTGGTGAATTTTATCGTTTCGGTTTCGAAATGGCGCCGATCTCGGCTGAACACGGCACGGGTATCGGAGACCTTCTCGACCTTATTTTTGAACATCTTCGATTCGAAGACGAGATTGACGAGGTTAAGGCATCCGAGATCAAGCTTGCGATCATCGGGCGGCCAAACGTGGGTAAGTCATCAATATTAAACCGGCTGCTTGGCGAAGAGCGGGTAATCGTCTCGCCAATTCCCGGCACGACACGAGACGCTGTCGACACACATCTAACGGCCGATGGGCAAGACTTCCTGATCATTGACACAGCCGGAATTCGCCGTAAGGGCAAAACAACGGAATTGGCCGAGAAGCTTTCGGTCATAATGGCCAAAAAGTCCCTCGAGCGTGCAGACGTTGCTATCCTCGTCATTGACGCGGTCGAGGGTGTAACGAATCTCGACGCTAATATCGCGGGTTACGCTGTCGATTCGGGGTGCTCGGTGATCATCGCGGTCAATAAGTGGGATGCGGTGGAAGAAAAAGAAACTAACACGATCTACGAATTCGAACGTTCGCTTCGGAACGCGATGAAATTTCTTGATTGGGCACCCATCGTCACGATGTCGGCACTAACCGGACAACGCGTTACAAAAATGTTGCCCTTGATTTTCAAGGCCAATGAGGCACGGAACATGCGAATCCAGACTGCCAGGCTTAATCGCTTCTTTGAGGATTCGATATCGCAGCCGAAGGGCGGCGGAACGCCGGCTCCGGTAAAGGGCGGGGTGTCTAGGCTGAAGATACAATTTTTGACGCAGGCCGGATTACGACCGCCGCTGTTTATTCTGTTTACATCTGGCGGAGGTAAAGCGGGGCTTCATTTTTCCTATTTGCGGTATATTGAGAACCAGTTGCGAGAGGAATTCGAGTTCTTTGGAACTCCTATTCGCCTGGTGGAAAGACATAAGAAAAAACCGGTAAAATAGAGTTGGCTTCTTCTATCTGATTTTAATGGATATCTTTCTTTTATTAATTCGGCTCGCTCTGGCTGCAGTATTTGCTATCGCGGCGTTCGGAAAGCTATTTGATCGTGAAGGGTCCGAAAAAGCATTCGCTGGTTTTGGGGTGCCGAAGTCATTGCAAAAACCGCTCGCAGCGATTTTGCCGGCTGCCGAACTTGCGATCGCTCTCGCGTTACTTTTTGTTTCAAGTTCATGGTTAGGCGCCATCGGCGGAGCATCGCTATTGATCATTTTCTTAGGTGGGATGTTCTATCAGCTCGCTAAGGGCAACGCACCTGACTGCCATTGTTTTGGCCAACTTCACAGCGAGCCGGTTGGAGCATCGAGTATCGTTCGAAACTTTGTATTGCTTGCGATGGCTGGGTTCCTTATCGGGCAGGGAAGTGTGTATCAGGGCCGGAGCCTGGTTAATACGGATCAGGACATTATGCAGATTAGTCTCGGATTGGTTGTAGTTGGCTTGCTTGCCACCGTTGTTTTTTTTCTAAAGCGTATTTCGGATCAACAGACTGAGATCTTGAGTCGATTAGAGATAGTTGAACTTGATCGGGAAAGCGGACATTCAGTTGAACGTGACGGCGTTTCGCACCCTCACGAAGGCCTTCCTATCGGTGCGAAGTTTCCCGATTTTGAGTTACACGGCATTAACGGCGAACACGTTACGCTCGATTCGATCAAAGCGCGTAAAATGCCGGCGTTGTTCATTTTCATCAGCCCGACATGCACGCCATGCAAAGTCCTCGTTCCTGAATTTGAGCAATGGAAATCAAAGCTTGCCGATAAAGTCAGTCTCGTGTTTGTCAGCAGCGGTACGCCTGAAGCAAATGAAGATAAGTTTGGCGATAGTATCAAACGTCAGCTTCTCGTGCAGGAAAAACGTGAGCTGGCGGATGCGGCCCGGGCTAAATGGACTCCAACAGCGATCTTTATGGACCGAAATGGCCGAGTCGCGAGCCACGCAGCGGCAGGCGACACCGCTATAAGGGAACTGGTGGAGAAAATTCAGTTAGAAGATTTGAAAAAAGAACACATCCATTTTGCAACGGAGAATGGAAACGCGACCAAAGATCTAATCGGCCAAAAGGTGCCCGAGTTTTCGTTGGAGGATCTGAAAGGTCGTACGATTACCTCGGAAGCCTTTAGGGATAAATCGACAATAGTGACATTTTGGGGGCTCGAATGTGGGCATTGTAAGAACATGCTGAGCGACCTTCGCGAGTGGGATCGGTCACGAGGCAACGGGGATCCTGAAATGATAATTTTTTCAGATGGCGATTCGGGGGCCAATGCTGCACTTGGTTTCGAGTCACCGATCATCTTAGATGAGAACCACAAGTTTTCCGCGGAATTTGGTATGTATGGTACTCCGTCTGCCGTCCTGGTAGATCAGGACGGGATCATAATCTCCGAAACAGCCATAGGTGCCCCTGATATATGGGCCCTGATCGGCAGGCAAAAATAGACAAGACTAATGACCCGACCCCTTGAGTGGATAGTCGCCGCAACCGACGGTAAAGCACGTGCGGGCACGATCCGTACGCGGCGATCGGACATTAAAACCCCCGTGTTCATGCCAGTCGGTACGCAAGGGGCTGTTAAGGGCATTCGTTTTGAGTGGCTTGAGGAAGAGATCGACGCACGGATAATTCTCGGAAA
>JBGTCF010000213.1:0-15966 GCA_041748975.1 Pyrinomonadaceae bacterium
CGGCAGTGATCCGGTAGGTAAAAAGTGCTAGCTCATGTGCTTTCTGCCAGACCAGCAAATTCTTGAAATCTTGCATACAAAATTTTCGACCAGCTAACAGCTCTCAGCTATGAGCTTCCAGTGGCTGGTAGCGGAGAGCTAATGGCTGGGAGCTGTACTATATCTAAAACGCCGGTTCTTCATAAATTCCATAAACATCTCTAAGAGCCACGCAGATCTCTTCGACAGTCGCGTAAGCGGCAACCGCTTCGATAATGGCGGGCATTGTGTTCTCGTTGTCGCGGGCGGCGAGTTTTAGTTTTTCGAGCGAATTGGTGACCGCTCCATTGTCGCGACTTGATTTGACGCGGGCGAGGCGTTCGAGCTGATGGGCGCGGACAGTCTCGTCGATCTGGAGAATGTCGGTTTTGTGAATCTCGGTCTCCATAGCGTATTTGTTGACGCCGACGATGACCTGTTCTTTTCGTTCTACCGCTTTCTGGTATTGATAGGCTGATTCCTGTATCTCACGCTGCGGGAATCCGGCCTCGACCGCCTCGACCATGCCGCCGAAACCATCGATCTTTTCAAAATACTCCATACAGCCGTCGATCATTTCCTGTGTAAGCGATTCGCCGTAGTAACTGCCGCCGAGCGGATCGACCGTGTTCACAACGCCGGTCTCTTCGGCGATGATCTGCTGTGTGCGAAGAGAGATGAGGGCCGCATTATCGCTTGGCAAGGCGAGAGCTTCGTCGAACGAGTCGGTGTGTAGCGACTGCGTGCCGCCGAGTACACCGGCGAGAGCCTGAATGGCTACGCGGGCGATGTTATTCAACGGCTGCTGAACGGTGAGCGACACGCCGGCGGTCTGCGTGTGAAACCTGAGCTGCATCGTTCGCGGATTCTTCGCACCGAAGCGTTCTTTCATCGTCTTTGCCCAGACGACGCGTGCCGCACGATATTTGGCGATCTCCTCGAAAAAGTCGTTGTGGGCATTGAAGAAGAAGGACAATCGCGGCACGAATTCATCCACGTCCATTCCACGATCTACGCCGTATTTAACATACTCAACGCCATCACGCAGCGTGAACGCAAGCTCCTGCAAAGCGGTCGCACCGGCTTCGCGGATGTGGTAACCGGAGATGGATATTGGATTATATTTCGGAACGTGTTTGACTGTGTATTCGAATGTATCGATGACCAATTTCATCGCAGGCTTGATCGGGTAGATCCATTCCTTTTGAGCGATGTATTCCTTCAAAATGTCGTTCTGCAGCGTGCCGGAGATCTTGTTGAAATCAGCCTTTTGCTTTTCGGCAACGACGAGGTACATGGCAAGGAAGATCGGAGCCGGAGCGTTGATCGTCTGCGAAACGGTTACTTCGTCGAGCGGAATTCCATCGAAAAGAACTTCGAAATCAGCAAGTGATGAAACCGCCACACCGCATTTGCCAACCTCACCTTCGCTCAAGGGCGAGTCGGCATCAAGCCCCATCAACGCCGGCAGATCATAGGCAACGGACAATCCGGTTTGGCCCTGAGCCATCAGGTACTTGAATCGGCGGTTTGTCTCCTCGGGCGACGAGAATCCGGCAAACTGGCGCATTGTCCATAGCTTACCGCGATAACCCGTCGGATGAATCCCGCGTTTATATGGATATTCGCCCGGAAATCCGACATCAATACCGTCGCTGTCGGCATCGGTGTAAAGCCGATCAACCGGCTCCAGCGAAACGCCTTCGAACGACTGTTTTCGTTCCGGAGTCTTGTCCAACACTTTCTGCAGGGTTTCCTGCTCCCAGCGTGCTTTTTCGATCTGCGTTTCGGTAACTGCTTCTTTAATTTCTGGCGTCATATATCGTCTAGATTAATCAGGTATAAGCGATAATTTTATCACAGTCAGTTCGACGAAGATTCCCGCATCCATACCTGCAGCCGGTCGATCTCTTTGGTGACTGTTCGCGAACCGGCGAACAATATAAATGTGAGTATTACGCCCAAGATCGGAATAATATACATTGCCGTATGCAGGCCCTCGGCACGAAACGGTTCGAGCGCGGCTTGCGAAATTTCGACGACGCCGGCGGCCTCGGCCGCTCGCTTCGTAAAGAAGTCGCTCAACAATCCGGTTCCATACGGGCCGAGCGAGGCGCCTAGGACATACATCGCGAAGAAATAAACCGCCATTGCCGTTCCGCGCGAAGCCGGTTCGGTTATGTCTTGGATCGTCGAATACACGGTCGAATAATAAAAGTACATTAATGCACATGCTGTCCCCATTAGGATCAGGAACATTGCGGTCGAGCCTTTTGGAGTGTTCAATGCGAAATATACGGTCGGAACCGAGAAGAAGATAGCTATGGCTCCAACCAGCATTCGGCCATTTTTGCTCTTTTGCATTGCCCAATCACCGACGAAGCCGCCGATGAGCAGTCCCGGAGCGCCCATCACGCCGTAGACGAGCATTGAAACGAAATTCGCCTGCTGAATATCGAGTTCGTGGTAACGCATCAAAAATGGCGTGATGAATGAGGCGATTGCGTACATGTTGAAGTTGTGTACCGCTCCTGAGAGGATTATCCAGATCATCGTTGGCGATTTGAGTACGTTCCAGTAGGCCGAGCCGGAGCGAGTTTGACCACCGATATCATGAGTTTCGGTCGCCCCGCGTTTCGGTTCGCGAACAAAAAGTACGGCGATGGCGCATAGAATACCGGGAAGTCCCGCTACCAGAAACGCGGCCCGCCAACCGTATTCCTTTGCTACAGTTCCACTCACAGCAAAGCTCAGGGCAACGCCGACCGGCAGGCCGAGCATAAATATCGACATTGCTTTTGCACGCCAGTTTGGTGGAAACAGATCACCGATCAAAGATGTTGCCGCCGGTGCGCACGAAGCTTCTCCGACGCCGACGCCGAGCCTGAGAGCGAAAATGTGCCAGAAGTTTTGAGCCAGTCCGGATGCCGCTGTGAAAAGGCTCCACGCAAAAACGCCCGCGGAAAGGATACTTTTCCGCCCGATCTTATCTGCCATGCGGCCCAAAGGAAGGCCGACAAATGCGTATAGCAATGTGAAGGCAGTTCCGAGCAGCCCCAGCGAAGCATCGTCCAGCTCAAATTCCTTCCTGATAGGCTCGCCGATCGCCCCGAGGATCTGACGGTCAAAGAAATTTAGGGTGTTGATCGCAAACAGGACGATCATTGCGTACCAAACGGCAGATCTTGATGCTGTCATATCTTTATGTTTATGCAAGTGCCTTCGACGAGTATTAAAACTCTGCTAATAGTCCTTTCGAAACCGGGTTTCTGTCAAGTTCTGATGATTCGGGGGACGCTTTGCAGAGATAGGGTGGCGTGGCACTTTGCAACAATTCGATGCCGCGTCCTACAATTGGCAAATGGCGATCATTAAATCCGTCTTAATTCTCAGCGTTATTGCCGGCTCTGTATTTATCGGTGCTTGCACTTCCGGGTTGGATCTTACAGCAAATAATACCGCGGCGAACGTCAGGGCCAAGGTTCCGGAAGAGTCTCTTCCTAAGACGAATGCGGAAGAACTCGGTATGTTGATCAACCTACCGTACGAAGTTGAAGATATCGTCTGGGAACAGGACGCGGCGAAGCGGAAAATCACAGCGATCCTACGCTTCTCAACTGAAGACGCCGATAAGCTCGCTGCGGAGGCAGAGAAATTTGGTCCGGGCCGAGCCATCACGACGTCGGTTGAGACATGGTATCCGGACGAACTTATCGCTCAAGGTGAGATGAGCGGTGACAGCACCTTGAAAGGAACAGCATTTCCCGCGAACGCCTTCTTTCAGGAACCATATGCTGTAGGACGGATTACCCGTGTAGAGGGCGGGGACTATTTCATTCTGGAAGTCTCCTCCAAATGAGCCGACGGCCTTTCGTAGGAGTTTGGATATGAGAGGATCGAGCGGCTTTATTGTTCGATCTCGTTCGTGTTAGCATCAGTTATAATCTTGCTGATTCGATGCGTTTTAATAGATTCTTCAGCCCACTTCTGATCACGTTTGCTCTTTCGGTCGCGATCGGGGCTCAGGTCACAAACCCCGTCGAGCGGCAGGTCGCTAACCCCATCACCGATACTCCCAATATCAACCCTGTATCGGCGGAACAGAATATAACGACCCCGGTTATCAAGAAGAAACCGTCATTTGAGCCTGAAGGCGGCGATGGCGAGGTTGTCGTCTATTCTGAGCGCCAGACGGCCGAGGGCGAAGAGGGCAAACGTGTCGTGCAACATTTTGGCAATGTCGACGTTCGCTACGGCATTTACCGAATGCAGGCTGATCGGATCTCGATACACGAAGCTCAGAATAAGATCATCGCCAGCGGCAGCGTGATCTTCGATCAGGGCGATGACCAGCGTATAACCGGCGCGACTGGAGAATGGAATTACCGTACCAAACTCGGCTGGTTTGAAGATTCGACCGGCTTTACCAGCCAGACCGCTGACGGAACGGTGCTCTATTTTACCGCTGACAGGGTGGAACGGGTGAGCCTGGACGAGATCGTCGTTATAAACGGAAAATTTACCGCGTGCGAAGAAGCGGTGCCCAAATGGAGCTTTACCGCCGAACGGGCGACGATCAAGACAAACGACCGTTTGCGGCTGAAAAACGCAAAGTTTCGCATCAGGGACGTGCCGTTGCTCGTACTGCCTTTCGCCTCCATTCCCATAAAGGAAAAGGCTCGAAGCTCAGGGTTTCTGACGCCGACCGTCGGTTATTCGCAGTCAAAAGGCCTGCGGGTATCGACCGCGTACTATCAGACGCTCGGTGATTCGGCGGATATCACGTTACGGGGGGACATATTTTCAAAACGTGGTTTCGGGTACGGAGCGGATGTCCGCACAAGGGCAAACTCACGGTCGTTTTTCAACCTGGGTTATTGGGGTGTTAAGGACCGTGTTTTGGGGCCTAATGCTGACGCACAGCACCCTGACCAGGGTGGCTCGGTCTTCTATGCGGACGGTGTCCATTATTTTCGAAATGGGTTTACGGCGGCGGTGGATGTCCGGATTACGTCGAGCCTTGATTTCAGACAGGAATTTTCGGACGGGATTCAGCAGATCATTTCGCCGATCGAGGTCTCACAGGTTTTTATCAATAAGAGCTGGGATGATTACACGCTCAATCTTCTCGCACGTTCGCAGGTGATATCGATACCCAACGTCCGCGAAAAAACCCGCAATCTGCCGAGCATCAACTTTGAAAAACGCCCGACGCTTTTATCGTTCTTTCCGGACGCGTATTTTGCGTTTCGCACCAGTATTGAGGGTGTATCACGACGTGAGGAGGTGGATGACCTCGAACTCTATCGGCAAATGGCCGGGGCAGATCCGGTGGTTACACCGTCGTTGTCTCAAAGGCTCGATTTTTATCCAGAGTTAATAGTTCCGTTTCGAACAAAGTATTTCAATTTCACGGCCACAGGTGCCGGGCGTATAACTTATTACTCAAACTCGTTGAACGGTCTTAGGCAGGTCGTCGGGGACAATCTAATCCGAAAATACGGTGAATTCACATTCGACGTGCGGCCTGTTGCGCTGGCACGCAATTTTTACGGTAAGAATGATGCATTCCGCTTTCGACACGTCATCGAACCTTTCCTGACATACCGGCTTGTCGGCGGAATCAATAACTTCAACCGGATCATAAGGTTTGATCACGTTGACACGATGACCAATACGAACGAGATCGATTTTGGCGTCGTCAACCGCTTTTACACGCGGCGTTACAGTCAGGCTGTCACGGACGAAGCACAAAAACGGCTTCTCGAAAATTCGAGTTCTGACACTAAAAACTCATTAGCCGTGTCGCCCGAGGGCATTATTCGCCCAATCGACGATAAGAAATCAGCGGAAATGCAGCCGTATGAGATCTTCACGCTAACCGTAAGAGGAAAGTATTTCTTCGACAAAACCTTTGGCGGTGCTCTGATCCCGGGACGCCGTAACCAGATCGAGCCAATTACGGCGCTTAGCTTTTACACATTTAGCGGCGTCCCGCGGAGATGGTCACCGCTCAATATCGATGCTACCTACAAGCCTTTGAAAACAGTATTTATCAATAGCCGGCTGGATTACGGAATGCAAGGTGACGGCCTGAGGGCAGTTTCGGCGACCGTTGGGTATGACTCACCGATGGTGAAGGTTTTTCAGACATTTTATTACACGCGGGCAGTGACGCTCATGCCGTCTCTTGCCCAACATGCAAATGCCGACGGCAAAGAGCCCGGCACACTGCGTGGCTCACAATGGAGCCCTTCGGTATTTCTCGGGAATCGGGATCGCGGCCTTTTCGGCGGGGCATCACTTTTCTTTGATTTTCAAAATCGTCGCGAAGCCCGGCAAACGCCTCTTATCAGCTCGCTGTTAACACTTGGCTATGCCTCTAACTGCTGCTCGATGGCGGCCCAGTTTTATAGCTTTAACGTCGGTATCCGCAAAGAGAATCGGCTCGTTTTCAGCTTTCGGCTCAATGGTATCGGCTCCTTTGGGACCGAACACATTGGGCAGGGTCTAAGGTAGCTTTACGTTTCCGCAAAAAAATGGCAGGTCAGCGGTGACCTGCTTAATTTCAGCAAGGAGCCAGGAGTTTGTGATTTTTACAGATCGGGCCGACGGATATCCGATTAGCTCGGCCCGATCTGTGAGTCGCTGCCGTGAACGCACCCCTTGACGATTTCGCCGGGATCGTATCTAGCCCCTCCAACCGGCGGCAACTCAATTTCGATCTTCAGTAAACGAAGTTACAGTTCCAATTCGCAGACGATTCCAAAATTGTCGGACATTAAATTCGTGTCGACCCTCTCTTCTATGCAGCGGCAAAAAACATCAACGGAAAAAACGTCTTTCTGGACCAAGAGCGACCGTTTTATTCGGTTCCAGCCGTTGTAATAAAGGTCTATTGTCGTAGAAGCAAGGCGCTTGCAAAAGGGGCAGATGTCCCGATTATTCTAGGACAAATATCCTGATTACAGAGATAAAGAAGGAAATTTTAAGGATGCCGTCTATCGCTGTCCTGGCCGCGGAGCACTTACGAAGTCAGTCCGTTCTTCGAAGCAAATATGGCCAGCTCCAGGCGGTTTATCACGCCGACCTTGCTGTAAATTGTCGTCAAGTGATTACGAACGGTTTTTTCGGAAATAAAGAGATGCTTGGCGATAATTTTGTTAACGTGGCCGGCGGCTATTAGCCTGGCGACCTCAAGTTCGCGTTTTGTCAGGCTGTTGATCTTTGCCTCTTCCTCTTGGGTGTCGCGCTCTCGGTTACCAGCCTCGGTCAGCATGCGCGAGGTCAGCTTGCGGTCGAACCATATCTCTCCATCGTGGACCTTTCTTACGGCCATTAGAAGGGTTCCCGAAGCGCTGTTTTTGAGGACGAGGCCATGGGCCCCGCCCAATAGTGCTCTTTCGTTCGTCTTCTCGTCCATTCGTCCTGTCAGAAAGAGGATCCGCGACAATGGGCTGGCCGCTTTTATCTCGCCAAGCCGCTCAAGCGACGACTGTTTGCCCACCTCGACATCGAGCAGGATCATGTCCGGTTTTGCTTCGGCGATCAGAGCGATTGCCGTATCGATATTTTCGGCCTCTCCGACGACATCTATGCGATTGCCGTTGCCGAGGACCAATCGTATGCCCTCGCGCACCAGCCTGTGGTCGTCGACCAGCACCACACGTATCGGATCTATGTTTCTATTCGCCATTCTATCGGAAACCTGATGCTCATTTCGCCGCCTTACTATGCGCAAGATTGCCCGGCGAAACCGCTCACCCTGATCGAACGCGGGTAACGTTTTCGGTCCGGGCCCTTTGCAATGTATAGAAAATGATAAGGTGGGAGATTTTCCATTTATCGAATGCTATATTTTCCCACGAACAAGCCTTGACTACCAAAAGCACGTTCGGCAAAGACAGAGGCGGTGGCGAAGGCGAACTGTGACAACTCGGGGAAAAAAGACGGTTCACGCGTCGGCATTGAGACGCGTTTCGTCGTCAATTCTGGTGGGCACTCCTCGCGGCTATCGCGGATTTGTCAGGTAGATGTTCTGGGCGATGGAATTATAGTATTCGACCGGCGCCAGGTCGTCCGTGAGGATGTTTTTGGTTAGCGGCACGTCGGCGGTATACCGGCGCGCGAGAAGACCGGCGATCTGAGAGTCATCGCTTGTGAAAAGGGCCGGAGCGGGATTCTTTGAGGCCACAATCATAATGTTTTGCAAGCCTTCTTCAGTGTAGTCCGGCCGTACCTTAAATAGGTGGACCTGGGGAAAGACCTCTTTGTAAGTTCGCAGCTCGGCCTGGAGGAAACCGCTGCCTGGCCCTGTTATCGCCGAGCCCAGATTAAAGATTACTACGCCGTCGTCCTTTAAAATCCGGCCCAATTCGCGAACAGCCTCGATCGTGGTCAGGTGGTGCGGCACGCTGAATAGGGAACCGAAGGCATCCATCAGGACGGCGTCGTATTGGCCCGACTCGGCACGGTTTATGTACATCCTCGCGTCTTCGTGAAAGATCGTCATCCGCGGATCGTCATCGAGACCGAAGAACCGGCGTGCGATGTCAGTCATCTGCGGATCGATCTCGACGACATCGAGCCGGGCCTGAGGGTAGGTTTTAAGGTATTTCTTCGGATAGGAATATCCTGCTCCGCCGATGATCAATGTATTTTCATGATCGGGGCGAAAATGCCGTATGAGGTGGTAGAACTTGGTGTATTCGAGCACGAGTTCATCGCTGTCTAGAAACGCCGCGGACTGGATAAAATACGGGTCAGTCGCGATCGCCCTTATAGGATTGCCAGTAACGCGATCACGCGAGGTCAGCACCTGTACGCGGCTGTACTCCGTATCGAAGTCGTAGACACCGTTATTCACACGAAGGAAATGGATATAGGCTTCGCTGGCCGCAATGCCCAATAGCAGGAGAATTAGAGCGGCAATATTGCGGGCCGAAAACGCCAGCGGCGCGACCAGGAACGCCAGGGCCATCAGTAAACCGGCAATGATATAAAGCGTCCTTACGCTCCCGACAAACGGGATCATCAGGAAGCCGGCGGCAAATGTTCCGACAATGCTCCCGACTGTCGATAGAGCATAGAGGCGTCCGACGGTTCGTCCGGTCTGATCGAGCGACGTCATCTTAAGGCGGACCGCGAAGGGCGTAACAATGCCCAAACACACGCTTGCCGGCCCAAAAAGTACGAGAGACGCGATCACCGCTTTTAGTTCTAGTCCGATCGCTGCTCCCGCGATCGAGGAAAGGAAAACTTCTTTTATCAGGATAGTTAGAGATATCAGGCCGCCTGCTAAAAAAATAACCGACCCTAAAACTCTCGCATCCGGTCGTCGATCTGCTATCCTTCCGCCTAGCCAATAACCCACACTTAAACAGCCGAGAATGACCCCGATCAAGCTGGTCCAGACGTAGGTCGAGGTTCCGATAAATGGCGAAACGATGCGCGAACCGATGATCTCAAATATCATCACGAGAGCTCCGCATGTAAAGACGGTGATTTCGAGAATGTATGTGCGGTGGAGGTTAGCGATCAACGGCTCCCCTCCTGGATAGGAGGGGTGTCAGCCGCTTCGGATGACGGGGCGGTAGATGCTGGGCGGTGAGACCACCCAAAGAAACTCTCAATCCGGTGCAGTACATACTCAATATCGTCATACACCAGAAAATTCTCAAATCTAATGACCTTTACCCCGGCCTCCTGTAAATACATTTTTCTCTTGTAATCGTAAATTATCGCCGCATGTGAATGATGCACCTCTCCATCAAGTTCTACCGCCAGCCACTCTTCAACACAATAGAAATCGACTATAAAAGGTCCGATGCTGTGCTGACGTCGGAATTTTCGTCCTGCGAGCTGCGACTTTTTCAGATAGTTCCAGAGCGTTGCTTCGGCTGGAGTAGCTTATGTCGGAGTTTAACTCTGCGTGGTTTTAATCGATGTTTGTTGTGTAATCCTTTTTCGGCTGGCATGGATATTAGCCGTTCTACCACCCCGCCCTTCGGGCACCCCTCCTATCCAGGAGGGGAGTTTCCCGGCGAACCTATGCCCCCGCCGTTTTTTTTTCGCCGGAGGTGTTCACAAACGTGAGCCACTCGGCACCATTGGGAGCGGGCCTTGTGGCATCGATGATCTTGAAAAACTCGGTTTGGATACGCTCGGTGATCTCGCCGCGCTTTCCTGCACCGACCGTGATGCGGTCGACGGTCCTGATCGGTGTGATCTCGGCTGCCGTGCCGGTGAAAAATACTTCATCCGCAAGATAGAGAGCGGCACGCTGGATCTGGGCTTCGACGACCTCGATACCGAGTTCACGGGCGATCTGGATGACAGAGTCGCGCGTTATGCCCGGCAATATCGACGCTCCAAGCGGGGGCGTGATAAGACGTCCGCCGTTTACCAAAAAGAGGTTTTCGCCTGAGCCTTCGGATACATAGCCGCGGTCATCGAGAGCGATCCCCTCGGAAAATCCACCGAGGACGGCTTCCATCTTGATGAGCTGCGAATTCATATAATTCGCCCCGGCCTTGGCCATAGACGGTAAGGAATTTGACGTGATCCTGGTCCAGCTCGATACGCAAACGTCGATTCCGCTCTCGAGGGCTTCTTCGCCAAGATATTTGCCCCACTGCCATGCGGCGACGTATGAGTCGACAGGGTTGTTAAGGGGAAAAACGCCAAATGCCGGTTTTTCCATATCAAGCCCGCGAATAACGAGCGGGCGTATATAACACGACTCAAGGCCGCTCTTCTCAATAAGCTTTACAGTTGCGCTGCAAAAATCGTCCCTGCTGAACGCGGGATCCATGCGATAGATCTTGGCTGAATTCATCAGCCTCTGCATATGTTCCGTCAGACGGAAAACCGCGGAGCCCTTGCTCGTCTCATAACACCTGATGCCTTCGAAGACGCTTGAACCGTAATTAACCACGTGAGACATGACGTGTATCTGAGCGTCGTTCCAGTTAATAAACTCCCCATTTTTCCATACATGAGGGGCGATCTTCATCGTGCTAACGTCCTTTGCTGCCATAATGTTTTCTTCCGACGAGGCTTTGAATTCCAAGGGCGAATATAGCTGGCTTATAGATTAAATTGGTAAAGATGTCCGATTCTGGTAAGAAATGGGCAAATTTTCCCTAAATTATATCCCACCGCTCGATTTCCTGCAAAAGCCTGAATTTCCAAGAGAAAGACGGGCCGAAGCCCGTCCTGGCTAAACCGGCCGTGATGCTCTGGTCAAAGTATCTCGATCCGTGCGGACGTATCATCTTGCCTAGAACTTGTATTGGTCCCATTGATATTCACCGTGACAACGATCGGCTGGTCTCCGGCACCCAATAGGTCCGGAGTGAGGAAAAAGTCGATGGTGTAGATCCCGGGTTCAACCATAACCGGATCAGATTTTATGTTTGCGCCGCTGAGGACCTTGTCCCCTATGCGTATGGTTATCAGAGATGCCGGAACCCTCTCCACCCCGGTCAGGAACAGCCTAAGGACCGACGGCACCAGCCGATTGCCTTTTCGCTGATGTGTTCGTATCACAAATGGCTCGGTTGTCTGGATCGTATTTGTAACATTGAAGATTCGCGCCCGCCCTCCAGGTTCCGCGATCATCGCTCGGTTAAAAATATCAGGCTGTGACGGAACGAGCGAGATGAAGAATTTCATCACAACGCCATTATTGTTAATCACCGCTAGATATGATGTGCCCGTCACGGAGCTGAGGATGCCGAGCGGCACGACGAACTCAATGTGCCGTTGGCTTACCCGTTTCAGACCCGCCGCCGCTCCGTTGATCGACATCGACACTCCGCTCAATTCGATTGGCAGCGTAGGGCTTCGTTTGAGCGAACCGACTGCCGTTCTGGGCGCAATCGGAGGGTCTTGCCCGGCCACATAGTCGATGATCGCCAGGCTGCCCGGCGAAATACCGGTTGCCGGAACGGTCACGGGAGGCGGCGTCGGTGACGGACTTCCCGTTGGAGAGGGACTCGGAGTCGGAGTTGGGGTTGGAGTTGAAGTTGAAGTTGGAGTTGGGGTTGGCGTCGTACTTGGAGTCGGACTTGGAGAAGGTGCCGGGATCACTTCAAGACCGCTTGCCCCCGTTTTTACCGAGATCTCGGCGGTCGTATTAGCCACGACAGGCGGTAAAAGAAAATAGAAGACTTCTGAAAGCGAGTCGAAATTGCCGGTTCCAAGTTCAGTCAATGCCAGGTTGAATGCGCTCCTTCTGAGGGAGTCGCTGGTAAACAACTGCGTCGAAGCAATAAATGTATTCGGCGCTGGGAAGTTGGCAAGCCGTGTAAAGACGGCTGTGGCCGGCGGTGTGTCGAGCGGATAAGAATAGAGCTGGGAAGGACGTACTTCATTCGGGTTTAAGCCGTCAGACGCCGTCGTCGGTATTGTCCCGTCAGCCTTGAAGTTTTGCCTGCTTGTAAAAATCAAGGTTTGAGGTGTGCCGTTCGCGTCGTAATCCGTAAATCCGGGATAATGCGCGACATCTCCTCCCTGCGCTCCGGTATCATCCGTGCTGCGAGGGCCTATTCTGCGAAATGTATTCGATACTACGTCATAAAGATACAAAGCGAAAGAAGTGTAGTTAGTACCGTTATTTTCATTGGCAAGGTCCGCAAACGAATCAAACGCGATATAACGACCGTCACGGCTCATTCTGCGGCCGAGGTCAAGAATGTTGACGGGGTCGCCGGGATTCGTCGGCGTTGTCTTAGTCACTTGTTTCCCCGCGATAGGCTCACCTGAACCGTTTAGATCTGCGTAAAAGATCTCCTCATTTCGGCTATTAAGCAGGTTACTGGCGGCAGCCCGACTCGTAGGCCGGTTGCTCCCGCCGCTTTTCGCGCTCCCAAGCTCGTTGTCTCCACCCGTCATTCCGACCACGGGATTGTTGCCTGTACTGGCGAAAGCGACTCTCAAGCCATTCCCGGAGATCGTCGGATTTTTATTGTAGATGGGATTTGATATCACGCCCCGAGGCGTCTTTGTGACCTGACTTGTCGTTGAGATGCTTCGCACATACGTAAATATCTCGTCGTTGTCTTCCGTCGGAAACGGGTTGCCGACCGAGGGCACAAGGTCACGGGTCGAGACAAATGCAATTACATTGCCGTCATCGTTAATACTGGCGTCATGATTGTCCTCCGCGATAAATGGCCCCGTCGTTGACGTTCCCGGCCTCGGTAATTGGCTCGGATCGGTATTCGTGACGCGTATAAATGCTCCACCCGCCAACTGCGTAAACGGGATCTCGTCGCCAGCCGACAAATCGGCAACATTTCCGTATGCCGGGATCTCGTATAACCACATTTCGAGGTTTCCATCGTCTGCTAACGGGTTGGCCGGAGGCGTCGGTGTAGGCGTCGGGCTAGCGGTTGGGGTCGGAGATGGCGTAGGTGTCGGAGTCGCAGACGGAGTTGGGACCGGGGTCGGTGCCGTAAAAGCATTTCCGTCGAACGACCCGGGATTACTTGAGTCAGGTGCTTGTGGCCTGGCGGTCGTGGCATTGGAGCTGAAAGCTATCCATCTGCCATCGTTACTGATTACCGGCCTCGTGTTGACGATTGTTACCCGTATATTATTAAAAGTAGCGGCTTCTGCCGTATTAAACAGGACGCTCTTCGTATCGGTGATCTGAAAGATCCGCCGCTGGGCGTAATCATATAAAAAGATCTCAGTATTGCCGTCCTCATTTCGAGGATTTTCGGTCGCGAGATTGCCGGAGGATTCAAAAACAATGAACCGCCCATCCCCGCTTATCCCGCCCGCAAAAGCCTCAAAAGCTGAATTCGAAATCTGGGCGATCACAGAATCAGCCTGTCCGATGGCCGGTATCGGCAACAACAGGCTTAGAGACAAAACAAAAGATAATAAAAACGTGTATCGAATCGTCACAAACTCCTCCAAAAACTCAGCCTACGGTATAATTACAAGTCTTGCCCAGTGCCGCTCAAAATATTCAATTTTAGGTGTGCGAGAGTTGTTCTGCAAGCACGAAGCGTACAAATAGGCTGACAATGATTCAAAATCAATCTTTTGATGCACCCATGTTGGGTCGCGTTGTCACACGCGAGACACGGTATATCATTTAAGTTTAGACATTTACGACCGATGGCAACTATAGACCGCCAGATCATGATCGTCGCCGGAGAGGCATCCGGTGATCTCCATGCGGCAAAGTTGGTTCGGGCGATACACAAGAAAGATCCGGCACATAACTATTGTTTCTTTGGAGCCACAGGCCCCAGGATGCGTGAGGCCGGGGTTGAAACGATCATTCGATCCGATGAACTGTCGATCGTTGGTTTGGCAGAGATCGCAAGGGCTCTGCCAATGTTCTGGAGAGCGCGTAACGCTCTGTTAGCCGCAGCAAACAGCAGGAAACCGGATGCGGTCATTCTTGTCGACTTTCCAGACTTTAATTTAAAGCTGGCGAGATCATTGAAAAAACAGGGGATTCGAGTGATCTACTATATTTCCCCACAAGTCTGGGCGTGGCGCGAATATCGCCTTCGCACAATAAAACGCAATGTAGACCTGCTACTAACAATCCTTCCCTTTGAAAAGGACTGGTTTCGCGAGCACGGAGTTTCAAATGTAGAGTACGTCGGTAGCCCACTGGCACGGGAAGTATTTCCTACACTTTCTAAGCGAGAGTTCTGCGAGCTAAATAGACTTGATCCACTGAAACCATTGGTCGCATTGTTGCCCGGCAGCAGGCAAAAAGAGATTGCGAGGATCCTGCCCGAGATGATCGGTGCCGCAGTTGTCCTCCGTCAAAATGATCCCGATATACAATTTGCGATTGCGGCGGCGTCTGGATCGTGCAGGATGCAGATATCTTCGATCCTTGAGGACTCATCGGCCCGAGAATCAAATGCATTGAACCGAATCCCTATCGTTGAGAATGAGACGTATAATCTGCTCCACGCAGCGAACGCTGCCGCCGTAACAAGTGGGACGGCGACTATGGAGGCCGGGATCATCGGAACCCCATTGGCGATAGTTTATAAAACGTCAAAGTTAAATTACACATTGCTCGAACCTCTGATATCGGTCGAACATTATGGGTTGATCAACCTAATCGCGGGCGAGAGAGTGGCGACAGAATTGATCCAGGATGAATTCACGCCTGCGACTCTAGCCAGTGAGATCCTGCGTTTGCTCGATCCCGTAGAGAATTCGAGACATCGCGAGAAATTAAGGGCCGCCACAGAGAAGCTGGGTCATGGCGGTGCGTCTGACCGGGCAGCTAAGCTCATTGTCGAGCTGATCTCTTCAGACTGAAAGATCATTCCTTTCGTGCCGCTTTCAGAGCCTCTAGTTCAAAGGTCAGTATCCGCAGTTATCGTCGTTATCGTATCCTTCAAACGATTAAGTTCCTCTCTCAATTTCTTTAGTTCTTCCTTTACGCGAGGCAGACTCTTAACGTGCGCATTCTGTCGTTTATAGTCTTCAAGAGGCTGAATGGGCGTGCCCCACCAGACACCGGGCCGTACGATCTTCCCCGGTAAAACGCCCGCTTGCGAGCCGATCACCGACCCGCTTTGAACGCGGACGTGGTCGCCAAACCCAACCTGGCCCCCGATCACGCAATCATCCTCGATGGTGACGCTGCCTGAGATACCTGTCTGCGAGGCTATTACGACCCGTTTCCCGATCTGCACGTTGTGTCCGATCTGCACAAGATTATCGATCTTCGTACCCTCACCTATTAGTGTCTCGCTCAGAGCCCCGCGGTCGATGCATGAATTTGCACCGATCTCGACGCGGTCCTCGATCACAACTTTCCCGATCTGAGGAAACTGATGATATTCGCCCGCTTCGTCCTTAACATATCCAAATCCGGGAGCACCGATCACCGCTCCGGCGTGGATAAGGCATTCTTTCCCAATGCTGACATTGTCATAGATCACGCAGTTAGGA
>JBGTCF010000214.1:0-15158 GCA_041748975.1 Pyrinomonadaceae bacterium
TGAAAATCTCCTTGATGTAATAGAAAAAGCTTCGCCTTTTTCGAACTGCAGGGCGAAGCTATTTTCGTTTCAAGAGCGAGAACAATGTGTCGTAAGAAAGTCGAATCTGTCCGCCCCAAATTTTGGGTTTACCACAGGCTCATCCTGCGACGGATATAGACTATATTGTAGTCGAAATCCTTTGTCAATACTAAATATAGTGGTTTTACAAATTTCGTGTAAGCTACGCTGATACTGCATTTAGCAGGCCTCGCCTAATGTAAAGCGACGACCTAATCATGTGCAATATTTAAAGATTTTACCGTGGAGATGGGATGGCTGGCCACCGGGACACCGAGACACCGAGACACCGAGAGCACAGAGAATACTTTAATAAAACCTCTGTGTCCTCCGTGCCTCTGCGGTGAATCTTTCTTACACAAACCGTTTCAAAATGCCCCGTTTCACGCCAAATGCTACATTTCCCGCCATTTGGTATTCCTTCCAATCCCAAATATACGTTAGCCTGTTGCGGTGCTCGGTTTCTTGATCTTTGATCTTGGAACTTTGATCTTTGAAAGAATGGGGCTTTAGTTTTTTGGTTTTTGGTTTTTGGATGATCTGATCACCGACCACCGTGAGTGTATTACACTGTATTACACAATTACCGAACACCTCAGAATCGTGGGACGGTACAGGAGTCTGTAACTATCTCATTATAAGACGGTTATGGCGATTCTCCTGTCCCTCCGTGGGACAGAAACAGCGGATTTTGCCGCTTTTCGAGAGGTTTTAGATTTCGATCATCTGCCTTCGAGATCACCCCCTGTCTCGCTGAAGACGTCGCCTATTGAAAATCTAACTGTTGCAACCATTGAGTTTTCGGTTTCACCCATTGGCCTTTTTTCGCGGTGAAATGCGAGACAGGGATTGAAACGTGGGTTAAGCCACACGGCTGTAATAATTTAGCTTTATTACACCCGTGCGAGACAAGACCGAGACAGAGCGAGACAAGGAATGGAGAATTGAAAGTGGAAAGTGGAAAATGATGCGGTGATTTACCACTTACCATTCATCATTTACGATTTACGATTGAAAAAAAGGCCGCCCTGTCAGACGGCCATGGCGAAGTAGCTTATGGTCGGTCAACAGGCGTTACGACACCGGCGAAGGGGCCGGAATTGGCGTGGGTGTGGCTCCCGGCAACGCAGGCATTTCGCCAGCCTTGAAACGCGGGAGCAGCTCATCTCTCATTGCTAAATGGTACACGGCGGCCGCATAAATGATCGCGGATATCTTTACATCGCTCTCGATGATGCGTTCGTAAGTATCGAGGTTTGTGTGCCATGTGGTGGTAAAATACTCGATAGGGTCCTGCTGAGTGCCGATGCCAGGTAATCCGGCCTGGTTGAACGAGGTGCTATCCGTGCCACCGAGATTTCGGCTTCGTGTATTAAGCACACCGGCGAATCCAAGGTCCGCAAACGGTGCCAGGGCTTCGCGAAGTACAGTAGCGGCCTCGGGAGGGCCAAAGACGGTCAAACCTCTCGCTCTGCCTGTTCCGCTGTCGATGTTGAAGTAGCCGCCGAATTTATTGTAATCGGGCCCCGGCTTTTCAGCCGAGCCAAAATGGCGTTTGACGTATGCCTGCGAGCCAAGCAATCCCTGCTCTTCGCCGCCCCAGCAGGCTACGCGAACCGTCCTACGAGGTTTGACGCCAATCGCTTTTAATATTCGCGCGGCCTCCATCATCGTCGCGCATCCGACGGCATTGTCAGTTGCACCTGTAGCCGCGTGCCATGAATCAAGGTGGCCGCCGAGCATTATTACCTCGTCCTTCTTGTCGGAACCCCAGATCTCGCCGATGACGTTATAGCTCGTGACTCCATCGGGAACGAGGCGGTTTCGAATATCGAATTCCAGCCTGACAGGGATTCTGCTTTCGAGCAAACGATATATGCGTCCGAAATCTTCGTTACGCATAACGACCGTCGGAACGACCTTGGTAATGTCGAATGTACGATTATTGAAAGCTCTCATCAGCCCGAGATTCATCCCGGCGTCGTTGATCCTGAGGGCAACATTGTTGTCGACCAGAAACTTGTCAAGCTGTTCATTGATCCGTGCCGGCGGGAGCGCTCCGGGCCTAGGAGTTACCTGCGGGCCCCTGCCCTGTCCGCCAGGGCCTCCGGGGCCGCCGGGTGTAGCCGGTGTATTCGGGTCGAATCGTCGTTTAGCGTCTTCGTCAGGTATCCTCTTGGCCGGCGGAGTCAAAGTCTGATCCAAAAAGGCCGGCTTGCCGACGATAACGATCTTGCCCGTAACGCTTGTTTTAATGCTCTCGAAATAAGCGGTTAGCTCTTCCTGAGTCGGGTTTTGCATGATACGGGGATTCGCTTCGGCGGGAAATTGAGGTATGACGAGACTGACGGCCTCGGAGACAATTATGCCCTTCGTCGACGGCGTCCAGGCCAGGACCTCGTACGTCAAAGTATCCTGGACCGGTTTCTGCATAAGGCCGATGTTTCGCTCGTTTACCCAGCCGGGATGGCCGAAATCCCATCCCTCGAGTTCCGCCTTGTCGAATCCCCACGACGTCATTTCGCGGGCCGCCCATTTTGAGGCTTCTACAAGGTTAGGCGAGCCCGTCAATCGCGGGCCGTAGAGATCCGTGAAGTAGTGAATGGTCCGCATTGCCTTGGAATTTTCCATTCCTTCTTTTCGAATAGCGGCATTTATTTCGGCGTTGACCTTCTCCTGGGAAAATATTTGGCCCGGAAAAACGGAAGACTGGAGCAGTATGAACCCAAAGAAAACTCTGACTAATTTCGATCTTTTCATATTTAGTTGTGTCGAGAATTTGCTGCGATCGGCATATCAATGCGTTAGAATGCCGTCATTATACAACAATGCCTATGAAATGTTTAAGGTGAAGGGTGCCATCCAGGACGTTTCTGCCGCCATTTAAATCGATCCGGCCATTGCTGCCCTTATACCAACCGTGGCCAATGCGAAGAAGAGGCTAGGAGACCAGGACGGAGTCTCTCGCCGTACCACAGCCTGGCCATCGAGTGCGATCCATTCGGAACTTCCGGATACTTCAACCGTGCTCGGGCATGTTCGGTCGAAACCGAGCCCGGCCGCATCCTGGCGAATTCGCCGGAGCGGTCGAAGATCCGACAAGTGGTGCCGCAGTTGATCCAAAGAGAGCAGATATCTATCAGAGCCGGGCAGATGCCTATCGTGGGCTGAAGCAACCCGCTCTGGCAGAGGCGGATGATGTACGGGCTACGGAGCTGGAGAGAAAATAATGCGATTGACCGATCAATTATTTCGACCGATCATAATAAAGGAAGCTTTAATTCATTATAACTTCGGATTTCAAAGGAGACGCAAAAGCGGCCGGCCTACCTTCGCTATCCAAAAGGTTCACATGAGTGCAACCCTTTTCCTGGGCAAACTGGTACACGACCCGAAGAATTTCCTCTCGATTCTCTTTCGGAATAGAATTCCAGCTCGGCAGCAGCAATCCGTAGAAATTCTCTCCTTTAATTCGTACTGTCTTGAGGTACTTTCGAAGTTCGGGGTTACTTATTTCTATCGTTCTGGCCGTCGTATTAGCGGGCGGCGGCTCCTCAAATACAGATGTCCAGAGAAAGATGCCGATCGATGCGATGATCAAGATCCCGGCCGCTGCGAGAAGCCATCGGTTGACAGAAAGAACGCTGTCAACAACCTTCTCTTTCAACCCAACATTCCACCGTCCTACATCGGAATTTGCAATGACCTTGTCTTCAGAGGACGCGTATGGATCTTCGGCTGAATCGTTTTTCTGATTCTGAGGGCCCGAGCCATCGGATTGCGGCGGCTGTTCTGCTACCTTTACTAATACTGAAAGGTCCCGCTGCTTTCGCAGGATTTCTACAATTTCGAGGGTCCGCGCAGTAGCGTCGGAGATTGAAAGATTGTCTACAGACCCAAACTTTGCAAACAAGGACTGGCCGTCCATTTTTGTTCGCTCATTATCTATTAGGGTTATATATGCATTTCCGACTCTGATATTGCAATCGATCGCCGACGCCGTTACATTAGGTGCAAAGAAAAGCTCATTGACACTCTCTTTAAACATCGTCAACCGACCAAAAAAGTCGTTAGCTATCAATAGATCGAAGCTAGTCGCATTTTCCGCTTCATTCGCAAGTTCTTCAAAGCTCAGGGCCGTGAGCAATATTTTGGATTCATCATTGTCTGCTGAATACAGCGGGACGCTGCACCATTCCTTATAAAGTAGGCTGATGTGATTCAACATCTCCTCCTTCGAAAAAAGGCAAACACGCTTATGCCCCGGAGTAGGGCGTGAAAATAACCGCGTTAAAACGAAATCGAATTTCGAACGGACTGTTTCGGAATACGGAAGATTTCGATAGAACCTCGCTAGAGCCACGAGTGCCTGCGAAGAAAGAGCGGGCGTAGAGTTCTCACAATACCTGCGAATACTTGCTACCGGAATATCCCGATCACGGGCAGCAAGGGCAATGCACCACGCTTCTGTTTCTTCCATCATGGCGAACTCTGCCTCAGCATCCTGAGCCGAATTCTCGTCTCTGGAAGCTTGAAGAAATAGGTTGAGAGCCTTCTTCGCGGCAAAATCGTCAAATACCTTAGGAAGGACCTTCAGATACTCCCTTTCCACTCCGGTAAGCACGTGTTCTACCATTTGGAGACTTGACATTTCAGCGATCGCCCGCTTTTTGTAGAATTCCTTGCCATTACTGGGTTTGACAAGGCGTGGAATTGCATTTTTGACAGGAGCTTTGGAAACATTGGAGGCTTCTAAAATCTCGAAGGCCATCTCTTGATTGTTTTCATCCGGGACTGAGCCTAAAGATTCGTCAGAGCCTTGTTGTCTATCTGTCGATGTCGTGCTATCAAAGTCCTCAGAAGAACGACGAACGACCTGATCTTTTGCCCTCAGCCCACTCGGGTTGTCAGCCTCGACACCCGTATTTTCGAGTAGGTTCTCTTCCTTCAATTCGTCTATCAGGTCTTTAAAGACATCCATCATGTTAGTTACCAGATCGCGATTTCATTGGACGAGAAGTGACAATTTTTGCCACTCGTATTTGACAAGATACGTCACGTTTTGCGGTTCTAAGGTGTCGACAGTAAGGTTTTTTCGAGGAATTTCCAAGTCAGAGGGCGCATGACCCAGTCTGCAAACTTAACAATAGGCAAAGGTTATGCCAGAATTATCGATCTTCGAGGGACCTCAAAAACTTTTTTGTTGTTAAGGTCATTTGTTTTTCCAACTATTTTTATTAAGCTATAAGTTTTTATGCGGATGTTGCCTACGAATAACTTGATCGGGAGCGAAGGAATTTGAGCGGAATAATCGAGAAGAACGTCGAGACCTACGGGATCGACAATTGGGGTGCCGAATACTTCGGCGTCAACAGGAAAGGCAATCTAGAAGTCCGCGCACCCGAAAATGAAAAGCTTACGGCCGACGTCAAGGAAATCATCGACGATCTGAGTAAACGTGGAATCTCCACCCCTGTCCTCCTCCGTTTCCCCCAACTCATATTCGGACAGGTGCGCAAATTGCAAACCGCGTTTCGAAAATCGATCAAAGAATTTGAATATCAGGGCGACCACCTTTGTGTTTTCCCGATGAAGGTCAACTCTAATCGCGCTGTGATTGAAGAATATCTTCGCGAAGGATCTCGCTACAATTTCGGGCTGGAAGCGGGTTCAAAGGCAGAGCTTTATGCGGCTCTCGGGGTAGAACAGGCTAAAGACAGTCTACTTGTCCTTAACGGGTTTAAGGATCGGGATTTCGTTGAGCTGGCTTTTGCCGGTGCGTCGGCCGGTAAGAATGTTGTTATTGTGATCGAGAAACTAAGTGAGCTCGATCATACGCTGGATATTGCCACCAGGATCTCCGATGAAAATCCTTCAGCCGAGCTCCCGTTGTTGGGGGTCCGTGTAAAACTTTCTTCGAAAGGATCGGGAAAATGGGAAAAATCCGGCGGCGAGGCTGCGAAATTCGGATTGACCACGACAGAGATACTCGAGGTCATTAGAAGACTTCAGGAAGCTGGCCGCATCGATATGCTTCGCTTGCTGCACTTTCATATAGGTTCACAACTCACCGACATCAAACGGATCAAGAATGCGATGAAAGAGGCCGCCCGAACTTATGCCAAGATCCATCAGATGAAGATACCGATCCAGTATCTCGATGTAGGAGGCGGCATGGCAGTCGATTACGATGGTTCGAGAACCTCTTTTGAATCGTCCGCTAACTACAATGCTCGTGAATTTGCCAACGACGTGATCTATGTGATCAAAACCGTTTGCGATGACGAGAATGTACCCCATCCAACCATTATTCAGGAATCCGGCCGTTACCTATCGGCGTATCACGCGATACTTGTTACCAACGTTCAGGATGAGATCGAAACGGTGGTCGAAGACGTCAGCCCTTTAGAGATCGAAGCCGATGATCCTCAGATCGTGCTGGAATTGCATGACCTCCGAGAAACCATTAACGCCAAAAATTATCGTGAGTATTATCATGACGCGCTCGAAAATCGCGACGAATTATTCACAATGTTCAACCTCGGTCTCATATCGTTGGTCGCTAAGGGAAAGGGTGAAGTACTTTTCTGGGATATATGCGAAAAGGCGGATCAATTTGCACAGCTAAAGAAATACGTGGCGGAGGAATTTACTGAGCTTCGCCGGCTAATGTGCGCCAAATATTTGGCAAATTTTTCAGTTTTTCGCTCTATGCCGGATAATTGGGCCCTTGAACAACTCTTCCCGATTGTCCCAATACATAAACTCAACAAAAAGCTCACGGAATATGCTACGCTATGCGATATAACCTGTGATTCTGACGGGATAGTGGATAAGTTCGTGGATCTCCACGACGTTAAACCTGTCTTGGAATTGCACAAGCTCGTCAAGAATGAGCCCTATTATCTGGCGGTTATGTTGGTTGGTGCCTATCAGGAGGTTATGGGTAATAATCATAACCTCTTTGGGGTTCCGCACGAAGCGCACGTCTTTATCGGAGAAGATGGCTACATTATTAAGAAAGTCATTCAGGGCGCGTCGCTCGGTGATGCCGTCTCTTCGGTAAGATTTGACCCAGGACAGCTGCATGACACGTTCCGAAAGGCAGTACTTCAACGAATTAAAGAAGGCCGGTTGTCAAATACAGAAGGCAGCAGGGTGATAGAGTTTTACGAAGATCAGGTTGGCAGTTATACATATTTAGCCCCGAACGGAACATGAGTTTCCACGGTGGCCTTAAGAAGATATTATTCAGAATCATTTGGTGGTGGAGAAATTATGGTGGCTCAAAAGAAAACAAAGGCTTCGAAATTTTTAACGGTACCTACAAGGCCGGTACCTATAGACCGGGATCGCTCGGTAGCAGGTTTATTGGAAAAGATGGAAGGGGCCGGTTTTGGAGCGAAACAATTGGCTGAAGCTCACCGGATCTGGCTGGATATGCTTGACGATAATTCGACAATATATCTGTGCGGCTCTGGGAATCTGATCACGTCTGGTATGAGGAGATTGATCGCTTACGTCATAAAAAACCGGTTCGTAGACGTGATCGTCATGTCGGGAACCGTGCTTTATCACGACATTCACGAAATACTGGGTCGCAACCATTACCAGGCACATCCGAGCATGAGCGACGAAGAACTCGACACCTCAGACGTGATGAGAGTTGGTGATGTCCTCGCTAACCGCGAAGAGTATCAGGAAGCCGATGAGTGGATCGGGAGCGTGATCAATCAGCTGGAACTGAGCCGATCCTATTCGATCCGAGAATTTCTTCATCTACTGGGCCGCGAGCTTTCCGAGATCGCCCACGAGGACGGGATTCTAACTTCTGCATATAAAGCGCGTATCCCCGTTTTTTGTCCAGACCTGACCGGATCTGAGATCGCGATCGGGATCGCACGTGCTAAATTTGAGAAAAAAATTCAGATCGCATTCGATTCTACGCAAGACACAATGGAATTGATGACGATCGCCCATCGAACACGTCACTCCGGTATCATCTCGTTAGGAAGTACCGGCAGCCAAAGCCTGGTCAGTGTGGCGGAACTAGCATCCTACGTGACACGAACGACCCCGAGAGGCCATAAATATGCGATTTCGATCGCAACTGATAGCGTACCGCTGGATTGCCGTACGCCGTCATTTGGTGGAAATCATACTTGCGTTTTCGGCAGATTGCAGAGGGGAGCAACTACAGCATATGTTCCTTGTGATCCGTCGATCGCCCTGCCAATGATCATTACAGCTCTCTCGCAAACTGCGGCCAAATTTATGAAGGGCAGGAAGCGTCCAACCTTCAGTTTCTCCGGACGCGAAATGAATGTAGAGGTTCCTTAGAGCCTTTTCACAACTGACATAGGAGAACTGGGAACTAAATGTCGTCGTTTCTCAGTTCTCCTTTTGCTTTGAAAGTATAATTAATATGTCTGAATCCGAAGAATTGCCGATGAATTTTGGCGGGATAGACGAAGCAAAATACACCGACCTTGAAACCGCTCGTGTTCTGGTGCTGCCCGTTTCCTACGAAGGGACCGTTTCGTACGGAACGGGTACCGGTGCCGGAGCAATGGCGATCGTAAATGCTTCGCGGAATATGGAGCTTTACGAAGAAGAGACTGACTCCGAGGTGTATAAGATCGGTATTCACACGCTGCCCGAATTCACACCGCGGGAATCGCCCGAGGCTATGATGGCCGACCTATACCAATACTCAAAGACATTGCTTGAGAGTGGCAAATTTCTCTGCACGCTTGGCGGAGAACACTCCGTCTCTGCTCCTATAATCAAAGCTCATTTCGAAAAATACCCTGATTTGAGTGTCGTTCAGATCGATGCCCATGCAGACCTAAGAGACAGCTACGACGGAACGGCGCATTCTCACGCTTCGATCATGGCTCGAGTCGTTAAAGATTTGGGCATTCCGTCTGTTCAGGTCGGTATCCGTTCGATCTCGACGGACGAAGCGAAAGAGTTGAAAAAAGGATTGCCAACCAAGATCTTTTGGGCGCGGGATATTGTCGGTAAAACCGATTGGATGGACAACGCTATCGATGGATTGACGGAAAATGTTTATCTAACTATAGATATAGATGGACTGGATCCAAGCATTGTCCCTACGACTGGAACCCCGGAGCCCGGTGGATTAGGTTGGTATGAAACTTTAACTTTTATCCGCAAACTTGCTGAAAGGAAACGGATTATAGGAATGGACCTCGTTGAATATTCGTATTTTGAAAGTTACGATTCTCCGGCTTTCCTTTGCTCGAAACTCGTCTATAAGTCATTGGCATATATCTTCCGGGACGAAACGCCAGAAGTGTCAATTTAAATCGCTGCGGAGCATTTCTTCTTTTTCCGAACACTTTTAGCGATCTTTACGTATGACAAATCTTGAACTGTATCGAAACAGCGTTCAATGGATATAATGTAATTATTGAAAATACACGATTGGGATATGTGGAGAATTGCTGGAATGAAATTTAAGTATTTATTATTGATCTTGTTGATTGCTTCGTTTTCGACACTGTCGGGCTGTAAGACCGGTATTCTGGGAACGGATGACGTAAAACCTGTGGCCGAGCAGCCGACAGCTCCGGCACCATTAGTGGTCGACGGTTTCAGAACGTCCTATGCAGATGTCGTTGACAAGACCTCGCCGGCGGTCGTTCAGATCGAGGCTCGTCAGCAGGCCCGCCAAACGGTCGATCCAAGGGGCCAGGCACCTGGTGAAGATCTCCTCAGGCAGTTTGGATTCCCTGCCCCTAACCAGCGTCCACAGATAGAACGCGGAGTCGGCTCTGGTGTGATCGTATCCGCGGACGGCTCCATTTTAACGAACCACCATGTTGTCGAAGGTGCCAATAAAATTACTATTACGACGAACGATAATAAGACCTACGACGCGAAAATAGTTGGTTCTGATCAACCTAGCGACATGGCGGTCTTAAAGATCGAAGCGACAGATCTCCCGTTCCTGGTTCTAGGGAATTCAGATAATGTGAGGGTTGGCGACATCGTACTTGCCATCGGAAACCCGCTGGGTATCGGCCAAACGGTGACAGCAGGTATTATCTCGGCAAAAGGCCGTCGTACTGGGCTAAGCGATGGGAGCTTTGAGGATTTTCTTCAGACCGACGCACCAATTAATCGCGGTAATTCGGGCGGGGCTCTGGTGAATCTAGCTGGTGAGTTGATCGGTATAAATTCGCAGATCTTATCTGGCGGGCCATCAGGCGGCAGTATTGGAATTGGATTCTCGATACCGTCGAACATGGCCAAATCAGTGATGGATCAGCTTATGAAAGACGGCAGAGTCCGTCGGGGAATGTTAGGGATAAATATTCAGAACATCACGGATGATACGGCTAAAGCACTGGATCTGAAAGACCGCAGCGGGATCCTTGTCAGCAATGTGAAGTCAGGGAGTGCGGCCGATAAAGCGGGCGTTAAACGCGGCGATATAATTACAGCTATCAATGGCGATAAGATCGAAGACAGCAACGTCCTCAGAAACAAGGTCGCGGGAACGCTCCCCGGTACAGAGATCAAACTAACGGTCGTGCGCGACGGCGAATCAAGTGAATTAACCGCGACACTTGATGAATTTGAACTATCGGATTCACAGAGGCCGAATTCTGATCGTGAATCCCCCGGTGACGGCGTGTCTCCGCAAAATCAAGGCGGCAGACTGGGCCTGAGTCTTGAACCGCTTACTCCCCAAACGGCTCGGAGACTGGGAATCGATCCGGGTGAAGGGGGATTGGCGGTGACCGACGTCGATCCGAGTGGCCCCGCAGCCGAAGCCGGTATTTCACGCAGTGATGTCATTCTCGAGATAAATAGAAAGCCGATCTCTACATTAGACGATGTAAAGACGACACTTGAAGGTGCAGGCGACAGGCCGGTTTTGCTGTTGATAACGCGTGGCGGACAAACCGTTTATGTAACCGTGAAGCCATAATCGCCGTCCAGTGAAAAGTATGCCGCGGCTATTTGTGCCGCGGCTTTTCTTTATTAACAAGCTGTGCTAAAAACTCCTCTATGCTGACTAAGATCTATTTGTTTCTACTTGCCCTATCTACCGCTGCTATGGGCTTTTTCACCCTCTACTCATGGAGTTGGCTCAATAGCATCGCCTCACCAGCCGGAGCCGTTGTAGGCTATGAATACCACGCCAGTGCATCGTGGCCAGTCTTATGGCTATCTGCGTCGATATTGTTGATTCTGGCCAACTCCATTTTGTGGGTCTCCGGGCGTTTGTGGCCTATGTGGACCACACTGCTTTATTTTCAGATTTTTGTTCTGATTCGGGCATTCTGGCTCGATCCAGCGCTCTTAAGTTTTAAAAACGACGCTGGAATCGCCGATTCGACTTTCACGATCGCCCCTATACTCGCAGCCGTTCTAATAATCATGGCCGCCGCGATCGTGTTTTTTGATCAATTCTTGATTCTACGGCTGAAGGAAAAGACGTATCCTGCAATCGAGCCCGAAAGCATCGAAAGCAAGGCTGACAACCCCGAATCATCGTCACCTGACGACAAAAATCCCCGGTCCGAATAAGGACCAGGGTTGTTTGTTTTTGGTCGGGACGGCGAGATTTGAACTCACGACCTCTCGCACCCCAAGCGAACGCGCTACCAGACTGCGCTACGTCCCGAAATCGAAGTTTTAGAGTAGTTTTACGAGTCTTAATTGTCAACCCAACTATTTTTCAGGCTGTGCGATCGAAGATTCGCGGTGGATCCTCAGCATATCTCGTAGTTCTAACAAGTGGGCGGCAATCGTTTTTAGAGCTTCCCTCTCAGATTTCGCAAGCCGCGGCTCATTGCCTGTCGGATTCCCGGAATTTGATACTGAAAGTCTTTCCTCTGAATTCTCTGGCTCAAAAACATTTTCGAACAAGGTCGGTGCTTCAGTGTTGGACGTCGATCTGTCTGAAACGAGTGTGGCTTCTGCCGACTTCGGCTTTGACCCGGATCGCTGCTCCGACACAAGCTTCTTTTTCGCTCCCGCGATTGTGAACATCTCGTTGTAGAGAAGCTGTTTAATACGCAGAGCCATCATTACATCGCGCCGTCGGTAACTGCGTTGGCCCGATTTGTTCTTTTGTGGTGAAAGCATCGGAAACTCGGTTTCCCAATAACGAAGGACATGAGCCTGTACGCCAACGAGCTCACAAACCTCGCCGATCTTGAAATAAATTTTCTCAGGTATGACTACAGGTTCAGGTACCATCTTAATGCCGCTGTGTTAAAGTTTTATGTAAAACTCGTAGCCGTTATTCTATGTATTTAATGCACTTGTGTCAATCAATAATTTCTTTATGAACGAGTTTCAGTTTATTGACCAACTTAGGTCAAAGCATTCCCTTGATCGAATAGGGGACGACTGTGCTGTAATGCCTTTCGGAAAGGATAAGGACCTTTTGCTAACGGCTGATATGCTGGTCGAAAACATCGATTTTCGCGTTGAATGGACGACTCCAGAATTTCTCGGGCATAAGGCTCTTGCGGTCTCTCTGTCCGATATCGCTGCGATGGGGGGAACCGCAGTTTGGTCGATGCTATCTATCGCGGTTCCTGAAGCTCTCTGGAATAGTGATTTTCTTGACCGTTTTTATGACGGCTGGTTCATATTGGCCAAACAATTTGGTGTGGAGTTGGTCGGAGGTGATATCTCACGGGTCTCTCAAGACCTTGTCATTGACTCCGTCGTCGGTGGTGACGTACCGAAAGGAAAAGCGATATTGCGATCAACCGCGAGGCCGGGCGATGCAATCTTCGTTTCGGGCACACTTGGCGGCGCTGCAGGAGCATTGGAGCTTCTTGAAAAGGGGATCCGGTTTGGCACTGATTTGCCGGAAGACATGGCTGATCTGCTTCTAAAACAGCTTAAACCGCAGCCTGAGCTATATGTTGCTAACACATTGCAACAATTGCAAATAGTAACGTCGGCAATCGATCTCAGCGATGGCCTTTCATCCGATGTTGGCCATATCTGTCGTGAGAGCGGTGTCGGGACCGAGATTTATGCGGATAGACTTCCGATCGATCCCGCCTTGTCGCGTCACTTCTCGGCAGACGAGTGTCTGCGGCTTGCCCTTCACGGGGGCGAAGATTTTCGGCTTTTATTTACTGCCGATAAAAAAAATATTTACGAGGTCGAGAACATCGGCGCTTTTCATGTCGGCACTGTAACTGCAAATGCTGACAAGGTTGAACTTAACGACGGCGCTAATACCATGCCTCTTGCCCCCGGCGGCTACCGTCATTTTTGATCTTTTTGCTTCGTTATCGAAACTTTTTTCAAAAAACGCTTGACAGGCGTTTTTGTCCTGTGCTTATAATCCTCCTCGCTCGCAAGTGACGAGCGTTATTTTTTGGAGATATTTTGATGATTCGATATTCGACAAACACATTTGCGGCCTTAGCAGGGCATGAATTCGCTGGTAATAGGCGATGGAATCCGGCTATGACTGCGGGTGTGTGCCCCGGATCCGGAGAACAGGATCTCGAAAGCAAAACAGACGGCATAGATCGTTTGGAACAGATCACTTGACATTGCGGGAGCGGCGTTCCCGCTCCCGAAACATCTAAAGTTAAACGGCGACGTTTACACGTTTTTAGGAGCGGTTACGCAGGATCTATTGGGGATCATGAGTAGCCGCTCCTTTTACTTTTGATGTTTGAAAACTGAATAGCCTAACTTTTAGTGACAAGTGACGAGTGACGAGTGACAAGCCGGAAAAACCAATCTGTACTCGTTCCTTTTTACTCGTATCTTGTCACTGTTTTTTGGAGACGTAGCTCAACGGAATCAGAGCATCTCGCTACGAACGAGAAGGTTGCAGGTTCGAATCCTGCCGTCTTTACCAATTTTTCAAGCACGGGGATGAACGCAAAGCGTCGAGCAATCGGTTTTTCAAGCCGATCGTAGCGGGTTCGAGTCCCGCCTTCCCTGCCATTTCGATTCGGGATCGTCTAATCGGCAGGACGTCTGGCTCTGAACCAGGAAATAGAGGTTCGAATCCTCTTCCCGAAGCCAAATCCAATGGCCAGTCGCCCGTGATCCGACCGATCCACCCAGTTCGCCGGCAAGCATGGATGCTTGCCCTCCAGTCGCGGGACCGTGGCAGAAAGGCGTATGCACTTCCCTGTCGAGGAAGACGATAACAGCCTGTATAAGGCCAGCAAGCTGGCGGAAATCGTAAACGCTTTTCGCGATGCCATCGAGAAGGAGATCTGGGTCATTAATGAGCGTCAGAACACCCAGCAGCACGCTCGGGCGGCTTCGACGGTCCACTGATCTTCCACGGCGCAACCGGCCGCTCTACCTCGAGAGCGGCCGGTAAAGGGGTCTGGATAGATCGAAGTTCGGTGTTCGGGCCGCCCTCTGAGGAAGGCGGTTCTGACATAAGTCTCACCAACACAAACGCGGATTGCATGGCGTGTGAGGATGGCGAAAGCAGCAAAACTTCGTTTGCAACAAACTTGCTGTTCATGTCGACTTTTGATGCCGCCGTGCAGCCGCGTTTGCCCCTCAATATTTTCTCTAATCTCGAATTTGAGATCTGGAATATGAAATCGATCGGTAGCCAAGGCCGGTTAAGGCACTCGCCTTTTAAGCGAGGGACGCGTGGGTTCGAATCCCACCCGATCGACCATTTCTGCGGCGTAGCTTAACGGAAGAGCGAAGGTCTCATAAGCCTTTGGTGAAGGTTCAACTCATTCCGCCGCGACCATTATTCAGCCCTACGGCCACACGCAGGCTCAGGAACGTCGTGACATTCTGAACGTCGGCGGATTTTCGGACCAGGTGTTTACGCTTGTTTCGGAATTCGCTAACGGGACGATGGACGACGGTCATTGGGTCGGTGTGAGAGCCAAGCCCGCGCGTGAGCTAGGGGGATACGTCCGACTCGGGAGATTCGCCCTTGCTAACGCGCGGGCTTGCGCAAATTGTTTTGGCGAATGCTGGTTGGGAGTACATGGTTACTACCTTAAACAGGTATAGCGAGTTCGAACCTCGCCCGCTTAACAGCGGATCTCTCGCCGAACTTGTCGCCATTGTGCAATTAGCGCGGAGATCGCCGA
>JBGTCF010000215.1:0-26921 GCA_041748975.1 Pyrinomonadaceae bacterium
ATCAAAAGCGAAACTAAGGAAAGAGCTAATTTTGGGATCAAAGTCGGTCGATTACCTTTCGTTTCGGCCATAACCCCATTAGAGGTCAAGCGATAAATGTTGTCAATTTGCTGCACGAACAGTAGCGATACGTCGCGACGAGATCAACAGACAGGCAGCGGCACCACGGCTTTAGAGACTCTACACTACGCAGATATGCTCTTACAAAACTTTTTTGTTTCCCGTAAAATAAGCCTCGACGAGTTGAGACAGCTCATTCGTGAGTCTTACCAGCTCGTTTTTGATAAACTACCCGCTAAGATCAAAAAGACGATCCCGTAAGACATGATCATAGCAATCGACGGCCCGAGCGGAGCGGGCAAATCCACCCTCGGCAAGATGCTTGCCAAGAAACTCGGCCTGCTTTACCTCGATACGGGTGCGATGTATCGGGCGGTTGCCCTGGCAGTGAGACGAGCCGAAATACCGTTCGACGAAACTGAGACGATCGCCGCCGTGGCCGAGAAAGCCAGGATCGAGCTCGTCGGCGAACCCGACGCGATGAAGGTCTTTCTAGATGGCGACGATGTCTCAATTGACATCCGCACACTCGATATCGCCCAGGCCGCATCGGTCGTCTCAACTATTTCCGAGGTGAGACGCATCATGGTCGAGCACCAAAGGGCGATCGGCCTGTCGGCACCAGGCGGCTGTGTCCTCGAAGGTCGCGATATCGGCAGCGTGGTTTTCCCACACGCCGACATTAAGTTCTTCCTAACGGCAAAACCCGAAGCCCGGGCCCGCCGCCGCCACACCGAGGACCAGGCGAAGGGACGCATCTCGACCTACGAACAAACCCTCGCCGAGATCAACGAGCGTGATGATCGTGATGTAAATAGAGACGACTCGCCCCTCACCATCGCCGACGATGCCAACGTCATCGACACCAGCGAGCTCGACCTGACCGAAGTATTCGAACAAATGTTGGGACGAATTCGTGAAACACAAAGTGCGGCTGCTTAGATTTACACTCGAACGCGAAGGTTATTGGCAGGCTGCCTATGCACTGTTGCCGATGGGGTTGGGATTGATCGTCGCCTTGGTGGGGTGGTTTCTAAATTGGTTTATCTCGGAATAAGATTTAGAAGATTAGCCATCGGCGAAGGTGACAACTTCTATATGGTCTTAAAGAGATTTATGAAACGCCTCAAAGGGCATAAGAGCCCCTCTCTAACCCCTACTGACGAGCAAGTCAAAATTATCTGGGGACCCTGCTGCTTTTGCGGGGATCAGATCGAAGGAACTGAAAGCGACCCATGTTCGGTCACGGTAGAAACTGTGGCTCTCAAATGGCAAATTTGGTACTGCCACGCGCAATGTTTCAAAGCTCGGATCGTCACGGACGCAGAATTGGACCTGTCACCGGCGCACTTTTAGACAGCAACACAACCTTAGTTACACTCTTCTCCACGGTATGAAATTTGACTTGACAATCCTTGACGACTAGCATTTCGATCCGGCTTCGTTTACGGTCTCCGAAATTCACCTAACGCGTTCACGGGCTAAGACATTTCCAGCTCCCGGGGGCATAAAATTTGACTTGCTCACTCTTAATGGCTAACATCAAAAGTTGATTTTTGATATGCTCCCGTAGCTCAGTTGGATAGAGCGACGGCCTTCTAAGCCGTAGGTCGCACGTTCGAGCCGTGCCGGGGGTACCAATCCATTCTGGATTTTAGATTTTGGATTTTAGATTCGGACTGTTTAGATAGAAGATTCCTTTCAATCCGAAATCGAAAATCGGCAATCCGAAATCCGAGGATATGGCGGCTATAGTTCAGTGGTTAGAGCGCCTGATTGTGGTTCAGGATGTCGAGGGTTCGAATCCCTCTAGCCGCCCCATTTTTCCACTTTGTCACCCATCGCATCGTTAATTGCCCTAAAATGAGGAATATGTTGGATCAATGACCAGTGCTGTTCCAACCATATAGTTGCACCCGGCGTCTAAGAGTTTGTTCTTCAAAGGACGGTGCCCTTCCATAATGGAATTATGAGGTTGGGCTGTGTTGTGACGGCTTAGTCCGATAAGTGGTATATTTAAGGAAAGATTGGTTATTTTAAGTAATCGGTTGTTAGTTTCAAGGATATTTAGATGAGAGATTTTTTGTCCTCCTTCACCAGATTTGCTGTTATTTTCTCCTTGGTTTCAGGCTTGGCGTTAGTCGCTTACTCTCAATTGAGTCTGCGGATCGCAATGGACAAGGACGCTGATGGCAAAGCCGATTTCACTGTTTTCCGCCCAAGCACAAACATCTGGTACACCGTGAATGGTGACGGCTCATTTAGCTTTATACCCTGGGGCCTTGCCAGCGACGACATTATGACGCCGGGAGATTATGACGGAGACGGGATCGGCGACATTGCAGTATTTAGGGATACGGACGGCGTTTGGTACATACTCAATAGTTCGGACGGTACGGTTTCATATCGACCCTGGGGAATGTCAGGCGATGAACCGGTGGCACGTGATTACGACGGAGATGGCAAAACCGATCTCGCGGTCGCACGTCGATCCGGCGGGCTAATGGTTTGGTACATTCTCTTCAGTATCCATGGTCCTGTTACATTTCCGTGGGGGTTGTCGACAGATTTTGCCACGCCCGGCGATTATGACGGCGACGGTAAATTTGACGTTTCGATCCAGCGCCCCGGAGCCACCCCGACAAGTCCTGCGACCTTTTGGACCTTGAATTCAAGCGACGGCAGTGTTTCGATTGTAAACTGGGGAATTTCTAAGGATCTAGTGGTTCCCGGTGATTACGACGGAGACGGGCGGACTGATTACGCTGTCCTTCGCGAGGGGCCGACGCCTGAATCGCCTCTTGTTTGGTGGATACTCCAAAGTCGAGACGGTGTCGTTGCACGTTCGTTTGGCCAGACTGGTACGGACTATAACGTACAGAATGATTACGACGGTGACGGGAAGACGGACATAGCTATCTGGCGGGATAGTGACGGTACTTTTTGGTGGATCCGAAGCAGCGACGGCGCGGTGAATGTTCGTTCGTGGGGATCTCCAAATGATTATCCGGTTGCGAGTTACGATACTCATTAAACCGTTCTGAATGATCTTTGAAAATGGTTGGAGACAATTCAGTCTTCAGCCATTTTTAGTATTCGCGGATAGTGTATATAGTTCTTCATCGAAGGAATGACTGAGATTACGGCCACAATACAGCAGACTTTTCGGGAAAAAACGATCGTCGTCTTAGGCGACATTGTGGCGGACCAGTTTCTAAACGGGACTATCTCCCGGGTTTCCCGTGAGGCTCCGGTGTTTATTTTACGCCACGACGAAACGATCACCTTGCCGGGTGCCGCGGCTAATGCTTCTGCTAATGTGGCATCTCTGGGCGGAAAACCAATTATGATCGGCTGGGTCGGCAGCGACTCCGACGGCGAATCGTTGATCGAGGCGCTTGATAAGGCAGGCGTTAATAGTTCTCACGTAAGTGTTGTGGATGAGGTGAAGACCACAAGGAAAATGCGGGTGCTTGCCAGCCAGCATTATGCCGCGAGGCAGCAAGTCATAAGGATCGATTACGAGAATTCAGTTCCAATAGGCCGGAAGGTTCAAGAAGGTTTTCGAAGTTCTCTTGCGTCAGCCGCTCCGAGCGCGGACGCGATCATTATCTCCGATTATGGTTACGGTACGATCTTTCCGGAGATCGTTGAGGATGCTTTGTCATTTTCGAGCGACCTGAATATTCCGATGATCGTCGATTCTCGATACCGGCTTCAAATGATGGCCTACGCAACGACTGCAACACCCAACCGCGAAGAGGTCGAACACATCCTCGGTGCCGATTTCACGTCAGATCAGTGCTCTAAACTCCGCGAGCAGTTAGGTTACAAAGCACTGCTCGTCACGAACGGTAATCAGGGAATGAGCCTTTTCGAGCAAGATAAATCCGAGGTCCGGATACCCGCCGTCGGCGCGACCGAACCCGTTGACGTGACCGGGGCCGGCGACACCGTTATCGCCGCTTACGCCCTGGCCCTCGCATCGGGACTGAAATTCCACGAGGCTGCTTTGCTCGCCAACCATGCCGGAGGGATCGTCGTGATGAAAAAGGGGACCGCCGTAGCTCACGCGAAGGAACTCATCGAATCCATCGGTACTGGACCGGTTTCATCATACTCTCATGCCAAATAGTGAAGGTTTTGCTCCGATCCTGGCCCTTGAAGATGTTGTTACCGCGACAAAGCGTCTCCGATCCGCCGGTGCAAAGATCATTTTGGCCAACGGATGCTTCGATCTATTTCACGTGGGCCACCTTCGGTATCTAGCAGGTGCAAAGCAACTCGGCGGCTCACTGGTAGTAGCTCTTAATTCGGACCGTCAGACTCGAATTCTCAAGGGTGAAGGCCGGCCGTTTGTATCTGAGAATGAAAGGGCTGAAATTGTATCAGGCCTGCGGTGTGTCAATCTGGTTACCATATTTGACGATCCGACAGTCGAGAAGATAATACGAAGTATACGGCCAGATTTTCATGCCAAAGGAACTGACTATACCGTTGAAACGGTTCCCGAGCGTGACATTGTTCGCGAATGCGGGGGCCAGGTCGCAATCGTTGGGGATCCGAAGGATCATTCTTCCACGGCAATGATCGAATCGCTTCAACGAGTCCATCAGAAGTAATCAATGTGGCGGTCGCGCACGAAAAAGGATCTTATTATCGAAGTCTGGGAAAAACTGGACTGCGAGAGTGTCGGGCGGGCCGAGATCGAGGCAATTGAAACCGTGCTCGAAGGCCATTACGGAAAACCTGCGGTGGACCCGCCAATGGTGCTGGCCCGACTGGTCGCGGACGAAGGAGCCGATCTAAGGCATTCCGAGATAATGGAGCTTCACGTCGAGCGTGCTTCAGTCCGGCCGTACGACGCGGCTTTTCAGAATTTACTGAATGTTTCCGATCTGAAGGCAGCCGCCGCTACCATCAGAAGACTTGAGAATCTTCGCCGTAAATATATGTCTGACGGTGACAAGCAAGGCCTAAGGCATATTCGCGAATCCGCCTTACAAGGAAAGCAAATGGCCTCTGACGCGATAGCAAAAGATTCCACCAGCGATGTAAATGTCGAGATCGAGCGTTGGTTCTCCATCTGGCTGCAAACACCCGAACTCTTTGAGACTTGGGCCGACCTGCGGCTCATTTCAGCTGACTTCGTTGAGAAGTTTGGATCGAACGACTGAGCATCTATGCGTCGATTTTTCGCCACTCCTGAAAGCTTTTCCGACGGGCATGTAACGCTTGGCCTTGAGGAAACAAGGCATCTTCGCGATGTGCTCAGACTGCGTTCTGGTGACAGCATCTCGGTTTTTGATGGCAAGGGGAAAGAGTACCTATGCCTAGTTGCGGAAATAGGGAAGAAAACCAGTGTTTGTTCAATCGTAGAGCCGATATCACCGCTATCACCGGAATCGCCGCTCCGGCTCACACTCGCGGCGGCCATTCTGAAAGGCGACAAGTTTGACCTTGTGATCCAAAAGGCTGTCGAGCTCGGTATATCGCGTCTGGTGCCACTGCAAACCATCCGATCTGAGGCCAGGATCAAGGATGGCTCGAAGCGCCTCGAACGCTGGCGGCGTATCGCGCTTGAAGCCACTAAACAATCGGGCCGCGCGACCTTGATGGAGATCCTCGAACCCAAAACCGTAAATGAAATATTATCGCTATCAACCTCTGATCGTACTTTTCTGTTTTCGGAGCGAAACGGAGGCCCGATATCGGCGATTACATCCGGGGATACATTGACGGCAATTGTAGGTCCTGAAGGCGGGTGGGATGATTCAGAACTCGACGCAGCCGCATCAGCGAAGATACCGATAGTTAGGCTAGGCGGAAGAATTCTGAGGGCGGAAACAGCCGCGATAGCCGTTTCCGCCATACTTCAAAACCTATTTGGAGACTTGAATTAGAACGTAGCTTTTTTCGGACGATAGTACGCATCGCCCCGCTGCGTCATTTTCGCTCTCGCTCCAAGGGCATGGATAAACGTCAGCAGTTGTTTCTTATCGTCAAACTTAAAATTCGCCACACCGCGGGCCTCTATATCGGGATCATCAAAATTCATGATCAGAAACTTGGAACTTTTTGACATCAATCCGAAGAGGCCGGCTCCCGGAACAGGCACCCGGCTAAGAACGTTTCCCGTTTGTGACATTGCCACTTTCGAATCCGGATACACTACGACCAGGGCGTCATATGGGATGGTGAACATTTCCTTGCCGTCTTTTCGGTAGAAGGTCACTCTCGAATTCGTATCGTCAAACTTAAGATTTCCCTTTTCCCGGCCGCTGGCTCCAAAGATTCCGCCCTCGTATTTGGCTTCATACGAGATGGGAGCATTCAGGTCGGCCGACTTTTCTGCCGGGCGTGGTTGAGCCAGAAGCACTGTAGAAAGAATGAATATCAAAGATGAGATCAAAAGAAGTTTATTCATACATTCACCAACTATCGGTAAGGGAGTCACTGCAACTAATAGACGCTTTTTCTACCCATAAAGTTGTTATTTCATCGATGCCAAAGCGAGTGGCCCGGTATATGGCTCAAGCCTCTCAAGCGAGATCTGCACATAATCCGACGAGATTTCGGACCCCAGCCATTGGCGCCCCAATTGGTGAGCGGCTTTCGCCGTTGTCCCGCTCCCCATGAAACAGTCGTACACCAGCTCGCCTGGGTTCGACCACGTTGATATCTGGTCACGCGCTAGTTGCTCGGGAAAGATAGCCGGATGCTCAAAAGCGACCTTGTCTTTTGATGAGGAGGTGCCCACGTTGTAGCTGAAGATGTTACTTGCTTTACGTTCCGACTTAATTTGCCGGCCGATGTCCTCGGCAGGAACGTTGCCACGGCCGCGCTGAGTGATCCGAAACGCTTTGATCTTTTCGCCTGCTGATTTTGTAGGCTCCGTGATCGGGTTAAAGGTCTTCGGCGTACCCTTGGAAAAACAGAACATATATTCGAATGCCTGGCGGTATCGTCTTCCGCAATCACTCGGGATCGGATTATTCTTGGCGTAGATCATCGTATCGTGGACCTTAAAACCGGCATTTCGAAAAGCGAACGCATGTTCAAAGCTGGTCAGGGTCTCGTCACCGTTGACCGTTCGATCGCCTACAATCCAAACGGCAACGCCGCCTGTTTTGGTGATCCGAAAGAGGGAACGTGCAATTTCTTCGACCGGAAACTGGTAGCCATTATATTCTCGCAGGTTGTCATATGGCGGGCTGGTTAAGGTCATATCGACGAATTCATCCGTCAGCTGCTTCATCGTATCGATACAATTTTCATGATAAATCCTGTTCAGTTCCATATTAAGTTTGTAGTACTCTATCGGACCACGTGCATTCTAAACCGGCCATTTATCGAGGAATTCCGCTAAAAACGCTTTTTCAGGTTTCTCGGACTCACTTTGCAGAAATTCGCGAAACTGTTCCAGCTCGTTAAAATAATCTTCTTCTTCGAGCTGCCCGACAAAATATACCATCCTGAGCCAGAGTAAATATGTGTTCAAGGTATCGATCTGATTGTACTCGACGATCTTGGTTATCTCCCGGTCCAGCCAGAGATCGGTTACCTGATCACCCTTTACATCGATCTTTCCCGGAAATCCGCAAAGCTTGGCAAACTCATCCAGACGGGGAGCCATGTTACCTCGTGAAAAGCGAAGTATCAGGTCAAGATGTGCCTCACTGTTTCTGGAGTCAAAGTAATCCGGACCTTCCCACGGTTTATTCGGCCGCTTGCAGAAGTCCGGCGAGCGGATCTCGTTGATCATTCCGCGCTGAATAAGTACCTGAATATCAGATTCGGACGAATTGAACCCGACGAGTTGCGGGCACCGTTCACCCACAATATAGAGGAACCGGTCGATTATTGCAGCCTCATCGACATCGTCCGATTCCAGCGGTAGTTTCGGAAGCGAATTCAGCGAGAATTCAACCACCGGTGCCCCATCGCGAAAGACCAACTTTCGTGACAAAAATGCTATCGACACCACTCGGGAGAACATATATTTAAGAAACGGGCGAGGATTCTGTTCGCTATAAGAAAGCGAATGCTCCCAAAGGCGCTGCATAGCATCGCGCTCGGTTACATCGTCATTAAGATCGAAGAGCCGCTTAGCACCCGCTGCATCGGGCACCCATTCAAGGTCGTAAAACAAGGCTAGCTCAGGTAGTGGGCTTTTTAGCATCGAAAAGGTGAAAAGACAGGTTTATAGAAGTATCGGCTGATCCAAGCCGAAGTTTACCATATCGACCTGAGCGATAAAACCGGAATGCCCGGGGATTGGGTGATTAGGCACCAAAAGGTTGATCGAGCGGCCGATATAGTATGTATCAAAAACTGTATGGAGACACAAAAACATGGAAGATACCAATTCTAAAAGGGTTTGCATCTGTGGCACAGTGCTTGCGACTCTGATCATCGAAGAACTTATTCTGATCAAGGGAATTGGGGGAAAAAAAATGTTAAAGAAACACTTTGCAACGATATTGATGGCGACTGTGGTGGGAGTGATGCTCCCGTTGGCTAGTGCAACCTCGGTGGAAGCACAAAAGCGATATTACAACTCTCGAACAGGCACTTATTCGACCGTTCGGAGTAGCAGCAGGACACGGTATAAAAAGCCGAACGTCTATCGAAGACATCGAAAAGCTTTTAATATCGGTATCGGTACAGGCGTCGGAATGCTCGTCGGTGGAATGCTCGGCGGCAAGAAGGGCGTGGTCATCGGCGGATTGGGGGGTGCCGGCGGCGGAGCACTTTTCACACACAAGCAGCGTCCGAAGAATTATGTTAGGCGAGTTACGACCAATCGCCGATATTAATCTGGCTTCCATCTGATAGATCAAAAAGGCCCCTGGCACAAACGCCGGGGCCTTTTTTCCTTCGAACGTAAAGTTTGCGTCAATTGCGCAAGGCTATCGCCGATTACGTATAGCCGAACCCTGGCATATTCCTCTCCTGTACTCATAAGCTTCGTCTAAACAGTAGTTTAGGCTCAGTGGCACGCTGATTGCCCTCATACATACTGACGAGGTAAGCCTCTAGAGATTAAATAACAGGAGACAAGCAATGAAAAAATTTATCACTACTTTCCTTACTATCGCGATGTTGGCAATATCGCTTCCAATGCTTGCAGGTAGTGCCTCGGCACAGAGGCGTACCAGCTACAACCAGGACCGGTATAGGAACAATCAGCAAATCTATAGGAATAACCGGCAGGTTAATCGGAACAACCAGCGGATCTATCGTAATAACCAGCAGGTCAATCGTAATAACCAGCAGTATTACGGCTATGGTTATGAACAGCCCAGCACATATGACAAGCACCGCAAGGCGGTGAACCTATCCGTCGGAACGGGTGTTGGGGCTATAATCGGTGCATTAATAGGTGGTAAGAAGGGTGCATTGATCGGCGGAGCAGCTGGAATGGCAGGCGGTGCGATCGTGACAGCCAAGCAAAAGCCGCGAAATCCGAATAGTGACGACTACTACCGCAATCAATATCCTTACAACTATTAAGGGTTAGGTTTCAAGGGGAACGCTCGCCAAAAGCGTAACGGAAAGACCGCGAGGGCCACAGGCTCTCGTGGTTTTTTGGCTTCAAATTCCTGGCAATCGGTTCTAGATCGTCAAATATCAGGACGCAGGCCGATCACCCCGAATCAAGCGTTTTATCATGGTCATCTGGCCGCGGTGATGGCCTTCGTGATCGATCATGCGCTGCAATATCTCTCGAAGACTGTGTTCTCTCGTTGCGGGCGGTTCGGGCCGGGTAAAATATCGGTCAAGGTCTGAATCACCAAGTGACGCCAACCTTTTATAGGCAATCGTCGATATGGCCCCGAGTTTGGACATAAGGTAATCAGCGTCATATCCCTTATCCACATCGGATTCCATTGTGTCAAAGAAGTGGGCAGAACGTTTTTCTTCTTCTGAAGGCTCTCGGCCCGCAACAACGCATTCGATCCAGTAGAACGCAGTCTCGCCCAAATGCAGCGCAAGAGCACCGATCGAATGCACTGACGGTAACACACGCCGGGCGATCTCTTCGGGTGTGAGATCTTTAATAATCTCGAGAGTGTGCTCACGCCCGTATTGGAGCCCGGACATGTAGATCGCGATCTCCGGCGTAAATTCCCGCGGCACCTTCAGCCCAACCCGCATCTATCAGGTTCCTCAACTTAGTACGTATAGGTATTCGCTGCGATCATAACATCGGCGATCCGCTGACGGGCCGCGATCGTGTTCACCGGTGAATTGTTCTTGGTAAATCGCTTTAGTGCGACCAGCAGTGTTCGGCCCTCGTCACCTTCCACGATGGCAGCGATTGTGTTCTTGGCTTTGGCATCAATTCGCTGGATCGCGTCGTTGCAGAATACCGACGCCATATCGATATAACGCCCGGCGCCGTCTTCGCCGTTAGCCTCGGCGTGTTTTTTGGCACGCAAAATTGCCGTTTCCATCTGGTACGCGTCCATGATGATATCCGCACAATTGATAAGCACTTCCTGCTGCTCAGCGAGTGCCATCATGTATTTCTGTGCTGCGGTGCCGAGTACCATCAGAGCGACCCTTTTCGCGTTCTTTGCTAACTTCGTTTCGGCCGCAAGGAGGCTCGTGTCCTCGTCGAAAGACATCTGTGGATTCAGTATCTCGTCCTGTAGGGCTTTGGCGGCCTGCAAAAGGCCGAGCTTTCCTTTCATCGCACGCTTCATAAGCTGGCCCGGGATCAACATTCGATTGATCTCGTTGGTGCCCTCGAAAATGCGATTGATCCGTGAATCTCGATATGCCTTCTCGGCAGGGTAATCCGCCGAATAACCGTAGCCGCCATAGATCTGTACCATTTCATCAACGACATAATCGAGCGATTCCGAGCACGCAACTTTGTTGATCGACGATTCGACGGCGTATTCCTCGATCGACTGCAGCTTCTTTGCATTGTCGGCACCGTCACCGATCAGTGCGTCGATCATACCGACCGTGCGATAGGTGATAGATTCAGACACCCACGTCCGAATGGCCATCTCGGCCAATTTATGTTTGATGGCACCGAACGACGAGATCGGCTTGTTAAACTGATGCCGTTCATTGGCATAACGGACCGATTCGTGAATAGCGAGCTTTGCACCGCCGGTGACCGACGCACCGAGTTTGAACCGGCCTACATTAAGTACGTTGAACGCGATCTTTGCACCGTCGCCCACGTTGCCGATGAGGTTGCCGACCGGGATCTTCGCATCCGATAAGATCACCGCCGTTGTCGATGAAGATTTGATCCCGAGCTTGTGTTCCTCGGCTCCGGGTCGGCAGTTTTCCGAACGCGGAACCAGGAAGCAGGAGAATTTCTCTTTTTCTCCATCGACTTTTGCAAAAACGAGATACACGTCTGCGAAGCCGCCATTTGTGATCCACATTTTCTCGCCGTTGAGCACGTAATGCTGGCCATCCTCCGTAAGCTTAGCCACGCACTTTGCGCCCAGAGCGTCCGAACCCGAGCTGGATTCTGTCAGGCAGTAAGCTGACACGGCCTCGCCCGAGATTATCTTCGGGATCCACTCTTTCTTTAGCTCTTCCGAGCCCCAGTAAAGTATCGGAAGCAAGCCGATCGATGTCTGGGCGCCGTACGTGGAACCAAACCCGCTGCCGCGGCCTACCATCTCGGCAATGATCGCTCCCGTGGTCTGATCGAGCTCCATCCCGCCGTATTCTTCAGGAATATTGGCCCCAAGAAGGCCGAGTTCGCCAGCCTTCTTCAGCAGATCGCGTGCTATATCCCAGTTATGTTTCTCGAGTTCGGGATGGTTCGGCACAACCTCGTTATCGATATAATCCCGGCAAGTCTCGCCGATCATCCTGTGCTCGTCGGTAAAATCCTCCGGCGTAAAGGTCGCTGCCGTCGTCGTATCAGCGATCAAAAATTCGCCGCCTTTCATATATTCTTTTTCCATTTGTGCTTCCATAACTATCTTTTGCCACGAATTACACGAATGGCCCGAATAAATACATTTGTGTAATTCGTGCTATTCGTGACTAAAAACTCCTTTCTTAATCTAACCTTTCGAATATACCAGCGGCGCCCATGCCTCCGCCGACGCACATGGTGACCATGCCGTAGCGCTTGCTCGTGCGTTTCAGTTCCTGCAAAACAGTCGCGGTCAATTTCGCTCCGGTGCAGCCGAGCGGGTGGCCGAGAGCCACAGCCCCGCCATTGACGTTTACTTTTGACGGGTCCATTTCGAGGACCTTCATTACGGAAAGGCCTTGTGCGGCGAATGCTTCATTGAGTTCGATCACGTCGATCTGATCGAGCGTCAGCCCTGCAAGCTTTAGTGCTTTCGGGATAGCATAGACCGGGCCGATACCCATTTCCTCGGGCAAGCATCCGGCGGTCGCGAATGAAACAAACCGTGCGAGCGGCTTGATGCCCAACTCGGCGGCCTTGTCAGCCGACATTACGACTGCGGCTGCGGCTCCGTCGGACATCTGCGATGCGTTACCCGCGGTGACGGTTCCGTTGACGTGAAACACGGCTCTGAGTTTCGCCAAGCCGTCGAGTGATGTATCGGCACGCGGGCCTTCGTCCTGGGCAAAAACGATCTCTTTCCGTCGAACACGGCCTTTTTCGTCGATCTCATCGACAAAGACATTCATCGGCACGATCTCGTCGGCGAACTTGCCTTCGGCGATAGCCGCGAGGGCTTTGCGGTGCGAATTATACGAAAACTCATCAGCCTGCTCGCGAGTGATCTCGTACTTGCGTGCGAGATTTTCGGCGGTCAGGCCCATGTTCAAATAATAATCCGGGTATGCGTCCGCCAGCCGCGGATTCGGGCGAAACGTGTTGCCGCCCATTGGGATAACAGTCATCGATTCCAAACCGCCCGCGACGATAGTATCAGCCCCGCCCGCCATAATGCGTTCCGCGGCCAGAGCGATCGTCTGCAAACCCGAAGAGCAGTAGCGATTGACGGTCATCGCCGATGTTTCGACCGGCAGCCCGGCGAGGATCGAGGCCGTACGTGCCACGTTCATCCCCTGCTCCGCCTCAGGGAAAGCACAGCCCATGATCACGTCATCAATCAGCGACGCGTCAACGCCTGCACGAGCCACAGCATACTTGATCGCCGCCGCACCTAATTCGTCCGAACGCGTATTCCGCAATGTGCCCTTCGGAGCCTTTCCAACAGCCGTACGCACGGCCGATACTATTACTGCTTCTTTCATAGATCTAACCTTCCTCTGCTTCTTCAGTCACGAGAGCGGTCTCCCAAACATATCGGTACTCACATTTGACCAATGGCTCCAACGGTCTTGATGCATAGAAACCACCATCGGTTTTAATGAGTCCATCCCTATTTCCTAACTCGTCAAAATCAGGGAAGTTGTTCGCAAGTATCCGTCCAGCCTGTTTCGCCGTAAGTTTTTTGTGCGAATTTCCTTCATGCCACTGTGTTTTGACCAGGGTTCGAACACGAGGTGATGCATCGCCGTTCTCGTGAAAAATTTGAATCTTGACCCGCGACATTACAATGAAATTCCCCTCAGCTAAACCGATTCCGCCTTCCGCTTGATGGTCTTCAATATCTCCATTCTTATCAAACCGCTGAATGGCTGGATGAATGTCCAGTAAAATCCAAAGCTCCGGCGGCTGCCTTCGTCGAGGCATTTGATGCGGGTTTCGGTCGAGAGCCGCGTAGCTTCACCGTCAGGGCCGTCGGCATCGATCGAAAAGTTCCACACGGCCTTGGCATAGCCGCTTTTGTCGAACGTCTTGAAGTTCTCAGCATTCACATCCTGCAGGTCGCCCCACGGCGTCCAGAATTTTCCGGCCAAGCCGATCAGCAACTCCTTCGCGGGCCGCTCGTCGAGAATTCGAAACTTGGAGTAGCTCAAGTTTCGAAGCGTCAATGCATCCGCCGACATACCGCGAAGCGTGAGGAGCATACGGACGATCCAGGATTCACCGAAATTCGCATCTTGGGCCGCTTCATACACCGTCGCGGCATCCGCCCGGATCGCTATCGAATGCTTTTCCTCAAAATCGTATTCGGCCAGAAATTCGTCTATCAGCATTACATAAACAGCTTACGCCTTGATAAACTCCTCCCACTCAAAACCCAAATCCTTAACAGCGCTTCGCAAGGTTCCGCCCTTCAGGTCTTTGCTACCCCAATCCGGCACGATGGCCTTCGTATTTAACTCCGGATTGTGCCATTTTCGATGCGAGCCGCCGCCTCGCCTAACGACCTCGATGCAACCCATCTTTCGCAATTTTCTCTCGACCTCTTTGTACTTCACGCGGCTATCGGAATGAGCGTCTCGATGTAGGACAGATTTCGCATTTCGATCGGCTGCAGTACACCGGGCAGCGGCTGTTTCAGGTCCTCGCAGAGTTCAATGAACGCTTCGAGTGCATCGGACACATTCGGAACGATCTCGTCCATCGTATCTGCTTCGGTTATCAAACCGGGCAGGATCGGACACGTGATCGTCCATCCACCTTCAGGTTGGGGATCTAAAACGAGCGGGAGTTTATAGATGTTCTGCATATTTTTTACCTCAAACCGATTTTACCATTTCCCCAAATTCCCCAATAAAAAGTCAGTATCTCGGCTAAGTTCGCTTATATTGCGGCCTCTATTTCGAATACGTCTTGCGTTCGAAGAGAGCTCGGCTCGATTTCGACCAAAAAACCACGCTTGCCGCCATTGACGTAGATCCTTTCCAGGTCAAATATCGTCGCCTCGGCATAGATCGGCATCTGCGTTTTTATACCGAATGGCGATGTGCCGCCGACAAGATATCCTGTCAATTTCGATGCCCGTTCAGGCGTTGCGGGTTCCACCGATTTAACGCCAAGAAACCGCGCCAAATTCTTTGTCGAAACATCGAGGTCCCCGTGCATCAGTACGATAAGCGGCTTTTTCTCGTTCGTTTCAAAGACCAGCGTTTTCACGACCGCGTGAAGGTCAATACCTAACTGCCTTGCCGATTCCTTCGCCCCGCCTTTCTCGACATAATCATAAATGTGCGGAACGAACTCGGCCTTTTTCTCCCGCAGATACCGCACCGCCTGAGTTATCGGAATATCCATCGACATTTCTCCGCGTCCATTGCGAACTCCGCGTTCAAATAAAATCTTAACGCGGAGACCGCTGAAATAGCAGAGCTATTTGGAAATTTCCTTATATCGAAAACACGTCACCAAATGATCATTCATGATACCGATTGCCTGCATGAATGCGTACATTATAGTCGAGCCGACGAAGTTGAATCCGCGCTTTTTAAGGTCTTTGGAAAGAGCGTCCGAGATCTCTGTCTTCGCGGGAACGTCGCCAGGTTCCTTACGTTTTCCGTCGATCGGCTTGCCGCCGACGAACGACCAAATGTACATATCAAATGTGCCGAATTCCTTTTGCACGGTCAAAAAAGCTTTTGCATTTTGCACGGCCGATGCGATCTTCAACCTGTTGCGGATGATTCCCTCGTCGAGCAACAGTTTCGCACACTTTGCGTCGGTGTATTTTGCGACTTTTGCCGGGTCAAAATTGTCGAACGCTTTGCGATAGTTATCGCGCTTTTTCAAGATCGTGTCCCATGACAAACCAGCCTGAGCTCCTTCCAAAATGAGAAATTCAAACAACCCACGGTCGTCATGCAAGGGCACGCCCCATTCGGTGTCGTGATACGGAATATTCAGATCGTTTGATGCCCAGTTGCAGCGTTTCATTTCGACGGAAACCCAGCAGAGTCCATTACACGCTTCGCCTGGCGAATGTGGCGTTTAGAATGCTCGACCAGAACGGTTAATGCGTCGTCAAAGCTATAAGTAAATACCGATAAGAATGGCGATGTCACGACGGTCTTCTGAAGATCTACACCCGAGCAAGCCTCGACCTTTCGGTTCACGTCCACAATGTGCTCGGCGAATCTATTCACGATGTCTGCATCGATGTCGCTCCGCGGTACGATCGCCTTCGATGGCGCCTTTGCTTTCTTGGAGTCTGTCTTTACAGCATTCACCAAAAACCGACCGCCCATTCCCGTGAACGGCGACCAGTTTTCCCAAAACGAATTCTTGCGGTTTCCGGACGCGAGCTTTTCAAACTCCGGATCGAACTCGTGATTCGTCTTGATGATGTGATCAAGACATTGCCCGACGCTCCAGCTAGTTTCCGCCGGTTTCCAGTTAAGCTGCGATTCGGAGAGCGTGCCGAATGATGCACTGACATCTTCTGCAATCGCTCTCATTTCAGAAGTGACGTATTTTATTCGCTCGTCCATCGCATCCTTTATTCGTTATTAGTTTCGCAGCGGCTTACCTGTTTTCAACATCGCCGCGATTCTGTCCTGCGTTTTTCGTTCGCCGCAGAGCGAGACAAATGCTTCGCGTTCGAGGTCGAGCAGATACTGCTCCGAAACATAAGCCGAATGGTTCATGTCGCCGCCGCTCATTACCTTCGCGAGTTTGTTGCCGATGAGCTGGTCGTGATCGGAAATGAAGCCGCCCTGCTTCATCATGTGGAGAGCGAGCTTCATCGCGGCCTGGCCCGCTTCGCCCATAACATAAATATCTTCACGCTGAACCGGCTGAACATAACCCGACGCGGAAAGGTTCAAAACTTCCTGTTTTGCGTCTGCGATAAGGCGGTCGCCGTTCATCGAGATCGAATCGACATCGCGGAAAAAGCCCCACGACTTTCCTTCCTGTGCCGAGGTAGCGACTTTTCCCATTCCGATCATCTCGAACGTCTTTTTCAAGAACACGAGCGGGTCGGTATCGGGAACAGCTTTCGCAGCGTCCATCGCACGCATCGTCATTTCTTTCGTGCCGCCGCCGGCAGGGATCACACCAACTCCGACTTCGACCAAACCAATATACGTCTCGCCTGCCGCACGAACTCGGTCACCGTGGATCGCGATCTCGCAACCGCCGCCAAGCGTCAGGCCGTACGGCGCCGTCACGACCGGCTTCGCCGAATACCGCAGCCGCATCACCGCTTGCTGAAGAGCGTGGACCATCATATTGATGTCGTCCCATTCTTCTTCCTGCGCGGCAAGCAGGAGCATCATAATGTTCGCTCCGGCCGAGAAATTACCGCCCTGGTTTCCGACGACCAATCCTTTGAAATTCTTCGCAACTTCGTCGATCGCGTAGTTCATCATCGGCACCGTGTCGCCACCGATCGAGTTCATCTTCGAATGAAACTCCAGACATGCAACGCCGTCGCCGATGTCGATCAGAGAAGCGCCGGGATTCGACTTGATGACACCGGTGCGTTCCTTAATGTCCTTCAGGATCATCACGCCCGGACGAGCAGGCATAGGCTTGTATTCGCCGGCGATAAGATCATAGAACGAATGATGACCGCTTTCATTCTTGTAAAAGCTGGTGGCGCCCGACGCAAGCATCTTGTCGACATTTGCCGGAATCGCCTGGCCTTCTTTGCGCATCCGCTCGACTGATTCGACGACGCCGATCGCATCCCAAGCCTCGAAAACGCCGATCTCCCAGCCAAAGCCCCATTTAATTGCATTGTCGATCTCTACGATCGTGTCGGCGATCTCGGGGATGCGGTTCGCCGCGTAACGCGAAACACGCGAGGTCGTTTTCCAGAGGAATTCACCAACACGGTCATCGCCCCAAACGAGTGTTTTTACCCGTTTCGCTCTGTCGTCGATCGCTTTTGCGGCATCGAGCGATGGAAATTTCGTTTTCACCTGCGGCTTGTACTCGAAGGTGTTCAGATCGAGTTCGAGGATCACGCGTTTACCTTCCGCGTCGTTGGATTTTTTGAAGAATCCACCTTTTGTTTTGTCGCCTAGAAGTTTCTTGTCGAGCAAAGTTTGGATCAATTCAGGCAGGACGAAAACATCGCGGTCTTCATCATCTGGAACGGCAGGAAACAAATTGTTGGTGACATGCGCCGTCACATCAAGCCCGACGAGATCGGACGTTCGGAACGTCGCGGACGAAGCGTGGCCAATCGCTTTGCCGGTCATCTGATCGACCTCGGTCGGCGTGAAACCCATCGCGATCATTTCGTGGATCGTCGCCATCATCCCGAAAACACCGATACGGTTTGCAATAAAATTCGGTCGGTCTTTTGCCGGCACGACGCCCTTGCCAAGCCGCCGATCGAGAAAACCTGAAACTTTGCAGGCGATCTCACCGCTGGTCTTTGAGCCCGGTATTACCTCGACGAGCTTCATGTAGCGAGGTGGGTTGAAAAAGTGAATCCCGACAAAATGTGCTTTGAAATCATCCGAGAATGGCTCAGCGATCGAGTCGATGGGAATACCGCTCGTGTTCGAAGCGATAACCGCGCCCGGTTTTCGATGCTTTTCGACCTCAGCATAAAGCTTGTGTTTGATCTCAAGATTTTCGACGACAGCCTCGATAACAAAGTCACAATCTTTGATCTTCGCCAGATCGTCCGTGAAATTGCCAGTTGTGATTAGCCGAGCATTATCGGCAAGCATGAAAGGCGCGGGCTTCAGTTTCTTAGCGGCCTCAAAAAGGGAATTGACGATGCGGTTTTGCACCGGTGGCGATTCCAGCGTCAGGCCTTTCGCCGTCTCAGCCTCGGTTAATTCCCTCGGAGCGATATCAAGAAGCAGCGTAGGAATGCCCGCATTAGAAAGATGTGCGGCGATCCCTGCACCCATCGTGCCTGCACCGAGGACGGCAGCTTTAGCAATATTCATAATCGAAGACGATCTATAAAAAAAGGTTCAAAAGACGAGGGAATTATAACTGAATGACCGTTCATTCAGCAAGTGTTCGGGAACAACTATGAAGAAGCGGAGGATCTTTAGTTACGAGGTAATCAGCTCGCTTCTGCCTTTGACGGCCAGGGCCGATAGGAGTAAATTGTTCTATATTTTATTTTGAGGAGAAAACTAATATGCCTGAATCTGTAAGCGCGATCCCCACGGGATACGAAGGAATAACACCATACCTGATCTGCCGAAATTGTGAAAAAGCAATGGAGTTTTACAAGCGTGCCTTCGGGGCCGAAGAGCTTTTCAGGATCGGCGAGCCCGGGATGGTAGGCCATGCGGAAATGAAGATCGGCAACGCCATATTTATGCTGGCCGACGAGCATCCACCCATGGCCGTAGGGCCCGAGACCATCGGCGGCTCGCCTGTCAGCTTGTACATTTATGTAGAGGACGTGGATGCATTCACCGATAAAGCTATCGCCGAGGGGCTCGAAGTGCTAAAGCCCGTTGCCGACCAATTTTACGGCGATCGTTCCGGGCATTTCAAAGACCCATTTGGACACTTGTGGGGCTTTGCGACGCATATAGAGGATCTAACGCCCGAGGAACTCAATGAAAGGGCGAAGTCGGCACACGGCGGATAAATCTTAATGAGTTTGGGATGTGTGTCTGAAGGATCATCTCTCGCAACTATTAGATCAGCAGCTCTCGTTGTTTTCGATCTTGTCGACACGGGAGGCGTGCCGGCCGCCTTCGAAATCGGCCGCAAGCCATGCTTTTACTATTTTTTCCAGACCACCTTTGGGTGTGAATCTGGCTGGGAGTGCCAGGACGTTGGCATCGTTGTGTTCGCGGGCAAGCCGGGCGATATCCTCATTCCAAGCCACAGCGGCACGGATCCCTTTTACCTTATTTGCCGCGATCGCCATCCCGGTGCCGGAACCGCAAACGAGTAAACCCTGTTCATATTCTCCGCTGGCGACTGACCTTGCGACCTTCTGTGCGAAATCCGGATAGTCGACCGAATCGTCGGAATACGTGCCCATGTCGTCGTATTCAATGCCCAGGTTGTCGAGAGTCTGTTTTACTTTTTCCTTTTCCGCAAAACCTGCGTGGTCTGCTCCGAGTGCGATTTTCATAAAATTGGTCCGTTTTCCGAATAATTCTATTTGGTTCCGGCTCGACCGCCAAATTGCGTTTTCAGATGCTCCGAACCGGAGAGCAGCAATTAGGGCTGCTGCTGCTGCTCGACGACCAAGGAACTGAAGAAACTGTCCTGGATCGGTTTTTCCAGAAAGAGCTTGGTGTGTGAGCCGCAGCCCAGGAACGATGACTTTAAGGGCATTCTTTTTTGCTTGAGGACGTCACTGGTGGTCAGATCGCCGTCGACGATCAACGAACGCATTGTTACCCGACCGTCGCCCTCGGCGAACATGGCCGCGCGTACTGTGTCCTTCTTGACGTCTAGGCCCGAAGAGTTCTTTATGTCCCGGGCGTCAACGAGGGTCGTCCATCGGTTGGTCTTTTCGTCCCGAAAGAGCACGAGTGCGTCCAGCGTTGGCTTGCAATTTCCGCCGTAAGCGTACATTTCGACCGGAGCATTTTTTACTGGCATGCCAAGAGCCTGGTGAAACCGCCGCGCTCGGTTTAGGGCCGAAGCCATAAAGGCCTTGACCCTTGCGAACGTTAGCTGAGCGACCAAATGATCTTCCCGGTTGGCGGTTTTTCCGGGTCTTCGCGGTTTTATTTCTTTGTTCGTGAGGGCTAATTTAGGAGCGTCCAGCAGCTTGCTTAGAAATTTGGGGTCCCCGATGGCTCCCCACCCGTACTTGATCCAGCTTTCGACATTATAGATGTCGATCTTCAAGGGGTTGAGATCTGCGTCCAAGAAACGGGCGGATGATTGATGCGGTACTAACTGATAAATCGAAGGGGCCGTCATTACGTCCTCAGGCTTAAGATCGTCGATAAATGGAAGCCTCCTGCCGGCGATGATCGGGTAACCGTTTAATAAAACGTCCATAGCATCGAACGAACCCTCATTGGGAGTGCCAAACATCATTAGCTTGTTTATATGCGATGCACCCGACCAGTTGGGCACCGGGCGGCTGGTGGGCAGCGGCGATGAGCCGTACATCGCCGCGTAACGAGCGACAAGGCCGCCCATCGAATGGGCGATTATGTCGAATTTCAGGCCCGGCTTTTTGAGCGCCCGTTTCACGCTCGACATTCGCTGCATCAGCAAATGTGCCGTTTCAACGTTGTCACGCCGCCAATCATACGGGAAGACATAAAACACATCAGTGGCCTGCGGCTTATCCCACGTTGCCTCCATGTAACCTCGCTCCTTTAGCGAATCGATCAGGCTTTGATAAACCTCGATGTCCGGTAGGACCGGCAGCACCTCAACGGACCGAATTATGTCCTGAGCCTCTAGGCCATCGCGGTTTCGGGACAGCACGGGCGAAGTCATCGGAAGGCGAAGGTCGTCGTCCTTGTCCCGGCGGACGCTAAACCAGACGGTCCTGCCGGTTTTGGGATTTACAAGTTTGGAGCCGGATATCCCGGGAATAATGATTACGGGATTCTTACCCGTCGTCTGAGCGACAACATTTCCCCCCAGGAAAGAGGAAAAAAAGAAGGCTACAATGATCAGCTTTATATGCATATTGGTCTACTTGCTATCGCGATGCAGACCCAATGGGCCCCTTGTTAGTGCGACTGATCGAATAATGCACGCTCGAACGAAAGTCGTTCTTCAGCGCCATATCGATGTGTTCATTGGATTTCCATGCCGGGCCATCGGTTGCAATCTTAGTGTAGCAAGCAGGTCTCGTCAATCGAGAAATTATGCGATAATGATCGTAATAATAGCACTTATGGAAATCACATTGGCAGTTACCGGAGCTTCGGGAACGATCTACGCCCATAGAACTCTGCAGCTGCTGGCCCAAAGCGAAGCTGTCAAAACTGTAAATTTGATCATCTCAAGCACGGCGGTCACCGTTGCACGGGTTGAGATGGGAGTGAATCTCTCTGATGCCGTTTCGATCAACGAATGGCTCGGTTTAGCGCCTGATTCAAAGCTCATCCGGCACTGGCGTTTGGATAATTTCGCTGCAAAGCCATCGTCCGGGTCTAATAAGCAGTCCGGAATGATAATTGTTCCATGCTCGATGGGTACGCTTGGCGCCATAGCGTCCGGTGCCGGGACAAACCTAATCCATCGGGCAGCGGATGTTTGTCTGAAAGAGCGTCGCAAACTTGTTCTGGTACCGCGCGAAACGCCTTTTAACGCGATTCATCTGGAAAATATGCTTAAGCTCGCTCATGCCGGAGCCCAGATATTGCCCGCTAGCCCGGGGTTTTACCACCGGCCCAAGTCGATAGATGAACTCGTCGAGCACCTCTGTTTTAGGATCCTTGACCAATTCGATATTCCGCATTCAAAGAAAAGCCAGTGGTCCGGTGAGGAGGTTGAAAATGGCAGTTAAGACCAGCAGCCTTCTCGGACTTATTCGGCTGCTTATTGCGGCCGTATCGGCTTAAGAGCGGTTTATCGCGTGCGACTAATATGAGCGATACCATACAACGCTTTTCCAACCGGGTTGAGAATTACATTAAGTACCGCCCCGACTACCCGCGCGAGGTCATTGGCCTTCTCCGACAAGAATGCGGCCTGAATAAAGAAACTGTCATTGCCGACGTTGGATGCGGAACCGGCATTTCGACCCGGATGTTTCTCGAAAACGGAAATCGTGTTTTTGGCGTCGAGCCTAACGAAGCAATGCGGAATGCAGCCATAACGCAGCTTGCCGAATTCCCGTGGTTTATTCTGGTTGACGGTACCGCCGAGGAAACCTCTCTTCCCGAATCTTCCGTCGATATGGTCGTTGCAGCCCAGGCTTTTCACTGGTTCGACTTTGAAAGGGCGGGCGCCGAATTCTTGCGAGTTCTTCGCCCGGGCGGGCATATCGTTCTTATGTGGAATGAACGTCGGCTGGACGCAACGCCATTCCTCGTTGAGTACGAGGCTCTTCTTTTGAAATACGCCCGTGATTACGAGCAGGTGCGTCACGACAAGGTCGATAGATCCACACTCGCTCCTTTTTTCCCACGGGACTACAAGGAAGCGACATTCGACAATTTTCAGGACCTCGACTTCGAAGGTATAAAGGGTCGAATGCTGTCATCCTCGTACATGCCAAGCGAAGACGACGAACATATCGATAGCATATTGGACGAACTCCGAACTCTATTTGCCAATCACGCCGAAAACGGTAAAATAAAAGTTTTCTATGACACGAAGGTTTACTATTCTCCCCACTGATGTATGGCAGTAAAAGCTGAACAAACTCCCGGAATTCGCACTATAACTGTTGCCCACTCGCCCGATTCGGACGACGCATTTATGTTTTACGGGCTGGCGACCAATAAGCTCGAAACAGAAGGCTTGAAGTTCGAGCACACGTTGAAGGATATTCAGTCGCTGAACCAGCTTGCCCGCGAAGGCGTTTATGACGTGACGGCGATCTCGTTTCACGCCTACGCTTATGTCACCGATAAATATATCTTGCTGCCTCACGGAGCGAGCATCGGCGATAAATATGGACCGATCGTAGTTTCAAAGGAACTTCGTGATCCCTCCGAGATCGGCTCAATGAAGATAGCCATTCCGGGCGAATTGACCAGCGCTTATCTTGCCCTCAGGATATTTGACTCCAGTTTTGATTACATTGTTGTTCCCTTCGACGAGATCATCGACACGGTGCTGAGAGGAGATGCAGACGCCGGTCTTCTGATCCACGAGGGGCAGCTTTTTTACAATCAGATGGGCCTTAACAAGGTGCTCGATCTTGGCGAATGGTGGCATGAGAAAACAGGCCTTCCGCTGCCAATGGGCGGGAACGTGATCCGCCGTGACCTGAGCAGGGAACTGATGTCACAGATATCGAAGCACCTCCACCAGAGCATTGTTTACTCAATGGAACATCGCGAGGACGCTCTCGCATACGCGATGCAGTTTGCCCGCGACATGCAGCCCGAGCTGGCCGACCGTTTTGTGGCGATGTGGGTCAATAACCTCACCCTCGATTACGGCGACCGCGGCCGCGAGTCCATCCGCCGTCTGCTCGAAGAAGGCCATCGCGCGGGCATAATTCCACACTCCGTTAATGTCGAGTTTGTCGATTGAAATTTGTGTAGATCCGACCTTAGCTCGACCTATAATCTCATTACCTTCTAAATCCTAAAACCAAATCCCATTTTTCAAAAACCTTCGCGGCCCCGAAAGTCCGCCCACCGCAATATGCAAGCGTATTTCCCGATCGTACGTTGAGGGTTTGCAAAAATCGGCACTCAGTCTTTCGCCGAAAGTCAAAAAGTTGACTTTTGCGTAAATCTATTTACAATTGGGCTAACTAATTTTCTTTTTTCAGGTCTAAGAAATCACAAACTAGGAGATTAAACCTAAGGCTTGGCTGCTTTTTTTTGAGTTGCCCCTCCCTAAAGCCAAAACGAAGTACTTTTTTGCCCGTGCCCGGGATTTATTTAATTAGGTTGGAGCTTTAGCAGAAGCATTATTTTTATCAGAACCGTTTTTTCTGCCCGATCTGAGAACTAATAAGTCTTTCTTACCTGATGATCTTTCGGAGGTTGCGCCGCATGTCCACACGTAAACGTACGTCCCGCTTCGCCCCTATTAATGGTCTGGCTTTTATTGCTCTCGTCAGCGGGCTCGTTCTGGCCGCAACTACGGGGGCATCGCCGCGCTTTGGCTTTATTGAGTCAGCGAGTTTGTTTCTTGGCCTTCAAGAAGCAAAACCAAGCTTCGAGACCACGTTCAAACCGGCCTTTGTCGATACAACGATCCTGGCGTGGGAAATGAACGGGCTTGCGGGAAATGAAGCAACATTCAATTCGACAACTACAGACGCAAATCTAAATACATCGACTCTTTCGAGGGGCGGCGGGCTTAATGCATCCAGTTTGGCCAATTCGTTTTCCTCGACCAGTTTCACAGCAGGCGCCGACCTCGCAGCGGCTATAACCGCCAACGACTTTCTCCAATTCACCGTATCTCCTGTGGTCGGACAAATGGTTTCGCTGAGCACGCTGAACGCAAACTTCCGTCGATCTGCCAGTGGCCCTAATGGCTTTCAGTGGCAGTATAGTTTGGATGGCTTTTCAACGGCTGGATCCAATATTGGAAGTGCGATCTCCTATACGGACACCGCAACTAATGGCCTCGCTCAAGCTGCGATCGACCTTACCGGAATCTCGGCCTTACAAAATGTTGCTAATCCGGCAGTAATAACTATACGGCTTTACGGCTATGGAGCCAGTGATACCGTAGGCACATTCGCGATCGGAAGGCTGGCAGGGAACGATCTTGCGATAATAGGTTCTACATCCGCTATCCCACCTAGTCTCTCGATCAATGATGTCACGGCGAATAAGCCGGCTTCGGGGACGACGGATTTTGTTTTTCAGGTGACGTTGAGTTCGCCGGCGGCGGCGGGTGGGGTGACGTTTGATATTGCGACGGCGGATGGGACGGCGACCACTGCGGATAACGATTATGTTGCTAATTCGCTGACGGGGCAGACGATACTGGCGGGTTCGACGGGGCCGTATAACTTTACGGTTGTGGTGAATGGCGATACTAACATTGAACTGAACGAGACATTTTCTGTAAATGTAACAAATGTCGTCGGGGCGAACGTAGCCGACGGTCAGGGCCTCGGCACGATAGTGAGCGAGACGATTGACCAGGACTACAGGATAATGCTCGATCTGCGCGACAATCACGGGTTTGGCACGGCGTTCGGATGGCCGACGACGGGCGTTCCATGCCCGGATGAAGGCGCGAACTGGTCGGGCGTGACGTGCAGCGACCAGCGCGTGGCGATCATTGCGGTCGGCTGTTCGGTGGGCAATCCTCTGACCACGCCGTTTCCGGGAACGCAGATCGCGGGGCTGACGGCGTTGGTCTCATTGGAAATACGCGGCTGTTATCTTAATTCGCAGCCCGCAAGCAATTTCGCCCCGCTCGACGGGATGACGCAGTTAACGAAACTGCGGATTGACGCGAGTCCCGGAATTACGGGTACTATCAACGACATCTTTCAACAGGGTTTGAGTCCGACGCGCTTTCCCGATATTTCCATCGCATGGCTTTTTGGCGCGAACTTGAGCGGCCAAATTCCAGCCGGGGTGATGCAGTTTGACGGCACGAGGCTGATCCGGTTCAATCACGCGAGTCTGAGCGGGACACTTCCGGCAACAGGCAATCCGTCAAAGGCCCTCTGGATCAACGCCAATGCGCTCGAAGGCGTTTTGCCCGATTACATCCGAGATGCGACCGGCGAGGTTTTTGTCCGTTACAACAAATTTGATGTCGAGAACACGCTGCCCGGCAACATCGATAATCTCGACCCGCTCTGGCGCACAACACAAACCGTCCCGCCGACAAATGTACAGGTAACCGCAAACGGAGCGGGCTCGGCAACCTTGACGTGGACGCCGATCGCGTATCAGGATCACTGAGGTCATTACGAAGTCCTCTCATCGCAAACCGTAGGAGGACCATACGTTTCACGCGGCACAACGGCCGCGACGGGGGCAAAAACGGCTTCGAGCCTGATGGTTTCGGGCTTGCCCGCAGGGACGAATTATTTTATCGTCCGCACCTTCACCCCTGCTCACGTCGCGACTTTCCCGACTAATTGCTCCGGCGGCGGTGCAGGTATTTACGCTATTTGCTTAGGCACAACCGCTCAGGGTCAACCCGCCCCGAACAACCCCAACGACCTCACCAGCGTCAACAGCGCCGAGGTCAGCGCGACGATTGTGGGTAATGGGAGCAGTGTGAACATCGCGGGCGGCAACGTCACGATCACCGAGAACGGCAACAGCACGAATGACACGATCACTTTGTCCTGCACGAGCGACCCGGATTCTTTGGTTATCAATGACCCCAATAATCCCATAACCGGCGGCCCGGGAACGACGCAGAGTGGCCCGAATACGGTATTTATCGCACTCGCCCAGCTTAATCCCTCGAGCACGATCACGGTCAACACACTCGGTGGTAACGACACCCTGACGGTGAATCTTTCGGGTTGTGACATCAT
>JBGTCF010000216.1:0-4650 GCA_041748975.1 Pyrinomonadaceae bacterium
GTAAAGTTCCGCGGTATGCGAAAATCTACCTTCTACTTGCACCTTAAAGAATGTGAGTTTAGATTCAACTATAGAAAGGAAAATCTTTACTCAATCCTATTGAAAATTATCAATTATCCGTGACTTAACTAGTCATGACCCTTCTTTTTTCATTGAGGGGAAGATCCTAATTCAATCCAACCCAATCTGCCGAAGCACGTCCGAGAAACGTGGATCGTCGCGCAAATTGTCGAATGCCGGCTCGACCTTTAGCATGACGATCTGGCTGTGCCCCTTTTCCATCGTTTTTTTCAGATAGTCGAATGCCGCCTCTTTTTCGCCTAAAAGGGAGCTAATTCTGGCCATCTGATAATAGCTATTGCTGAGTTCATGTTCGTTGAGCTTTTGCAGTTCAAGCTGGCGCTTCAAAACACCCTCCCACCCGGCGGTTTTGTATGCATTTTGGAGCGTTTCAACTCTTCCGGGTTCGGTCTTTTGCATAAGCCGGATAAAGAACTCATACGCACTTGCGGCGTCTCCCTTCATCGCGTATGCGAGCCACATCCACCCGTAAGCGGTCTGGAAATTCTCGTCGAGCTCAATTACACGTTTCAACTGGATGATGGCTAAGTCATACCGGCGGGAATAATACAGGATGCGACCGCGGTCCCGCTGATACACTAAGGATCGGGGGTCGATACTTAGGGCAGTATCCTTTTCAGCCAACGCCTCATCAAAATGGCCGGTTTCGGCGAGAAGTTCTGAGTAAGTCGCGTGGGCCAGGTCGTTGTTCGGGTCCAACTCGATGGCCCTGAGGAGGTTTTCTCTAGCTCCGACCCAGTCATATTCGAATTTCGGTTTTATGTCTCCAAGAACGACATATGCCTCGGGAAGTTCGGGGTCGAGTTCGAGTGAACGCAGGGCTGCCGCGTTGGCTTTCATCAACATTTCTCGTGGATGCCCGCCGCCAAGACTCCCCAGCGTTCTATACCCAAGGGCCAAACCTGCATATGCCCTTGCAAACGCCGGGTCGAGACGGATAGCTTCTTCAAAATAACTGATCGCCTTTTCTGAATTATTGGCGGATCGCCTGTCCATGAGGTTCTTTCCCTGCAGGTATGACCAGTAGGCATCTTCATTTGCGGTCCCTCGTTTTCGCCCCGGAACGGGGAGCTCAGCGCCAAAACGGGCGAATAAGACGTTTCCAAGCTCGGTCGCGATGGCATCCTGAGCGGCGAAAATACGTCCTGCATCTTTTTCACCTTTATAAGTTTCGTCAATTAGGCCCGTCTCGACATTCATGAGCTGAGAAGTGATCCTGATCTTTCCCTCTGCCAGCTGATAATTGGTAACCAGCACATAATCAACATTCAGATTTTTACCTACCGCCCGCGGATCGTATTCGACACCGGCGTACCTACGTGTGACACTGAGCGGGGTCACGAAGAAACTCCTCGACGAGCTGAGCTTGAGGATCAGCGAATCAGCCACTCCATTCTCATATAACTCGTTGCGATTTCCCGAGCTGATGGGTGTCAATGGCAGGACCGCGATCTTGCTAAACGTGTTGGCCGTGGTAGTGGATGGCGAGGAAAGGTAAAAGAACGACCCGGCTACAAGAAGAATCGATATCGTAACCGCCACTAAAGCGAGACCTATCCACGGTCTCCAGACTTTCTTAGTGTGATCCACACCGTCTGCACCGGGGATCTTGTCTGGGGCAAATGATGGCTCAATAGTCGACGCCACCTGTCCAGCCTGCTCGACCGTTCTGTTACCGTTTTCGCCTCCGACCTGTAAGATGCCTGTCTCGTGCTCAACATCGGCAACAAATCGGTATCCCTTTTTCGGCACTGTTTCGATGAGCTTCCCGTCATCTTCCCCCAAGGTTCGCCGTAGAGTGTAAACGACCCGGGCTACATTTGACTCCTCAACGAAAGAATCCGCCCATACCGTCTGAAGCAGTTCATCTTTTTCCACGAGATGTCCGCTGTTCTCTACAAGCAGAGTCAGAACGTCGAAAGCTTTTGGTTCAAGTGGAATCGGGATCCCGTTTCGATACAAACGGCGGTCTTCGACGTCGAGACGAAATGCCTTGAAACGGTACAAATTGCTCTCATCGCGGTGCATTTCTTGCCCCGAACTATTCAGGAGAAAATCACGAAAATTTCCCAAAGACACCTACAACCTCCCGTTCTACTCTGTATGTGCCGGGAAAAAGTCGGTTGTTGATGCCCTGGTGTTAAAGCGATTACGCCGCATTATACAACCAGCATAGCCGGCAAAGCAATGAAAACTTGGAGACAAAATATGAAAGTACAAATTTATTTGATGACAATCGGTGCAGCGTTCATTTTGGCTATGTTGTTTTTTACTTCCGAATCTCGCAGCCAGTCCTCGGCGAATAGAATCGGAAAGATAGCCTTCTCGAGCACCCGCGATGGAAATGTCGAGATCTACACAATGGACTCTGACGGCAGGAACCACAGGCGCCTTACAGATAATCCGGGAATTGATGATCATGCAACATGGTCGCCGGATGGGAAGAAAATTGCCTTTTTGAGTCAGGATCTGTCTGGGACCTTCGCTCTAAAGATGATGAACGCCGACGGATCGGCTCAGGAGATTCTTACCTTTACGGATCAAGATCACTCGCCTTATCACTGGCACTGCAAGAACTCGTTAAGTTGGTCGCCAGACGGCACGAGGATCGCTTTTCAGCAATTTGGCGAGATCTATGTCATTGATGTAGACGGGTCTAACCTGACGAATCTGACGAAACATCCTGCTTGGGACGCAGAACCTTCCTGGTCGCCTGACGGCAGCCGTATCATTTTTGCCAGCTCACGCGTTTCCTGGAGAGTGCTGCACACCATGAAGCCTGACGGCAGTGATGTGCAGCAATTGCCCACGGAAGGAGAGTATTGGGATATGTCGCCAAACTGGTCGCCGGACGGAAAAAAGTTTGTCTTTGTGGCTCATCACGAGGAGGGCCTGCCTATCCTAAATATTTCGAATTCGGACGGCTCCGGCCGGGAGCTATTCCGAATGTCATCGTGTAACCCAATTTGTTCCGAGCATATGAACAGACCTGTCTGGGCGCCCGATGGAAAGCGAATCGTGTTTCATACGTGGGAGTACTTCAGCAACGATGCGGAAATCTATGTCAAGGATGTTGAGGGCGGTGGCACCGTTCAGCTAACAAATGTAGTTGGAAACAATTTTACGCCCTCATTGCAGACTCTACCTGTAATGGGTTCGATTTCCGGACGGGTCCTCACACCAGACAATAAAGGGCTTCGAAACGCAACACTGTCACTAACTGATGCGTCTGGCAACAAGCGTACAACGGTAACGAGTTCTCTAGGATTCTTCTCGTTCGATAATCTTTCGGTGGGCGTGAATTATTTTATCCGCGTTAGTTCTAGACGTTATAGATTCGCGATCAGGCAGTTGCTCATCGACGACAATTTAAGTGACGTAGATCTTGTGGGATTGGAGTGAAATCTTTCCCGGAATTCAAACTGCGGTGACCCGGAAAGAAGATATGGTCAAGATCAAATCCCTGCCAAAAAGCCGATGGCTCGATAGATACAAACCTTTGCCGACAACGGCGTTTATAGAATGAAAAACGGCACTGGTTCTACGCCGGAAAAAGCTTGGTGATCCAGACGGACGGCAAGATAATCGGAAACCGGAAACGGTTGGAATCGCAGCAGCACGGGAATTGGCACAATAGGGCTTATTCGGATGGTTCACCGGATGCTCGCTTCGGTGTTGGAGGTAGGAAAATTACGATCTGATCGGTCCGAAACGTCTGTCGAGTTGACAATTCCGCGGGAAACTAAGTAGGCAGTTTCTCGCGAATCTTTTTTGGACCTAATTCATATGTATATCGGTGATGCTAAACGAGGCCACCGACGACGACCATCACCACTGACGCTCGGGGGTCCATATTTCGTACAATCAAAGAGTGGACGAATCTAACGAAACCAAGCCGACCTTTACTGGTCTGGCCCGAAGCCTCGGGCAATTGCCGGCGGATAAGAAGCGGGCGGCGCTGGAGATGAGCGCTGCCCTTGCCGGGGTTTCGTTAAAGGTAAGCCGTGAGTTTGTCGAGGCCGTGCCGCCGGCCGCCAATATTCTCTCGGCGGATGACCTTCGGCATTGGGGAGAATTCGGCCGGCGGATCGCGATGGGCAATGCTGACACGGGTGTCAAATTCTTTGCCGAGGGAGCAGAGGGCCTGGCCGAGGTGCCCGAGGCGGCCCGGGCTGCCGTGTTTGAAATATGCACACGTCAGCTCGTGCTTTCTAGTTCAACGGCTCTGGAAACCTATCGATCGGTCCCTGCGATCGCCCGTCAGGTAAAGGACGAGGCCTTTTTGAGCCGCGTTCTCGATATCGCCGTGCTCGTCGCCCAGCGTTCGGCACGGCACAGCTCCGAGCTGCTTCAACACACGCCTGCACTAGCTGTCGCCCTCGAGAGATTTAAGGAGGAGAAGAGCCAGGTCGCCGATGCCTTGTTAAAGCTGGCCGTGCATTTTGCAAACCGGACCGGCGGTATGACGGCCGATCTCTGGGCCGGATTGCCAAACGCTCTCGAGCGGCTAACGGCGGCCGATGCCGTCAAGCTAATCGGATCGGCCGAGGATATGCTCGAATTCGGCGG
>JBGTCF010000217.1:0-4174 GCA_041748975.1 Pyrinomonadaceae bacterium
GTCGAGCCGATCCTGTCCGAGCAGTGGTTTGTCAAAATGGACGAGATGCGAGACCTCGCCCTCGATCTGATGCGAAATGAGGGCGTGCCCCATTTCTCGCCCCGAATTCCTCACGAAAAGGTATATACTGCCTGGCTCGAAAACTTAAAAGACTGGACCATCTCACGACAGCTTTGGTGGGGCCACCAGATCCCTGCATGGTATGACAATGAGGGAAATGTCTATGTCGCCCGAACCGCCGAAGAGGCTTATGAGAAATCTGGGAACCGCGATCTAAAGCAGGATCAGGATGTTCTCGACACGTGGTTTTCGTCGGGTTTATGGGCATTCTCGACCTTTGGTTGGACCGGCGGACGGAACGCGGACACTCCTGTCCGCTCTCTCGGTCCAGGTGCGGACAAGAGTGTCCGCGTTCCCCTGAGTGACCTCGACAACTTTCTCCCTACCGATGTACTTGTGACAGGCCGCGATATTATTTTCTTGTGGGTTTCGCGAATGATAATGCTGACCCGGAAGTTTACGGGCAAGAAAGCGTTTGAAGATGTCGTGATAACGGGCACAGTGCTTGGGAAAGATGGCAAGCCCATGTCAAAGTCGCGAAACAATGGCGTGGACCCGATCGAGATGTTTGATAAATTCGGGGTCGACGCGACGCGTATTTATCTGGCTTCGATCGCCACAGGTGCCGATATTAAGTGGAATGACCTCCTGATCGAAACGTACCGCAATTTTGCCAACAAGATCTGGAATGCCACACGGTTTTGTCTGATGAATTCCGAGGGAGCGGTGGTCGATCACGCTTCGCTGATGGAGCGCGAAGGTTTGCCGCTGCCGGATAGATGGATCATTTCGCGGCTGAACCAGACAGCGATCGAAGTTAACCGAGCCCTCGATAAATACGAATTTCATATCGCGGTGTCGCTGCTCTACCACTTCTTTTGGGATGAATTCTGCGATTGGTACATCGAGTTGAAGAAGGATGAGATAAATGCGGGCGATGTGGAAGCGACAACGCGGATCCTGACGATCCTAGAGATCGCCCTTCGAATGCTGCATCCGTTCATGCCGTATCTTACAGAAGAGTTATGGCTGAAGCTGCCCGGAGTTTCCGCTGATCTTCACCACACGGCCTACAAAAACGCCGATGGCACGATAATGCTGACATCTTTCCCTCCCGGCGATGCGTCAGCCCTCGACGAGCAGGCCGAGCGGGAAATGACCGCTATCATTGACGTCATCAAAAAGGTACGTAATATTCGTGCGGAGATGAACATTTCACCGACGATAAAGTTCGGCATACATATCGCCGCTGACGAGGCTTTTCAGCATGTCTTTCGCTCGAACGAAGCTCAGATATTGAAACTCGCGCGGGCTGACAGGGTTGTCATTGCGAAAGAGCTTGACGTTCCAAAGGCTTCTGCAAAGGCCGTAACCTCCCAGGCCTCCGTCGCTGTTCCGCTTGAGGGACTGATCGATTTCGAAAAGGAGCGCGAAAGGCTGAGGAACCAAATTGCAAAGCTTGTTGAAGAAAATTCGCGGCTCGAAGGTCAACTATCGAATACGAATTTCGTGGAAAGGGCTCCGGCGGAAAAAGTGACGGCACTTCGTGAAAGAGCGTCAGAACTGGAATCGCAGATCCTAACTCTTAAAAGCAATCTCGAATCGCTCGGTTGATGGCCGAGGCCTACCATTATGAACTGGCTCGAAAGTGGCGAAGTTATGTCGGCCGTGGGTGATTTCCTTGCTGAGGATATTGGCCGGGGGGATATTACGACGGCGGCGACGGTCCCGGCGGAGACGCGGGGGCTCGGGCGTTTTCTTGCAAAAGAGGACCTTATTCTCTGTGGTCTCGATGTTGCAGAAGCTGTTTTTTTCCATCTTGACCCTGACAGTTCTGAGATCGAAACGACGCATAGCGATGGCGACAGTATCTCGGCGGGGACCGTGTTTGCCACATTGAAAGGTTTTGCCGACGTGCTGCTGGTGGGCGAGCGGACGGCCCTCAACCTAATTCAGCGAATGTCGGGAATCGCCACTTTGACCCGGCAATATGTGAATGCGATCGAGGGGACACTGGCGTCCATCGTTGACACCCGAAAAACCACGCCAGGGCTGCGGATGCTTGAGAAGTATGCGGTAACTATCGGCGGAGGAAAAAACCATCGCATGGGCCTGGACGACGGCGTTCTGATCAAAGATAACCATATAGCTCTCGCCGGTGGAATTACCGAGGCGGTAACAGCAGCAAAATCGCGCGTCGGCCACCTGCATAAGATCGAGGTCGAGATCTCGAATTGGGCCCAGCTTCGCGAGGCGATAGAGGCCGGTGCCGAGATCGTGATGCTCGATAATCAGACACCAGAGGAAGCAGCAAAACTCGTGCAGATGGCACGGGATATCAATCCAGCCGTTCTGATCGAAGCCTCCGGTGGTATGGACCTTGACCGCGTGAGGTCATTCGCGGAGGCAGGCGTGGATTTGATATCAGTCGGGCGATTGACCCATTCGGCTCGTGCCGTAGATATTTCGTTCAAGATCCAGATTGTCTAGGAGTCTGTCGGGAAAAAGCGGATTTTGATTTCGCTCTGTGGGAGCGACATCTTTGTAGGAATCGATTTCATAAAAAACAATGTAGCTCCGTAGGAGCGGCATGTTATTAAATCGTCGGGGTTTAGTGTCGCCCGTAAAGGGGCTGCGCAATTTTATTTGCGACGCGTTCTACAAAGATTTAGCTCCTACGGAGCCGTTTTAGAGATCAGAAACTATGTTTTCTATTTTTCCGACAGGCTCCTAGGTACTCATAGTGTTCAGACTACGTTCTGCACCGTTCTCCCTACTGGTTAGTCTGAGCATTTCAGGATCAGCCTTCAAGCCTGGAAGCACGTAGATCAGAACTCCTGAAATTAATATCGCTATGGTGCAAGCGATTCCTCCTTCGATGCCGTATTCCTGACCCGTCAGCCAAGTAGGACCGTGATCGATCTCCTTCAACAACGGGAACTTAGTAATGCTTGTGATCCCACTCACCTCGATGCCGAAAATGGATGCCTGCGTCCAGTTCCAAATCAAATGCAGGCCCCAGACAAACCACAGGTCGCGGGTTTTCATGTAGGCCAATCCAAACCAAATACCGGCCAGAAACGTGTTCAGGGTCGAGATGACGCCGGCATTCGGATTGCCCAAGTGGACGATCGCGAAGAATGCCGCTGTTAGCAGTATAGCCAGCCATGCATAACCGGCACGCGCAAAGGTTTGGAGGATATAGCCCCGGAAAAGTACTTCTTCGAATGCAGCACCGATGGCGAAGATGACAAACGAAACCACCAATGAGGCTGCGATCATCGCAGCTGATGCCGTATTTAACTGAAATGTAAGGCCACCGGGAATAAATGCTAACAATACTGAGAGTGCAAGCGTCAGGGCTCCCAGCGCGACGCCAAATGATAGATGTTTCAACCAACCTCTCGAAAATGAAGTGCCTAATGATCTAAAGGGCAGTTGTTCGAGGTATTTGGCGCAGAGCCACCCGATAGCGATGGCCGGCACTAACGCCAGGACCGCGTTTGTTGCCAGGTATGCTCCGGTCCCCGGCTCGGGAGCGATTTGCAGTCGTGCGAGGGCTATCTGTCCGAGGGCTCGAAACAATTCGGCGGTGAAAATAAACGCTAGCATAAAGACGGCGAACCGCCATCCGCTTCGTAACAATCCCGCCGCGTTGAAGAAAATATATTGCATTTTGAGTCCGCTCGAACGATTCTAACGGATAGGCAGGGGCGTGTTAAACTCGCTTTGTGGAAACGGTCGAGCGGAAAATAAAAAGGCGTAAGACACCGTGGATCATCGGCACCCTGATGATCGCGTCTTTGGCTCTATTGGTCATACTTCAATCTACGAATCTCTGGAAGGATTTTGCGATCGATTCATCGAGCGATCTGGTCCTGCTTTACGCGCTTTTTTCATTCAACTTCATAGCTTTTGTGATATTCGCATTCATATTCTTGCGGAGTATTACAAAGCTTGTTCGGGAACGTCGAACCTTAGAGCTCGGAGCTCAGATAAAGACCCGACTCCTGATCTATTTTTTCGCTCTCAGTCTGCTGCCGATCATCGCGATGGCTGTTTTCTCGTATCTGTATATGAACCGCGCACTCGAACGATGGTTTACGCAGATACC
>JBGTCF010000218.1:0-1711 GCA_041748975.1 Pyrinomonadaceae bacterium
CCATTAATGCCAAGGCTGAGAATCTGCTTTGGGCAGAAATGTTTAAAGATGCGTTTAAGACGGACCGCGTTCTGATTCCTGCAACCGCCTTGTTTGAATGGCACGAATTGCCCGACAAATCGAAAAAGAAATACGAGATCTGGTTTGACGAGCCTCTATTTGCATTCGGTGGCATCGCCCGGACCTGTCAGATCAAAGACGAAGAGAAAAGGTGCGGCGTCATTATCACCACAAAACCAAATTCGATCTTCGCCGAGATACACAATTCGAAACAGCGGCAAGCCGTCGTCATTCACGGATACGATCACGATAAATGGCTCGACCCCGACACGCCGTTATCAGAACTCAAGCGCCTTATGGAACCCGTAAGTGATGCGGAGACCCATTTTAAGGAAGCGGAATCGCCCTCGGATGCTCAAGTCAGTCTTTTCGGAGACGAAAATTGCGAATAGTGCCATTTGGCCCTGCAATCCTCTGACAAATCGACCGCAAGACATTATCCTTACTCAATGCGGTCGCTTACTTATGGCGAACTGATTCGCGGAAATCGTAATTTTCGCTATCTACTCGCTGGGCAATTCATATCTGAACTCGGGAACTGGTTCAATTTCATCGCGGGCCTGGGTCTCGTGCGGGTCGTCTCTGACGCGTCGCCGATGGCGGCCGGATTGTTTTTTGTCGCTCGCTTGATCCCATTCGCTCTTGCGTCGCCGTTTGCTGGAACTTTTGTCGACCGTTTTTCGCGCCGGCAGGTGATGATCGTGACGGATCTGGCACGTGTTGTGATTGCCCTATCATTCCTGCTCGTTACCAGCCCCGAGGACCTTTGGATCGCCTATGTTGCGACCATCCTGCTGCATACGTTTGGGGCATTCTTCGAAGGAGCAAAAAATGCCGCGGCACCGAATCTGACCGGAAAGGAAGGACTGCTTGCGGGCGTGGCGTTATTATTCTCGACGCGGTTTCTGCTGATGGCGGTCGGCTCGGCTCTGGGCGGCTGGGCGGCGGCAGTCTTTGGATATGAGGCGGCATTTGTCATAAATGCCGCATCCTTTTTTATCTCTGCGGTGTCTATCTGGATGATCCCCGAACATGCCACGCGCGATGACCGGACCGCGGCGAGAATGGCGGGCACCGAGCCGCGGGAATCATACTGGACCGAACTTCGCGAGGGCGTTCATTATGCTTTCCGTAATCATTTCGCCTTTACGATCCTGCTGATGAATGTCATTTGGGCGACAGGCGGCGGATCGATAAATATCATTTTCGAGCGGCTGGGCGGCGTTTATTTTGCGGAAACCGAAGGTTGGAACCCCGATCTAGCCGTGGCTCTGATGTGGACGGCAACGGGACTCGGCCTAACGATCGGGATGCTGGTGGCTCATCGGGCGTCAATATATCTCGACCGCAAGCAGCGCCATCGCACCTTTATCGGCTGGACACTGATCATTCACGGGCTCTTATTCGCGGTAGGTGGATTTATGCCTACGCTCCTTTCGTTTTGTGTAATTGTATTTGTCTCACGGGCGATCGTCGGTGTGGAATACGCCGTGCAGGAAACGATGTTCCAACGCAGTTTGCCCGATATAATACGCGGCCGGATCTCGACGCTGGACCGCGGGGCCGAGCTTACGATGTTTGGCGTATCGAGCTACGTCGCAGGCGGGATGATGTACTACATTACGCCTCAAACACTGACGGTGATATCGGG
>JBGTCF010000219.1:0-6679 GCA_041748975.1 Pyrinomonadaceae bacterium
TATTGTGTGATCTCTTCGGCGGTCATCTAGAGTAGGTTCGACGTGTAACTCGCAAAGACCACGTCGTCGGACATAACATTTAGAAACTCCACTTCCGATTGTGCGATCAACATTCGGTCAAATGGGTCACGGTGGTGAAATGGCAAAGTAGAAACTGCAAGTGTATGTACTGGCTTTACACCGAGTATCAACGTGTTCGAATTTGCAACTTCGTCGACAATATCGATTAAAGCCTTTGATATTGTGAGCTTGCCGACGCTGGTTTTGATGGCAAGCTCCCAAAAGCTTACAACACTGACGACGATTTGATTTGTAGGATTAGACAGTAAATCTCTACGACTTTTTGAAAGTTGCCGATCGCCTTCGAGCATCCAGACCAACACATGCGTGTCCGTTAAAATACGCATCACATATAATCTTTGAAATCGTCGAGCGGTTCGTTGAAATCGTCGGCCATATGGATGACCAATCCCTTCATGCTTCCAAATTTAAGGGGTTTCTTCTTGGCGTTTTGACGATCTTCGATCTTGATTAGTTTTCGGCTCTCAAGTTTGTCGAGTTCTTTTTCTGCTTCCGGTTCTAAGATCGTAATCGTTACCGTTTCCATATTCTGATTTTATCACAAGATAAACCACAGACTATGAGAAACCGTGGCCGCTTCGGGATGTCTTTGGCCTTTTATCCGGGTGTTATCTCTATTTCATTATCAATTTGGCAATGGTCTGAAGCTGCATGTTTGACGTGCCTTCGTAGATCGCGCCGATCTTGCTGTCGCGCCAGTATTTCTCTACAGGGTAGTCCTTGACGTAGCCGTAACCGCCATAGAGTTCGATGGCTTTCGATGCGACGGCCTCAGCGCAGCGGGATGAATAGAGTTTTGCGATGGCCGCCTCTTTTACGAACGGCTTGCCGCCATCCTTTAGCCGAGCGGCGTTGTAAACTAGGAGGCGCGTTGCCTCGATCTCGACGGCCATTTCCGCGAGCTGAAACTGGACTGCCTGAAAATCACTTATCGATCGGCCGAACTGCTCGCGTTCGGTGGTGTATTTTAGAGCGGCTTCGTAGGCACCCTGAGCAATGCCGAGCATCTGGGCGCCTATGCCGATTCGGCCTTCGTTGAGGGTCTCGATAGATACTTTATAACCTTTGCCGACCTCGCCGAGGACATTTTCTTTCGGCACCAGGCAGTTATCGAGAATTAGCTCGGTAGTTGATGATGCCCGGATACCCAGCTTGTCTTCCTTTTTTCCAACCGAAAACCCTTCGAATTGTTTCTCGACGATGAAAGCAGTGATCCCCTTGTAACCGGCCTCGGGATCAACAGTGGCGAAAACGATGAAGATCTCTGCCTCATTGCCGTTAGTGATCCAAAGTTTCTGGCCGTTGAGTTCGAAATGGTCACCTTTATCAACCGCCCGCGTTTTTAACGAAAAAGCATCCGAACCCGAACCGGCCTCGGATAGGGCGTATGCTCCTACACGGTTTTCGGCCATTTGGGGCAGATATTTCTTTTTCTGCTCGTCGCTTCCCCAACGCATAAACGCATTGGTGACAAGGGTGTTGTGCACATCAACAAAAACTGAGAGCGAAGCGTCGACGCGGGCAAGTTCCTCGATAGCTACGATCGCGTTAAAGATCGTCGACCCGGCCCCGCCGTATTCCTCGGGCGATTCGATAGCCATCAGGCCTAGCTCGAAGCACTGCCTGATCAGGTCCTGGTCGAGTTTCCCGGCGTGCTCCATCTGTTCGACCTTAGGACGTACCTCGCCCTCGGCGAACTCTCTGACAGACGCGCGGAAGAGATCTTCCTCTTCAGATAGAACGGTTAGCCCGGTGTTTGAAAGGGCGGCTCCTGCGGCAGTGCTCATAATTGTTCCTGTGTTGTTATTTGACTTCCGATAAAATACCATTTTATTCAAGCCGAGGGGCAAAGGCAAAGTAGTGGATCAGGGGTTTGAGCCGAAGGAGAATTCCAGAAAAAACATTACCCGATTGAAAGTCATCGCGATCGTGCTGACGATCGCCGGGCTGGCTTTGTTCGCTTATTTTGTCTACGCCGTCGGATTCTATGAGATCTATGACGGGGTCACCAGATTCGGCATTATCGGATTTGCAGTGATCCTCGGCATGTATCTTGTAAGGATCTGTGCCCGCGCGTATGCCTGGAAATTATGTGTCTACGAGCCTTATCGGCTCGAGCTGCGAGACACCGTCCCGGCTGTGATCATCGGAGAGGCGTTGAGCAGCACTATTCCACTCGGGATCCTGGTAAGCGGAACCTCTAAGGCGGTTGCGGTCCGCAAGCGCATACCGTTGGTTGCGGGGCTGTCATCAATCGCCACGGAAAACCTGTTCTACAGCCTCGTTACCGGAATTTTTCTCATCGCAGGAGCGTTTATCCTACTGCGTGGTTTTGCGGTCGATGCGGGGCTCGCGTTAACCATCAACCTTCTTGTCGGCGCGGTCGTTATCCTAATCGTACTGGGAATCGTGATGGTCATCAGGCAATGGCACTTTGCCAGCGACACCTGCGAGTGGCTATACCGGCACGGATTTTTGAAGCGGCTTCTCGAAAACGGCCGTCTGCATGTTCGGCTGTTCGAAAATCTGATCTACGGATTTTACCGCAAGTATCCCCGCCGCTTTTTGCCTGTTATTTTGCTCCAGACTGCCTATCATATGCTCGGGATAGCCGAGGTTTGGTACATACTTAGCCGGCTTAGCGAAACCGTGCCGAGCCTTCTGAATTCCTTCCTGCTCGAATCTGTCAGCCGGCTTGTGACGATACTGTTTAAGCTAATTCCCTTTATGATCGGTGTCGATGAAGCGGGGGCTCAATTCGTCGGGGAGACAGTCGGGCTCGCGGCGGGTGTGGGGGTGACGATCGCTATCATTCGTAAGGGCCGGATCTTGTTTTGGACAGCGATCGGAATAGTTCTTATCACAAAACGCGGACTTTCGATCAGCGAGGTTTCTCGTGAGTCAAATTTCAGAAAGGCCAGAATATCGGAACAAGGATGATCGCAACGGCAAAAACTATTATCGTGAGGACCGAGCCTATCTTTACGAAGTCCATAAAGCGATACCTGCCGGGCGTATAGACTAGTACGCATGCGGGTTCGAGCGGGGTGATGAACGAAAATGAAGCCGCAAGCGCGACCATGATGGCAAACGGGCGTGGGCTCAACCCGAATGCGAGGGCGGTCTTAACGGCCACCGGGAGCACTACAAGCGCTGCGGCCTGATTGGACATGGGCTGCGTTAACAAGACCGTCAGAAGAAAAAACCCGGCGAGAACAGCTGTCGGGCCGAATTGTCCGAAGTAGTTCGCGATCAAACCAGCGAGATACTTATCGGTGCCGGTGTTTTCCATCGCTACACCGAAGCTCATCATACACGCGATCAACACAAGCAGCCTGAAATCGATCAGCGAATACATTTCAGAATACCTGACGGTGTTTGTGGCAAGCATGATAAACACGCCGGCCAAAACGCATATGGCAACCGGGATAGCGATTCCCGTTAAGACCCCCGACATCGATAGGGCCAGAAAGACAACGAAGGCCCCTAAAGCCCATCGTTTCTTGTCCACCCGGACAGCGCTGGACGAAACGTCTTCAAGCAGAAGTATTTCGCCGTCAGCTACGAGCGGATCGATGTCGTTTCGCGAGCCTTGAACCAGGAGTACATCGCCAAATCGCAATCGTACATCGCTCAATTTTTCGATTATCGACTCGCGATGTCGATTGATCGCCAGTACGGTTAGGTCATAACGCTGTCGAAACCTAAGTTCCTTAAGGGTTCTGCCGACAAGACGGGAATCCCCCATAACTAGAACTTCATATAGTTGAATCTTATCGCTCTCAAGCAGCACGTCGTTCAGTTTGAAGTCGGGCTTTATTTCGAGGCCGGCCTGTTCTTTAACGTTGAGGATGTCATTTATTTTTCCTTCAACGATCAGGAGGTCCATCATCTGAAGGCGCTCCGTCGATTCCGGAGAAATGATCTTTTCGTCGCCGCGTATTATGCCCAAAACGCTCAAACCCAGCTGGGCATTGAGGTCGGCCTCATTCAGAGATTGTCTAATAAGAGGTGAATCAGGGAGCACGAGCAGCTCCGAGATATATTCGCGAATGCTGTATTCATCTGTGAGCGAATCGCCGCCACCAGCCGACGGCAGCATCCTCATTCCGACGACAAGCATATATAAAATGCCGGCCGCCACGACGATAATGCCCACCGGGGTCAGTTCGAACATAGAGATCGATCCGTATCCGTACCGACTAAGCGCGCCGCTCACCGCCAGATTAGTCGACGTACCAATCAATGTGCAGCTCCCGCCAAGTATGGTGCCGAATGCCATCGGCATTAAAAGCTTTGAGGGAGGAAGGCCAGCTTTTGCGGCCAGGCCGATCACCACCGGCAGCAGCATTGCGGCCGTCGTCGTATTGTTAATGAATGCGCTGACCAATGCTGCGGACCCCATGATCAATGCCGTCAGGACGAACTGATTACTGCCGGCCATCAGGAAAATGCGACGTCCGATCTGATCTACAAAGCCGGTCTTGATCACCCCGCCAACCAGGATAAACAAACCGCCAATTGTAATAATTATCTCGTTCCCGAAACCAGCGACCGCATCATTGACACCAAGCACGCCCGTCACCACAAGTGCGACTACAAGAATTAGCCCGACGACGTCAACGGGAATCTTTTCCGTCGCGAATAAAATTATCGCGACGAGGAGGAGGATCAAGGTGATCGCAATGGGTGACATTGTGCCCAAGAATATCTAAAATCGGGGTGAATGAAAAGAGATAGTTAGACGGAGCCGTGTAAATCAAAACCATTTCAACCGTCAGGTCCAACTATATTAAACCCCGGTCCACGAAAAATATGCGATTAAAAGTATTCAAGTTGATATCCGTATTTGCCATCCTTCCGCTATTCGTCAACGCTCAAACACTTGATGAAAAACTGAAGGAGATCGACGATTATGCAAATGTTGTAATGACGACGTGGAAAGGGCCGGGAATGGCGATCGCGATCGTTAAGGACGATAAGACGGTTTTTGAGAAGGGATACGGTGTGAGGGAGCTTGGAAAGTCCGAGCTCGTTGACCAGAACACTGTATTCGCGATCGCGTCCAACTCCAAGGCATTTACCACCGCGGCACTCGCCATTCTCGCTGATGAGAAGAAGATCGCCTGGGATGACAAGGTTTCAAAATACTTGCCGGATTTACAGATGTATGATCCGTGGGTAACAAGCGAACTGACCATCCGCGACCTCGTGACGCACCGTGTCGGGCTGGACACATTCAGCGGTGACCTGCTCTGGTATGAAACGACCTATTCTGGAGATGAGATACTTGGCAGGCTCCGTCATTTGCCGCGAGTCTCTAGTTTTCGCACGCGTTACGGATATCAAAATCTGATGTTCATCGCGGCGGGCAAGGTTATCGAGAAGGTGTCGGGCAGATCGTGGTGCCAATTTGTTCGCGAGCGGATCTTGACGTCCCTGGGAATGAGCCGAACGACGTGCAGCGTCAAGGACCTGCCTGATAATGCCGCCTGGCCGCATAACGAATCGGGCGGAACGCTCCGCGTTCTGCATCGCGGCAACGTGGACGGTTCGTCCTCGGCCGCTGCGTTAAACTCATCGGTCACGGACCTATCGAAGTGGGTCAGAACACAGCTTGGCAAGGGAACTTACGAGGGCAAGCAGATATTTAGCGAGGCCCAGGCATGGCAAATGCATCAGCCATACCTGGCCCAACAGATCTCTGCCGCCGCTTCACGAAGTAACCCGACGCGGCATTTCAGCGGCGTGGCGATGGGGTGGTTTGTTTACGATTACTATGGTCGAAAGATCATTAATCACAGCGGTGGACTGGACGGAATGCTCTCGTATACCGTGCTAATACCGGAGGAGAATGTTGGCTTTGTCGTGCTGACCAACAGCGAGTCTCCGGCATTCGCCGTAATGATGAACAAGATCCGCGATGTATTTGTCGGGGCACCTAAGCGGGATTGGAATGAGGAATCCAAAGCCCAGATAGCTGCGAATAAGGCCCGTGATGGCGAAGCCCGCTCTGCCGCTGACGACGCCCGCGTCGCAAATACCAAGCCGACGTTGGCGTTGACCGCATATACCGGAACATATACCAGCCAGATGTACGGCGATGTGGTCGTCGCGGAAGAGAAGGGCAAACTGGTGATGCGTTTTACTCCCTCGCCAAACTTCGTGGCAGATCTGGAGCATTGGCATTACGATACTTTCCAGATCAGATGGCGGCCGTCGGTCGCGTATAACTTCCCCCGTGGATGGGTGACGTTCACGATCGATAAGAACGGAAAGACCGATCAGCTAAAGATCGATCAGCCGAACAATGACTTTTGGTTTTATGAACTTGACCTGCGGAGAGCCAAGTAAAGCAGTTAAAGACTCGACAAAATCAGACTTAATATGTAAGAATTCTTGTTCTATTCGCAATTTGGTTTAGAAGCTATTCCAAGTCAGGAGCTATTAGTCTTAAATGTCAGAAGAAGCAGTACAGGCCGCTGAGGCCCCGGAACAACCGGCAGAGGAGCCGGTAAATCCGGATGAGGTTTCATATCAGGCCGTCGAAAAAGAAGGAACGGTAACGGCGATCTGGGAAATGCAGGGGCATAAACAC
>JBGTCF010000220.1:0-10009 GCA_041748975.1 Pyrinomonadaceae bacterium
GATAAACACAGACAAGCGCAGATCAACCCGAGAAAAAACCATTTCCGCCTCGCCAACCAATCCATATTTATTTCTTTCTTGATCTGCGTCATCAGCGTTAATCCGCGGCTAAATTATTTCTTAGCTCTGATCTCCTTGTCACGCGTCACAAAGCTATCCTTACACAATCCGATGAATTCCTTTGCTATGGGTGAAAAATATCCTCCGCGCAAGCGTGCCAGGCCAAGTTCCCAATTTATCTCGGCACCCTCGATCATCCATTTGACCAGCTTGCCCTCGCGTACTTCGCCGGCGATCATCTTCGCGCCGGCGGTGCCGACGCCAAGGTTATTCTCGACCATCTGATTGACCGCCTCCTGGCGCGAAAGCTCCATAATTATATTCGGACGAACATTCGCCGCATTAAAAAACTCGTCGATCATTCGACGTGTATTGCCTCCACGCTCGCCGAGTATTAACTTTTCACCGGCCAGCGATGCAGCACTGATAAATTTCTCGCCAGCTCTAGGGTGCGACGGATGGCCGATGGCCACGATCTCATCGCTGAACAGACGGTCGGTCGTAATGCTCGAATTATCCACAGGCAGCGAAACAAACGCGATATCGACCTCGCCGTGCATTATCCTGTCGACGAGCCGCTGGCTCGTACCCGACGCTACCGAAAGGTCCGCGTTTGGGAATGTCAATTTCAGCCTCTGCAGGATCAATGGAAGCTGCAGCGTGGCAAATTCGGCCGACGCTGAACCGATCCTGAGCCGCCCGTGTTCGATGCCGCCAAGTTCGGCGATCTCGGCAACCGCTGAATTGTGTTCTCGAAGTATCTTTCTCGCCCGATCCAGCAGGCATTCACCGGCTTCGGTAAGGATGACCCGCCGTGGCGTACGCGTAAATAACTGAAGTCCGACTTCATCCTCTAGCTGGCGGATCTGCATCGAGATCGCAGCCTGGGTCACATTTACCCGACGAGCTCCTGCCGTAAAGGTCTTGGCTTCCGCGATAGCAAGGAATGCTTTTAGCTGCCTTATCTCCATTACACTACATCCTCAATTGCGATCAATTTTATTTATTGACTACATAAAATCCTTTAAGTTTGATTATATGTCAAGTTTAGAAAAGAATAGATTTGTATTTTTTCGCCCGTAGTCGAAAATGCATGCCCAGATCATCTGCTAAAACCAAGCGAGATCCTCTCTCCTTTTTTCTGTTTCTCGGGGTCGATGGCGGCGGCACCAAAACTAATATTTCGATTATGGACCCGGACCGCCAAGTCATCGCTCAGGGCATGGGCGGGCCGTCAAACCCGCTGCGTGTCGGTGTCGAAACAGCAGTCGCTAATATCACAAAGGCCGTCGATGCTGCGTGCGACGAATATGAGATCTCGCGTGACGATATTGTCTCCGCTACCCTGGGCCTCGCTGGCGTCCGGCGTCAGGACATGCGAGAGCGCGTCCGCGAGAGCTTTCTCTTGCGTTACCGCGTCAGGGAAACCCTTGTCACGACCGACGCTGATATTGCTCTTTATGGAACAACCTTGGGCAAAGCCGGCCTTGTCGTCATTGCCGGGACCGGCTCGGTCTGCCTCGGTATCAACGACGCGGGTGAAAGAGTAATGTCGGGAGGCTGGGGCCCGGTCGCGGGTGACGAAGGCGGCGGCCGCGGAATCGCCGGCGAGGCCCTTCACCGTATCGCAAAGGCCTCGGACGGCCGCGGCAGTCAGACGATGCTGAGCGAGCGGGCGGCAGAGTATTTTCGCGCCTCATCCGCCGAAAATCTTATAGGAGCACTTTATGCTCCCAAAATGGACAACAGCCGAATTGCCGGATTCGCCCGAAATGTCGTCGAAGCGGCCCTCGATGGCGATGCAGTTGCCGCAGAGATCATCGCGGATGCCGGCCGCGAACTCGGCATAGCAGCCGTCGCGGTGATTAAGAAGCTTGGCCTGACAAGGCGAAAGATCCCGATCGGCTGCGTAGGCGGCGTATTCCAGGCGGATGATCTGTTGACATCGCCGATGAAAGAGGTGATCCAAGCGGCGGCCCCCAAGGCGTTCCTGACAACTCCATTTATGCCGCCGGCCGAAGCTGCAGCTCTGATGGCTCTGGAATCACACCAGGCCCGGTCGGTACCAGCGAAAATGCCGGTCCCCAATAGAACCGGCACACGTCAGCGGAAGTTTTAAACGATCGCTTTAAACCACCGCTTTAAACTAGCTGCTTTAAACTGCTTTAAGTTTAAAGACCCTCCTCTGCTTAAGGCAGCCAATCTAAGAACGGGATAATTATTTGTTGCCGCCCGGCAATTTGACTTTTTTCCCAAAATCCCTGCTTATGGATAAAATGATCCCGATAACCGAAGGCGATAATGAGAAGACGTGCGAGATTGATAGTGTGTCGACGCTCGACGCTGTCCGGCTGATCAATAACGAGGACAAGCTTGTTGCCGAGGCGGTTGAACGGGTACTTCCTGAGATAGCAGGAGTCGTCGACAAGATCGTCGAAAGACTTAAGAATGGCGGACGGCTTTTTTATATCGGGACCGGAACGAGCGGGCGGCTGGGCGTGCTGGATGCGTCAGAGATACCGCCGACCTTTGGGGTGTCTTACGATCTTGTGCAGGGCGCAATTGCCGGAGGCTACGATGCACTATACAAGGCGACAGAATCGAGCGAAGATGACCGGGAAACCGGTGCCGCAGACCTCAAAGACCGAGGCCTGACCGAAAAGGATGCGGTGATCGGTCTAGCCGCATCAGGCCGAACGCCGTACACTATCGCGGCAGTCGAATTCGCCCGAAGCCTCGGATGCTTTACAGCCTGCATCACCTGCGTTCCCGATTCCGAGATCACGAGACTGGCAGATATCGCTATCGTCCCCGTCGTCGGCCCAGAGGCGATCACCGGTTCGACCCGAATGAAAGCCGGGACCGCACAGAAAATGGTCCTTAATATGATCTCCACCGTTTCATTGATCCGCCTCGGTTATGTTCGCGGCAATCGGATGACCAACGTAAAACCCTCGAATCAGAAACTGCGCGAGCGAAGCCTTCGTATATTAATGGCCGAGACGGGCCTCGTTGAAAAAGCAGCCAACCATCTGATAACACATGCCGGAGGGGATCTTCGCACGGCTTTGGTGATGCACGAAACGCGGGCCGGACGTGACAAGGCCGAGAAAGCTCTGGCAGAATCAGATTTTGTTGTCGAAAAAGCCGTTTCCCTGCTCAATTAAATGCAAACACTCGACCTGATTATAATTTTCGGCTACCTGATCGGTATCACTGCGTTCGGCATCTGGTATGCGGGCAAGCAGGAAACTACCGAGGATTATTTTGTCGGCGACCGGAATGTGCCGTGGTGGGCGATTGCGATGTCGATCGTGGCTACTGAGACCAGCACGATCACTTTTATCTCGGTGCCCGGAATTGCATTCGCAATAGGCGGAAACTTTCAGTTCCTTCAGCTTGTTCTGGGGTATCTGCTCGGACGTGTCGTGATCTCGCTGGTGTTCATCCCGATGTATTTCAAGGGCGAATTGCAAACGGTTTACCAATTGCTGGGCGAGCGATTCGGGGGCAAAGTCAAAATGCTCGCTTCCGGCCTATTCGTGATCATGCGAAACATCGCCGACGGCATCAGACTGCTGCTGACAGCCATTGTTCTCGCGGCGGTTTATACGGCATTTCAGCCGGACACAGACCCGACGCTGATCATCGTCGGCTCGATCCTGATCCTCGGCGTTGTGATGATCGTGTTCACGTTCTACGGCGGAATCGAGGCTGTGATATGGATCGAGGTCGTTCAGCTGGTCATTTACATCGGCGGAGCGATCGCCGCCGCCGCGGTCCTGATCAGCAATATAGATGGAGGATTGAGCGGAGCGATCGAGATCGGCCGGCAATTCGATAAATTCAGCCTCTTCGATTTCAATCTCGATTTTGCAAAGACCTACACATTCTGGGGCGGCGTTCTCGGCGGCTGCTTCCTGACAATGTCGACCCACGGAACCGACCAGTTTCTCGTCCAGCGGTATCTGTGCACTAATAAACCGAGCGCCGCGATCACTGCGTTGATGACATCTGGTGCAGTCGTCCTCGGGCAGTTTATTGGTTTTCTTTTTATCGGTGTTCTGCTTTTTGCGTTTTACGCTCCGTATAATATGGCGGGATACGAAACGGCGACCGGGGCATTCCCTTTCACAGGCGGCGATCGTGTATTCCCTGATTTCATAACACAAAAAATGCCGACAGGCCTGTCCGGCCTCGTTGTGGCAGCCATTTTTGCCGCCGCTTTATCGTCATCATTAAACTCGATCGCGGCAACCGCCGTTAACGACATTTATAAGCCTTTCGCAAAAAATATTTCGGACAAGCACCTGATGCGGGTCGCCGGGATCCTGACGGTCATCGTCGGCATAGTTCAGATCGTCATTGCGATCGCACTAAAGGACGCTGGCAGCTCTGCCCTAAGCATGGCCCTGGCGGTCGCGTCGCTCATTAACGGTCCGATCTTAGGCGTGTTTCTCGTCGGTGCATTTTTGAAACGAGCTAATCAGACTCACGCCCTCGCCGGCATGTTAGTAAGTATTGCCGTGATGACTTATGTCCTGCTTGCATCGAATAAATTTGTGCCTGGCCCTATTATCGCCTGGCCTTGGTTTGCATTGATCGGAAGTTCGATAACGGTTCTGGTTGCGTTTGTATCAACCCTGATAATCAAAAGTAATGAAGAAGCTGCTTAGTATCGCATTATTGTTGACGGTTGCATTTGCATCGCTTCCCGAATTGGCGGACGCGAATACGCCTCACGTACGACGAGCATCGCAATCCGCAAGACTTGAGCCCTCAAAGAAAGCCTGGGATTGGGCCGATAAGACCTTAAAGAAAATGTCGGTGGACGAAAAGGTCGGTCAGCTTGTCCACGTCGGTATCAATGCCCGCTTTGCCAATCAGGACAGTTTTTTCTTTAAGGACTTGCGTCGTCACATTACTGAGAACAAGATCGGCGGGATCATATTCTTCGGGGCCCCAATATACGAAACCACTCACATTGCCAACCGTATGCAGGAGGCGACAAAGATACCGCTTCTGATGTCACTCGACGCCGAAACGGGCATCGGGATGCGGTTCGAGGATGCTGTCAATTTCCCGTGGGCAATGGCCGTCGCGGCAACAGGTGAGCCGGAGTTCGCACGGCGAATGGGCGTTATCACCGGCCGCGAAGCCCGCGCGATCGGCATTCAGCACATTTACGCTCCCGTCCTGGATGTCAATAATAATGCTGCCAATCCGGTTATTAACGTTCGCAGCTTCGGCGAAGAACCCGAGGACGTCGCCCGATTCGGGATTGCGTTTGCCGACGGCGTTCAGAGCCAGAAGGTCATCGCGACCGCCAAGCATTTCCCCGGCCACGGCGATACGAACGTCGATTCACATCGCGGTCTGCCGATCATAGACTTGCCGCGTGAGCGGCTGACTTCGCTCGAGCTTGTTCCGTTCAAAAAGGCGATAGATGCAGGAGTCGGCTCCATAATGATCGCCCACATCGCCCTTCCCCAGATCGACAATGAAGAGGCCAAGCCACTTGCCGAATATCGCGGCGGCGATGCCGAGGCCGGTGCCGAGATCGTTTCGCAAAAGGCAACGATACCGGCCACGCTGTCGGTTAAGGTCCAGACAGATATGCTCAGAAACGAAATGGGATTTAAGGGCCTGATCGTTTCGGATGCGATGTCGATGAGCGGCCTGACGCTTTACTATACCCAAGAAGAGGCCGGTGTCCGGGCGTTTTTGGCTGGCACAGACATTCTCGAAAAGCCGTCCGACGTCGACGCGATGCTCCGCGGACTGAAAGCCGCTGTTGCGAGCGGACGCATCCCGATGGCCCGTCTCGATGAATCTGTCCGTCGCCAGCTCGCTTGGAAATTCGAGGTCGGACTTTCGAAGAAGCTAATAACGCCGCTCGATCAGATCGATCGCCTCGTCGGCGGTTCCGATTCAGTAAAACTGACAGAGGAGATCGCAGAAAAGGCGATCACACTTGCTCGTCTGGAAGAAAACGCATTGCCGATCAGCAAAGCGGCGAAAACAGCCGTGATCGGGATCTCTAATGGTTTTGACGGCCCCAATACGATGAGCTCGCTTGTCAGTACACTGCGGTCCGGCGGTCTTCGATTCACACCCGCATACGTTCAGGAGAATTCCCTTCCGACTCAGATCGAGGCTGCTAGAAAAGCGGTTAACGAGGCAGACGTCGTTATCGTCGGCCTCTATGGCCGCGTTCGATCAGGCGCTCGGAACAGCGTCGGCATCCCCGACAATGGCGCCGCTATACTTCGCGAGGCCCTAGCTGCAAATAAGCGCGTGATCGCCGTCAGCTTTGGCAATCCGTACATTCTCTCTTCGTTCCCTGAGCTAAAAACGTACCTCATCGCATACGGCGATATGTCGAGCCTGCAGCGTGCCGCTGCCCGGTCGCTCCTAGGAACCCAAAGTATCACAGGCCGGTTGCCGATCACTCTGCCCGGATTACATCCGCGCGGCACGGGAATTCAATTGAGGAATTGACGAGACACCGACTGGGGGGCAAGCATCCTGCTTGCCTTACATAAGTGATGTACAACACGAAATTTAAAGATGGATCCATTCGCACTTCGTGCTTAACGCAGGCAGGATGCTTGCGCTCCAGTCAGGTATGATAACTAGTTGGCAGATAGAAGATTTCCTTACCCATCGCGAAGGTCGGCTGCATATCGACGGCGTTGACGCGGCCGAGTTGGCGCGTGAACACGGCACGCCGCTCTTCGTTTTTAGCGAATCGCGTATTCGACACAACATTGAGCGATTGAAAAAGGTCGCTGACGTGATCGGCTGCCCGTTAAAGCTCTGCTATGCCGCGAAAGCGATGTCTACTATGGACATATTAAAAGCAGTAAAAGACGCCGGATGCGATATCGAGGTAAATTCTGGCGGCGAGCTTTGGAAGGCTCTGAAAGCCGGCTTCACCGGCGATCAGATCAATTTCAACGGAAATAGTAAAGAGATCTGGGAACTGGAACTCGCGATCTTAAACGGTGCTTACGCCATCCAGGTTGATTCGCTTTACGAGCTTTCGCTGATAGAGGAAACGGCGAAAAGACTTGGAAAACAAGCTAATTGTAGCCTTCGGTTGGTGCCCGAGATCGAGAGCGGAACGCATTCCGGCCTCCAAACCGCGCTGTTGACCTCGAAGTTCGGCATGATGCCGGACGAAGCTTTTCATGCTTTCGCGAAATACAAAGATTCGCCGCACCTGAACTTGAGCGGCATTCATCTGCACATCGGCTCGCAAAATCCTTCGCCGGAGGTTTACACACAGGCATTCGATGAGATGTTCGGTGCCCTGCTCCGCATCTATCGCGAAACCGGTATCCGCTTGCAGCACATAAATCTCGGCGGCGGCTTCCCAGTAAATTACATCCGCGACGGTTCGCAGGCCGACGACTTCCCCGTCGAACAACGCGAGATGTTTGCCGCCGATTTCTCTCCCGCCGAGGCGACGAAAACCGCATGGGCCAAAGTACGCAACCAAGCCGAAGCCGAGAACGCAGTTGACTTACTGGAAGGCATCACGCTGCTCCTCGAACCCGGCCGCTCAATAATCGCCGACGCCGCCATCTGCCTAACCACGGTCCGCAATCACAAACAGCGTCCAATAGAAAAATCCAAAATCCAAAATCCAAAATCCAAAATCGGAGCCGATTTTTGGCTTTTGACCGACGCCGGTTTTAACCTTCTGCTTTCGATGGAAACCTACAAATGGTACTACCACTTGATCTCAGCTGAACGAGCTGACGAAGAACACAATTTCCCTTACAAAGTCGCGGGGCCGCTGTGCGATGGCGGAGACGTGTATTTTGATATTGAAGGCGAGGGCCGACTGCCTGAACACCGACTGCTTCCCGCAAATGTCGAAGCTGGCGAAGTGCTGGCCCTCTTAAATACGGGGGCGTACACGCTTGCCCAGGCATCGCAATACAACGGGCGGTTTTTGCCGGCGGTGCTGCTTATCGGTGAGGATGGCGATATAAGATTGATTCGCAGGCGCGATACATTCAACGATCTAATCGCTAACGACAGAGTTTAGAATTGGACTAATAGGAACGAGAACCTAATATTTCATAATTATTTGCGTAATGAGATCCTTTTCGCTCTCCACCAATGACAGGCCGGCTTTCTTGTAGACTTCGCTGAGACTCGCCAATGCTGTGGCTTGGCTGCTCTCATCGCGAATTGCTCCGATCGTTTCGAGGTTCTCTATTCCGATCGCGCGAACGCGTTCTGGTAGGTCCTCGGCGGCATACCTCGACGCGATCTCGTTCAACACATTCGAGCGGGCCACCAGTTGCGGAATCGTCTCGGCCAACGCAGACGCTTCGTTGAGCAACGCAAGGGCGGTCTCGCTTTCGCCTTCACGCAATTTTAAGTCTGAAATAGCTATCAAGGCCGACACTCTACTTGAGTCATCGTCAATGAGGTTGATGGTATCGCGGGCCAGATCGTCCTTTTTCTGCAGGGTCAATACCTGAGCGATCTGAGAAATTGCCGCCCATTGTTCCTGTGGATCAGGGATGCTTTGAGCGATCTCAGTAGCACGGTCATTTATTTCAAAAACAGAAAATTGCGTCGTGATGGATGCGAGGATTGCGTTCCGTGCCCGGCTGTCCCGCGTCTCCGATTCCTTTTGCGAATCGATAATGGCGTAAGCCTCTTCAAGGGTGTCGACAGCCTCTTCTTTTTCTTCCTTCTTCCATGAATGACGCGCAAAGATCAGCAGGGCCGACGCTAATTGAGTCTTGTCCCGGACCAGATCGAGTATTTCGTCCGCTACATCATCACTTCCCGCATGCAGGAAGCCGACCGAGCACATGACCAGCAGTCGATCCCGATGAACATTAACCACGACCTCGGCGAAAGAACGCGCCTTCTCAAACGTTTCTATCGCAAGGTCTTTTCGCCCGGCTGCGATGAAATGGTTACCGAACTCGCATAATGTCCTGATCCTCTCTTCATCATGCTCGGTCTCTTCGGCCGCGATTGCCCCTCGTTCCAGAGACTGAACGGCTTTTTCCAGTTCGCCTTTCTCGATCTGAGCATCCGCGATGTTCTGCAAAGCTGACGACAGGGCCGGTGAAAATTCAATACGGCCAAGTGTTTCGTCTGCACCCGCGTCGTTTCCATTGGACGCCTGGTTGAACGCAACCGCGGCGTAAATGAAATCCGGATGGTTCATCAAATCCGCAATTTCAAAGGCCGCCGCCGCATTTCCCTGGCCTGCCTTCACTGCACCGATACGCTCAAAAGCTTCCGATCGAAGGCCATGGTCTTCGATAGCATCGGCGAGTTGAATCGCGTACTCGTCATCGTTCGTTTGAGCGCATTTCTCAGCGACCTTGATGAGCAGTTTGTCACGCGAATGTGGATCGTTTATCGCATTTGCGAGTTCCGCAGCCAGATCGACATCCCCGCGATCGAGATAAATCGGAAGGACCGCGCTCATCGCCTCGGCATGCCCATCGCTGCTTTTGATCCGCTCAGCGAGAAAAGCCGCTGCCGCGAGCAGGTCCTCTTCGGCCTGCTCTCTGTGAATAAATAAATCCGCCATGTTTTTTGCTTAGATGGTGTCAAAGACACGCCTGATCGATTCCGGCATCCAGTCGCGGAGATCGGTCGCAACAGCACCCGCTCCCGCCTTTCGCAGTTCATTTGCCGTCACAGTGTTTGCAACGCCCAGCACGGGAAGATCCGCACGTCTCGCTCCGAGCACGCCGGGTGGGGAATCTTCGATAACAAGGCATTCCTCATGTGTCATCGGGAGATGCCCTTTGGCATTTCGGGCAGAATCGATACGCCGAAATCCAGTGCGAAATATTTCCGGGTCAGGTTTACAGTTTGAGACATCGTCCGCGGTGACCACAGTCCCAAAATAATGTCTCAGGCCGCTTTTCTCTAAGACAAATTCGATCTCATTCGATCC
>JBGTCF010000221.1:0-12254 GCA_041748975.1 Pyrinomonadaceae bacterium
GATCGAGTCGACGCCTAGGGTCCGGCCCGTTTCAACCAGGTCGAACGGCCGATTCTTGTATTGAAAGACTGAGTTCCGGCTGATCACACGGAGTTCAGGGAGAAGTGCTAAGTTGGCGAGAATGCTGTCGGCCAGGCCGTCGGAGAGATATTCGAGTTCAAGGTTCGAGTTTTCAAAGGGCATCACCGCGATCGAGCCAACCCTCGACGTCGGGGCGGATGCCGCAGAGATCTGATCAGGACGTGAGGCCCTGAAATACGTAAATCCCAGAACGACCAGCAAACAAACCAAACAGACCGCAAGCATGCCGGTTAGGAATTTCCTATTTCTAACACCCGTTTGACTACTTTCGCCCTTACTGGGTTCGATGGCCGTGTTAGGAATGGAGGTACCCGGTGGGTCAACCTCTCTGACATCGGCGATAAATCTATAACCTCTGCGAGGCAAATTTTCTATGAACTTTGCGTTCTTCGCATCATCACCCAGCACCTTCCGCAAGGTGGTCATCGCCACCGTCAGGCTATTGTCCTCAACAAAAGTATCAGCCCAGACTGTATCAAAAAACTCCTGCTTGGTGACAACCTCGCCCACACGCTCAACGAGCAGCAATAAAACATCAAACGCCCGTCGATTCAACCCTACCTTGACCCCGTTCCGACGCAGACTTCCGTCCGCAGCATCGATCTGAAATTCGCCGAATTGATAGACGTTTAGACGTCTAGACTTCGATTTTTCAGGTTTTACTTCGAAACGTGTGGGCACAGGGTCGCATTCTACCAGATTTAGCCAAGATTTAGCAGGTATTTAATGACTTTCACTGACCTTTACTACAGTCTACTCAACATAAATATTGATATTGCCCTTCGGAAGCCTAATTCTATGAATAAACGTCAATGTACTCTGCTCTTAACCATCATATTCACTTTCGCGGTCACGTTTGTCGCTGTGTCACTCGACGGTGCTTTGGCTAGCGGCCCCTGGGGCACATTATTACAGAATAATTTGCAATCGCATCGCGTAATGAAGGTCGCTCCGTTTCCATTCGGCTCCACAATCCAAGCGCCGTTGACGCTTACTTATGAATCCTGTCTCCCGGGCGAGCTTGACCATTCTTTCGGAACCAACGGAATCGTGATTACAAATGTCGCAGGAATCACCGATGTGCCGAGGGCGGCCGCACTTCAATCTGATGGGAAGTTCGTTGTTACCGGTTACAGCAGCTTTGGCGGCCTAAACCTGGATTTTTCAACTATCAGGTATGATCCGGATGGTTCTCTTGACATGACCTTCGGGTCCGGCGGCAAAGTGGTCACCGACTTCAACAACAGTATAGACGAGGCATATTCGGTGGCGGTGCAGTCGGATGGAAAGATCGTCGTTGCAGGGCGGAGTGGAACCGGCTTTGCCATGGTTCGATATAACCCCGATGGATCACTTGACACCTCTTTCGGATCCGCCAATAGCGGAAAGGTGGTAACCCCGGTTGGAATTAGTGCGGCGAGAGCGTATTCCTTAGCCACTCAGCCCGACGGAAAACTTGTTTTGGGTGGATACGCACCAGGTACCGGTAGCAGCTCGGACTTTGCAATAGTGCGATATAACGCGGATGGCTCCCTTGACCCCTCATTCGGTGCCGGAGGGAAGGTGATGACCGATTTCGTCACCCTTCAGGATGAGGTACGGACAGTGTTGATACAAAGTGATAGCAAGATCGTCGCGACAGGGTTCAGCGGGAGCGAATCAGGCGTGAGGTTCGGAATTGCGCGATACAACACTAACGGGTCACTTGATACTTCTTTCGGCACGGACGGTAAAGTTGTAACGCAGATCGGTGACTTTTCGCAAGCTACGAGTGCTTCCTTGCAATCTGACGGCAGGCTCGTAGTGGTTGGAAGTAGCTTTCCAAACTTTGCACTAGCACGGTATAACCCAAGTGGCTCGCTCGACGCTTCATTCGGCAACGGCGGCATCGTGACCACCGTTATCGGCAGCGGTATCGCGGTTGCTAGGTCAGTGGCAATACAGTCCGATGGAAAAATCGTGGCTGTCGGCAACGCTATGACGGACGCAAACGCTAATTTTGCTGTAGTAAGGTATCACAGCGACGGCGCCCTCGATACAACTTTCGACACTGACGGAAAAGTCATAACGGCGATCGGGAATGGGAGCAGTTTTGCAATTTCGGTCTTTATTCAGACCGATAATAAAATCGTTGCTGTTGGCGGAAGTCAAAACGGTTCGGATGGGGACTTTGCTGTGGCTAGATATTTCGGAACCGCGTGTACGTTACCCCCAACTCCCACAACGACGCCAACGCCGCCCCCCCCGGTGGAGCGAACCAACCACGCATTGGCGGCCAATGGCGGGACTGCAGCGGGAACGACTGAGTTGAATCCGGCCTCGAATGCGATCGACGGTAGCCGGGTATGGGCGATCGACTCAGCCTGGAAGGATAACGATCCGGGTATATTCCCAGACACACTCCAGATCACCTTCAACGGCCCGAAATCGATCGATGAGATCTCGATATTTGCCGTCCGAGACGATTTTCTAAACACAACTCCTCCCGAAGAGACGACAATGACAACTCTGTATTCACTCGTCGATTTTGAGGTCCAAAACTGGACCGGTTCGGAGTGGGCAACGGTACCCGGTGGCCTTGTAACCGGAAACGACAAGGCATGGGTAAAACTCACGTTCCCGCCTGTCGATACGACTGCGATCAGGGTGATCGTTAATAGTGCTTCACAGGATGGGTACACCCGAATTGTTGAACTGGAAGCATGGGGAGATGTTCCCGTACCGAGCCCTAGCCCGACACCTGCTGTGGAGCCGAGTCCGACCGCAACCGTTGAGCCTAGCCCGACACCGACGGTAGAGCCCGATCCCAGTCCGACGCAGATGCCGATGTTGCGGAAGAATCATGCTCTTTCAGCGAATGGTGCGACGGCCGTCGGCTCTACCGAATTAAATCCAGCGTCAAATGCGATCGACGGCAGCCGTGTGTGGGCGAATGGGGGTGCATGGAAGGATTCAACGCCGGGAGATTTTCCCGATTTTCTTGGCGTGAGTTTTAATGGCACAAAGACGATCGATGAAGTATCGGTTTTTGCTGTATTGGACGATTATTTGACCACTACTCCTCCCGATTCGACAACCTCGACGAGCATGTATTCACTGGTCGCTTTTGAAGTTCAGTATTGGGATGGCGTAGTTTGGACTCCTGTTCCGGGCGGAACAGTGATGGGAAACAACAAGGCCTGGGTGAAGATCACCTTTCCGGCAGTTTCGACCACTGGCTTTAGGGTAGTTGTGAACAATGCCGCCGTCGATGGTTACAGCCGAATAGTGGAACTGGAGGCCTGGGGAGACGTACCTGTACCGCAGCCATCTCCGACACCGATTGTCCGAATGAATCATTCGCTGACGGCAAACGGCGGCGTCGCTTCGGGATCGACGGAAGTAAACTCGGCATCCAATGCGATCGACGGGAGCCGGGTATGGGCTGTCGGTGGTGCCTGGAAAGATTCATCTCCCGGTCTCTTTCCTGATGTGCTTACGGTCACCTTCAACGGAACGAAGACGATCGACGAAATATCGATCTTTGCAGTAAGAGATGACTTTAATAACACCACACCGCCAGACATGACAACGACGACGACGCAATATTCGCTCATCGATTTCGAGGTCCAGTATTGGGACGGTTCGAACTGGTTAACCGTGCCCGGGGGACTCGTGACAGGAAACAACCTGGCCTGGGTGAAACTCACATTCGCACCCATATCAACGTCCAGAATCAGAGTGCTCGTAAATAACGCCGCTGTTGACGGGTACAGCCGAATTGTCGAACTCGAAGCCTGGGGAACGTATGCCGAGGTCGATGCAAATACGCTTTTGTCGCTCCGTTTTGAGAACACACTTATCGGCGAACTCGGCGAGGTTCCGGTCACGTCACCGTCTATGGCGTTCTTACCCGGCGTGGTAGGCCAATCCGCAAATTTTCTGGCTGGTAGCCAACTTTCGTATCAATCCGCAAATAATATCAATTCCAAAGAAGGGACCGTTGAGTTCTGGATAAAACCAAACTGGAATGGAACCGTCAACCCACCGCGTACGATCTTAAACTGGAACGGAACTGATTATGGGGGAATGACTATCGATGTTGCGTTTGGAGATCTGAGCTTGATAATGAACAAATTTGTCGCAAACAGAGCAGTTCAATTAGATGTTCGAGACTGGAAAGCAGGAGAGTGGCACTATGTGGCGGTCACTTACAGCAATACGACAAAAGTACAGCAGATATATGTAGACGGCGTTTTGAGAAAACAAAGTACGTTTACCGACGAGCTGCCAACAATAAACAATCCCAATTTTAAGATGGGCATTTCCATTTTTTATCCGGATACACCGCTTGACGCCCAGTTGGACGAATTTCGAATAAGCAATCGAGTTCGCACCTCCGTAGAAATAGCGGCCCGATACCTCGGACATCTTGATTAGTTAACGGTCACGAATCTGTCAACGTTGACCCCCGAATTGTAGAGAACCACCCCGTCACCCGAAGCGGGTGCTACCCCTCCTTCGTAAGTAGGGGACCTTGTTTGCGGCTTTCCCGCTTTTTAAGGCCGACCAGCTGTGTGAGTCAGGCGATGAAGATCAGGAGCACTCCGCAGGGGTCCCAGACGTGGAATATTTTTGTGTCGCCGGTGGACTCGATAGCTTTGTCATAGCGAGCGTGGGCAAAATCGCCATTGTCGATGACCTCTTTCGCGTGAGCGTGCCAGGCTTCGATATCGTCGACGTCTAGCTTGATCATGAAGTTTTCGGCCCAATCTTTGTTGTAGTAGTTTTGAAGGCGAAAGACCGCGTTTCCGAGCCGACAGTCCTTTGTGCCGCCCCAGCCGTCCGTGAGTGTAAAGCCAAGCGCGGCATAGAATCGCTGCGAGATCTGAAAGTCTTCCGATGGAACGTAAACGACTAATTCATTAATGGTTGGCGGCATGAGAGAAAGCTACCATAATTGGGCGTCAGACGGAAAAGAACAGACTGGACCGCGGGCGGGCCGTGTCATTCCCTGGGCTGACCCTTTGTACACTAACGAACATACTAGCCCACAGTTCAAATGCTAACCTTACACGTTTTTCGGAAACATGAGGTCGAGGGAGAGATGTGTTCAAAGTGGTAAGCGACCACCTTGACGAACCGATACTCGAAGTACCTGGTGCCGCAATGGAATATGAAAAAGAAGAATTTTAGAATCCACGGTAAGGAGAAAAATAATGGTTAAGAAAAAATCTTCATCGAAAGGAACTTTGGAAAAGGTCTATGACAAGGCGAAAGAAGTCGTTGCAAACGTATTGACGGGCGCGGCTGAGGGAGCTGTTGCAGGAGCGGCGGTATCCGCCGTAAAAGCCGTAGGAGCAGAACCCAACGGAGCAGGTGCGAAGAAGGCGACAGGCAGTAAAGCAAAATCAACCGCCGCGAAAGCGTCGGCTGCAAAGACGGCGAGCAGCAAGGCAAAGTCAGCGGCTGCGACGAAGTCAACGGCGAAGACTGCGATCAGCAAGGCAAAATCACCCGCTGCGAAGGCGACAAGCAGTAAAGCCAAGTCACCCGCGACAACGAAGTCAACGGCGAAGACGGCAACCAGTAAAACTAATTCATCCGCCGCAAAGACATCGACTTCGAAGACGTCAACAGCGAAGAAACCGACTGCCAAAGCTTCGCCGACAACGAAAAAGGCTGCCGCTAAGCCGGCCGCGGCTAAAACTGCGAGCAAGAAAACTACAGGCAGTAAGAGTAAAAAATAGCGGTATCGAGAGCAAAGTGGATAATGGCTAGAAATAGGGGCGAAGGCCACATCCTCTACGGGTTATGAGGTAGATCGTCTGGCGGAACAAGTGACCAATTTATGACAACCAGTTAGAAGAGGTATCGTAAAGCGGGCACGTAAGGTTACGCGAGCTGTCGTCGTGAAGATACGACAGTTTGTATTGGCCGAGGACTTTGGTTCTTCGGCTTTTTTGGGGAACAGAGCAGATCTCGGTCTGCCTGTTCCCTTTTTTTAGTTTAGTATGACAATAAGTCACATTGATCAAATAGGTATAGAGAAAAACATATGAATAAAGTTACTGCGGTTGTTTTGACAGCCATCGCTGTTTTATTTGCTGGCTGTGGGGCCCCGGCCGGTAATGCACCGGCGAAAAACACAACCACTAACGCGTCCAAGCCGGCGGCGGCTCCGACTGCGGATTCACTGATTGCTCTGGAGCGGCAGGCGAATGAGGCATATTTTGAAGGTGACGCGAAGTTTTTTGAGAGCATGTTAAGTGACAAGTTTGTCACACTTGGGCCGGGCGGATCGCGAATGGACAAGGCCGCGACAATGAACATGATCGGCGGCGTCAGGTGCGATATCAAAGACGGCTGGAAGCTCGACGAGGTTAATTTGTCTCCGATCGATGCGGATACATACATCCTCAACTACAAAGGCACTTTCGACGGCAATTGCACGGTGGACGGAAAGACGGAGAAGGCCCCGAGCCCGATTCGTTCGACCACTGTTTGGGTCAGGAGCGACGACAAATGGGTAGCTGCGTTCCACGGCAAGAACCAGATCATCGATCTCAACGCAGCGGCTTCGCCGCCAGCACAATCCGGCCTGGTTCAGAAATCTCCGGTTAAGGATAAAAATGCCGTTTCAAATGCCATGCCTTCGAATCCTGCGGGGGAGGATCCTGTAACCGATACCTTGGTAACAATCGAGAGATCGGTCTGGGAGGCCTGGAAGGCAACCGATGCCGCTAAGCTCGAAGAATTGACAAATAAGGACCTTTCATTCGTGGACATTTTCGGGAACGTCACATCTACGAAAGCGGATACTATAAAGCTCTGGTCCGAACATAAATGCGAGGTCAAAAGCGTCAGCGTTACTGACGGCGTCCGTATTTCGCTCTCGCCGACCGTGAGTATCCTGACCTTTAGAGGAAACGCGGAAGGAATCTGCTACGGCCAGGCAATGGGCGGCCCTATTTACGGGACTTCGCTATACATAAATAGTGGCGATGCCTGGAAGCTGGCTTTTACGATGAACAGCCCATGAATGTGTCGCTAGTTAGCACGACAACCGGCTAGACCGTACTAAAATCCAAACCATTTACACCTTATCTCGCCATTTTAAAACCTCTTCGCGGAGAATGGGGTTTTGTTGGAAGCTGCCCGTGTGGCCATCGGCGGCGGTGGCACGTTGGATGTGCCAGTAGCTGAGGCCGAGCTTGCCGACGGCGCGAAGGTAGCGGCTGCGGGCGCGGTATTTGCCGTTGAAGAGGCCGAAGATCAGCCAGGCGGAGCTTTTGAATGCCGAAGTAACGGTCTCGCCGAGTTCTGGGGTGATCAATCCGCGGGCGATATCGAGGGCGAGCATGTCCTTGAGAATCTTTCCCTGCCGACGCATTACATACAATGAAAAACCTACAAATATGAAAAAGAACGGTATCTCAAGTATCAGATAGCCGATCACAAAGCCCTCCAGGCCGCCTATGACCGCCATTCCGTTCCAAATAGCGTGGAGGGCGACCGCCGCGAAATAACCGATGATCGGCAGCAAGATGTGGACGTATGTTTTGTGCGATTCGCGGGCAATACCGCAGCCGATGCCGATCATTGCTGTGAATGTGACATGAGCGAACGGCGACATAATGCCGCGCATCACAAAAAGGACAGCGAGCCCGCCAAAACCGCCACGGCCGAGCCCTTGGCCGTAATATAGAATATTTTCGACTGTAGCAAAGCCGAGAGCGATGACCCCCGCGAAAACAATACCGTCGAGAATATCATCAAAATATTGACGGAAGAATATCAAGAGGATAAGGACGCCGAGGCCCTTTGAGCCTTCTTCGAAGACCGGTGCTGATATGACTGCCCCTACCGAATTACCGATCTGCATCGCCTCAATCTGCGAGAAGCCCATACTCTGAGCGACCATCACTGTCCCTTCACCGATAACTGTATTCACGATAAAAGACACAACCACCGCCACCAGTGCTCCCCATGCGAAGGCCAGCGCCAGGAGCCAGAACGGCTCGGGGTCGTAGCGATCAAGCCAGATAAGCGGGATCAGGTAGAGCGTCGCCGGCACGAATGCCACGACAGTTGCGATAACCGCCGGGACAATGCCCACGCTCGCAAACATCAGCAGTGCGACGACCATCGAGAGGAAAATGATCACAAAGATCGTCGCCCCCATGCCGATATAGCGGCCGGTCCTGCGAGGTTCGGGCTTGACCGAACTTACGCTGCCGAGTCCTAGATTTGAGATGGAATTGTGCAAATTGACGGGTTCGGCAGCTACTGTCAGATCGAAGACCTGTTGCTCATGTGCCCGATAATCCTGCGGTGGTATTTCGAATCTGGCGCTGCCCTGGAGCATCCGAACCCTGCTGGTGACGCCCTTGATCCCAAACTGGACCTCGTCACCGTCAGCTAATTTGGCCATATTCACCCGATGGCCATTTAGAAGTGTGCCGTTCGTGCTCTTGTTGTCGCTCAAGTAGAAACCGTCAGGGCGGGCCTCGATAAAAGCGTGCTGTTTTGACGCGATCCTTTCGGTCATTGGATCGAGCCGGACGCTGCAATTAGGGCCGCGACCGATCGTCAAAAACCCGGTTTCGAGGTCGAACTCCCGTCCCGCCAGGCTCCCGCTTACCAGCGTCAATTGTAGTTTCATACTGCAATAATAGGAACAAAAAGCCCGATGTCAAGCATAAAGCATTGACATCGGGCTTATCGGGTAACTATCGAGTTGCCAGTTCCTAGTTTTGTTTTGGGGCTATTCGAGACCGACAAAATCGAAATCGGACAGAGGTGCGCTTAGGTCGACATTTCTCGTTTCAAATCGGTATCGTCGGGAAGAAACAGTGACCGTGTAGGTTCCGTCAGTAATGTTGTCGAATGAGTAATATCCCAACGAGCTGGTCGGAACGGACCGGAATACACCATCGGATCCTATTAATCTGACCTGAGAATTGCGAAGGCCGCCACCGTCCGGCGTTATGACCCGACCGGAGAGGGTGATCTCGGGTGCGGCAAATAATGATGAAGCATCTATGATGAAAAGCCCACGCGTCATATCTCCGGCGAGGATCTTGTCGACCCCGAGGAACGGCGTTACGGCCCAACTCCCGTCAAAACTGGCCTGCGGCACATTCTGTAGACTGCTGCCCGGCACACCGCAAATAATATCCCACGGGTCTCCCTCAGCAGTTGAAACAGAACTTAGAGATGACGGGGCGACATATTCCCCTTCAAAAGTGTCGTATTGAGCAACATGGACAGGGTTAACCGGATCGCTGATGTCGAAGATCTGTACGCCAGCCTGATACCAGGAAACGTATAATTTATCTCCCATCACGACCGGGTCGTGCGGGCTAATGGCTTGGAGTCCTAGCTGGCTCGTGGAAATGCTCTTTACGAGAAACGGTTCAGCCGGGTCGCGAACGTCATAAACCCGGATATCTCCATCGAACGTTTCGCGCGCGGAATATAGATAATTCCCATCCTCACTCGTGTAAGATGTGTGATTGTTGTTATCGCCGGTGATAGCACCCAGGAAAGTGGGCGGCTGAATTGCCAGGTTGCCGATATCGTAGATCTCGATCTTTCCGCGCCAGCCTGAGGTGTACATCCGGTTGCCCCTGACATGGACAGCATGGACCCAAAGTGAATCGATCGGGACGACATTCCACTTAAGGACCGGTGCCGTTGGGTTGCTGATATCGAAGATCTTGAGAACCTTATTCGAAGTGCTGTTGTAATTCTGAAACAGATAATTACCTTGGATGACCATCTCGTGAACCCCGTTGAAGCCGCCGTGCGTGGCGTTCACTTTTCCGAGCAAGGCCGGTTGGTAGGGGTTTGTGAGATCCACAATATGAACGCCGTCGCCCGAATCGGCTGTTCCGGACGGGTAAGGCCCGCCGCTGGCAAAATAACCACGATTCCCAATGACAGTCGCCTCGAGAAAGGCCTGCGTAGGGGATGGATTGTAATGATTGGCGAGTACGGGATTGTCAGGGTCGGTCAGATCATAAATAAAAACGCCGCGGCAATTATAGCTGCCTTGGACCGCGATATTGCCGTCCGCGTAGATATCGGCGAACTTCCACGGAAAATATCCCGAGACCGGCTCACAAACCGGTGTAATGTTCGCACGGAGGGGCAAGTTTCCGATCGGAGCTCCAACCGTTATGGCATGCGCGCCGACAATGACGAGTACAAATCCGATAACTCGCTTGATCGCAAATGAATATGAATGCAACATCTTAGAAATAGTCACCCAGAGGGCCAACAACATTATATACCCTCAGCGATCATCAGCGTTAGCAATTTTATAGCGTCAATGCGCGGTCCCAAATTGGGCAAATTACTGATTTGATGGCGCAATTCAAGAAAAGATGCCCCCGGAAAATACCGGAGGTATAAAAAATTGGAGGGGATTTTGGATACTTTTTTACGAAGCGGCTTGCAGAGCTTCGCGAATAACGAGATCGAATGTACCGGGATCGACCTTGCGAAAACGGCTGTTGCGGCTGAGTGAGACGGCGACCGAGATAGTCGGATTGTTGCCCCTGAATTTCATACCACCGGCCACAAGCAGATTATAGAGTTCGTTAACGTGGAGCGGCCCGCCTGACTCTCGAAGGAGCAGGGTGCAAGCCTGTGTTATCGTCCGATCGCTGAATCTGTTGCTGACCGCTACCGAGTTGTTGCTGATCGACGGGATGCCGCGGTTTTGATTGATGTACGAGACCGAGTCGCGGCGATACGGCCTTGAAAGCTGCTCGCGATCCGATTGACCTGTGTTTGAGTGGCGAGGCTGCTGGCCGTAATCGTCTTCGATCTTCATACTCTTGCCCAGAGTCATCATCCGGCGGCCCGAGCGCATCGTCACAAGCAGACTGTCGATCGCCTTTTCGGTTTGAGCGGCACTATTCTCAAGAGCCCCGATCTCTAGGCGAAGGTGCTCGACCTCAGACTCAGTTTCGCGTAAGCGAGCTATTAACCGATTCTGGGCATTTCGCGTTTGAAGCAAACTCTGCTCAAGTGTTGCAATGAGGCTTTCATCTAACATATATGAATGATTTGCTCAGTCCATGGAGCCTTTAATGGTGCAGCCTAGGGTAAATTCTAAGAATTTCTTTCGGTAACAAAGGAAAGGACATCGCCTAAACAAGAACGATACTCTGAACCCGGCAAAACATCAAGACTTTTTCTTGCAGCATCGATATATTCGCCCGCACGAGCCTTTATCTCGTCAAGAATACCGTGGTCGGCCAGCATTTCCTGAAGTGCCGCTCGCGAGACGGCGCCGTATTGACCTTCGACAATTATCCTTTGCAATGAAGGCCGGAGCGTTCCATTTTTCTTTAACAGGTAGATCAACGGCAGCGTCAATTTGCCTTCGAGCAGGTCAGACCCGGCGGCTTTTCCAAGATTCTCCGTGTGAGCGGTCAGATCCAATATGTCGTCCGAAAGCTGAAATGCGATCCCGAGATGCATGCCATAGTCTCGGAGAGCTTCTTTTTCTTCTTGTGTGGCACCGCCAAGGATGCCGCCGACCTCGCAGCAAGCCGCAAACAGATAGGCCGTTTTTCGCTTGAGTATGTCGAAATAGTCGTCCTCGGAAATGTCCAGCTTGCCGATACGCGTTAACTGTATAAGCTCACCCTCCGTCATTTTGCGGGTAACACGCGTCAAAATATCGATGATCTCGAGCGAACGCTCCTTTACCGTCGTCTCAAACGCCGACATATAAAGCCAATCGCCCATCAGCACCGCAGTATTATTGCCGAACTCGGAATTGACGGACGGCCGGTTTCGTCTGAGGTCAGCGTTGTCGATTATGTCGTCGTGAACCAGCGTTGCCGTGTGGAGCATCTCCATCACCGTCGCCATGCGAATGACATTTTCGGCACTTCCCTCACCGCCGACAGCATGGTTCGCCAATATTAGCAGGGCCGGGCGCACCCGCTTGCCCCCCGACGAGCGGAGGTATTCGCCGAGATAGTCGATCACCTGGATATTCGAGCTGGCCTGTCGCTCGAACTCAAGCTCAACGAGTTCGAGTTCGCTTTTAATGAGCTCAAATACTCTTCCGGAAGCCAGGCCGGCATCTCTTTGCTGAGTTGATGCAAATGTGTGCATAAAGGAAACTATTTGATCATAGCCATAAACTCATCAAGAGTGAGTTCACAGTC
>JBGTCF010000222.1:0-11503 GCA_041748975.1 Pyrinomonadaceae bacterium
TAAAATAATGGATTTTGCAACAAAAGAAATATTCAAAAGATACGCGAGTATTGTGGTAGGCCAGCCGATTTCGCCTGTCTTTCTAAACATACTTGTTACCAGCGTATGCGATATGCGGTGCACACACTGTTTCTTTACTGAGGAACTCGATGACCGGCCGCGTAAAAAGCTGCAGATGAAGACTGACGAGATTGCAAAGATCTCAGAAACTCTGGGCGGTAACTTAGGTGTTCTGGTGTTGGCGGGCGGCGAGCCCTTCACGCGAAAGGACCTACCTGAGATCGTCAGGGCATTTTATGAAAACAACAAGCTCGACTCGGTTTATCTGATGTCGAATGGGCAGATACATCCTCGAATTTTCCCTGATGTAGCGCGCATCATGGACGAATGCCCGAATCTTAACGTCAGCGTCGCTCTCGGCATTGACGGTATGAAGGACGCCCACGAGAAGATCCGACGCAAAGAGGGAAGTTGGGATAAGGCGATACACACGGCCCGCACGCTGCAGCAGATGAAGCGAGAGCAATATCCGCAGCTCGATATCCAGACCTGTACATGCGTAATGCGTTCGAACGAGGATACTATTTTCGACTGGTACGATTTCCTGAAATATGATCTAAAACCGGATAAGGTGAATATCAACTATATTCGTCCCCCGTCAGCAGATCCGAACGAACTGAACTTTGACCATCGCCGATACGGTCAGCTCTCGCAGATGATCCTCGAAGATACGAAAAGTGCAGCGCTGAAGAACAACTACGGCGGAAAATCGGGCTTCTTTAAGGCCGCGGTCGACATTTATATGCACGACCTTATCGCCAAGACCAAAGAGGAGAACAAGGCACAGCTTAAATGCTACGCAGGAAGTGCTGGTGCCGTGATCTACGATAACGGAGCGCTTTCTTCGTGTGAGAATAAGGCTGACGTTTTAAACCTTCGTGACTACGATTGGGATTTTCAAACGGCGTGGAAAACGGATTTGATGAAGAATCGTCGTAAAGAGGCCGGTGCAGGATGTTTCTGCACCCACGAATCGAACTGCTTCTATCCGTCGTTACCGTTCAATGCCGGCCATCTTGTTAAGATCAAGAAGCTTGAGAGCCAGATGAAAAAGGCCGCTAAATCAGCCAGTTTTATGGCGGCTAAAGAGGTCGCTCTGAAGGCGTAAGATATGTTGACTTATAAAGCGATGTACAAATTCTTGTCGGATGGAGTTCATGGTGAAGTTCTTGACTTCCCAGGTGTCATTACGTGCGCGAAAGATATCGACCAGGCACGGGATTTGTTAGCCGGAGCCTTGGTAGATATGGCTGAAACGAACTTACTCTTAGGCGAGCCCCTACCGCGGCCGGATCAGGGTTTGACTGATGCTGAAGCCGACCTGGAAGAGCCAATTTACCTAATTTTGAACGCAACATATCAAGTGAAAGTGGTTCCTTCTCTCGAGTATGAAGCGGCGTGATTTAATACGGCATCTCAGCTCCCATGGGTGCCGGATGCTTCGAGAAGGAGGAAGCCATTCTATCTGGGAAAATGCGAAAACGAAGAAGAGAACTGCAGTACCGAGACATAACCAGATCGCCGACTTCACTGTGATAAGGATTTGCCGCCAGCTAGAAATTCAGAAACCTTAAATGCCCCAAAACACGCCAAAGATCCTCATTATCTCTTCCGACACCGGCGGCGGGCACCGTTCGGCTGCGCAAACGATCTCAGATGGGCTCGAGAAGTTTTGGACTGGTGGTTCGCCGGTGGTAAGGATCATTAAAGCGGTGGAGGAATCACACCATCTTACCGATAAACTCGTCAACCTTTACAACTGGGTGCTGCGTCACAAGCAGGGATGGATGAAATACCTTTATTGGGCGATGAACAAAATTCGCCCGGAGACGCGAGAGTTTGTGCATAGACGTTGTATTGGATATGTTCGCAGCCAGTTTGAAAAATGGTGCCCGCATATAGTTGTCAGCGTACATCCACTTACCCAGCACATCTTTGCTCGAATCTTAAAAGAACTTAATCTATCAGATCAGGTTCCGCTTGTAACTGTTGTGACAGATCCGTGTTACGGATTTTGGAAAGCATGGGCATGCGATGATGTCTCGCTCTATCTCGTAGCAAACGAAGATGCCCGGGATCAGCTCGTGGATTACGGTGTTTCGTCTGCCAAGATCAAAGTTTCGGGCATGCCTGTAAATCCAAAATTCCGCGAGATCAGCGAGTTCGACGCTCAAAACGTTCGCCGCATCTATGGACTCGATCCGGATAAGTTCACGGTATTTGTCAACGCCGGCTGGATCGGAGGCGGCAATATTCCACAGATCTTTCGAGAACTTGTGCGCGGCCAACTCGATATACAAGCCATATTTCTCGCCGGCAGAAACGAAGAGCTTCGTGTCGAGGCCGAGGAGATCGCCCGCACCGCGAAGTTCCCGGTCAAGGTAATTGGCTATTCCGATGAGATCGAGAAGCTTATGCAGTCGGCCAACGTGATGATCTCGAAGCTTGGCGGCCTGACAACATTCGAGGCTCTCGCATGCCGTTTACCTATCATCGCCGACGCGACCACACCGCCGATGCCGCAGGAAGCTGGCACGGTCAGCCTTATCGAACGACGTGGTGCGGGCATCCTGCTTCATCGCCCGACCGATATCGTACCGGCGATCCGGTTCCTTTTGGCGGATAACGGCTCGTACGACCGCATGAAGGGCGCCACCGCCGGAATGACAATACCAAATTCTATCGAATCCATTGTCCGCGAGATCAATGCTCTTCTTCCGGCTCATTTCTCTGAGTCCAGAGCCGCGGCTTAGCCCGTGCCTTCATCCTTCCAGACCGTCTGGACTATTCAGATCTATTTCGACTTCCTAGACTTATCGCTCGAAATTATCTAACCTTTTCATTTATGTCGATCGACCAGGAGAAACCGATTTGAGTCTCTTACTAGAAGGAAAACGTGCGTTTATCTCAGGCGGAACGCGTGGCATCGGGGCTGCATTGTGCGAAGTGTTTGCACGCGAAGGCGCGGATGTTGCATTTAATTACCATTCCCGCGATGACCTTGCTGAGAACGTTAAGCAAAAGATCGAGGCACACGGTCGCCGTGCTTTGGCATATAAGGTTTCTGTCACCGATCGTTACGGCATGAAACATATCGCCCGGGAAATCAAGGAAACATGGGGAGCGATAAACGTTCTGGTTAATAATGCGGCGGTGAATAAACCTGATAATTTCGCGACCACGACGGATAAAAGCTGGGACTGGGTCGTCGATACAAACGTTAACAGCCTGTTTGCGGTCACTAAGCCCTTTTACAAGCAGATGATCCGTGAGCGAATGGGCTCGATACTCAATATTACGTCCGTGGGCGCCATTCGCAGCCTTCCGACCTCGGTCCACTATGCCACGTCAAAAGCCGCGATGATCGGTTTCACCAAATGCCTGTCGCGAGAAGCAGCTAATTTCAATATTACGGTTAACGCGATCGCCGCCGGTATATTCGACACCGACCTCGGAAACACCTTGCCCGAACGCCTCCTCCAAATGCATGATTTCTGGGTTTCAAAGGGCCGTCTTGGCCGCCCAGAGGAACTTGCCGAATACGCTGCTTTCATGACCTCCGACCGTAACAGCTTTATGAACGGTGAAATCGTTATCGTTGACGGCGGCGCTGTTACCTAAGGTGAAGGGTGAGGATTCCAATAACCTTACGAACCTGGCCAATATTCAATGTAGCCAATCGGACAGTGAGGTCCTGCGTATTGCGATATGTTCAAATGGTGGACAAGATTCCGGGGGGAATCCGACAGCATTCGTCTTAAATTCGAATTCGCCGCCAGGTAAGCGTCCCAACTTGTCTGCCCGGGCTTTATGCCCGATAAACGGTTTGAACAAAACCATTCGGGTTCTAGAGCCCGCGAACATCAGGCCGGGGTCGATCACCCCGGCCTTTTGCAATTCCGTGGTTCAGATCGTAAAAATTCAAAGATCTACGAAACTAAGGACTAGCGATCATTGATCGTCTAGTCCTTCATATTTATATTCCGATTCGGGCGATTCTCGATAAGGCACGCCGAGTCGCCCAAGGGCCTTTTGCAACAACAAGGCCTTTTTCGGGTCCTCAAAGCTTACTCCTCGCGGCCGCTTATTATAGATCGCGTCAAACGCATCGTACCGGTCGCCCTCACCGATGTCCAAAACCTGCAATTCTTTAGCCGCAACGCCGCGGTCAATCCGGTCATTTTCAACACAATAGGGAATATTCACAAAAACCATAACGAAAACCTCATTAGCTACTCTGACTCCAAACTTGTTTGATGCATGCTTTTGGGGCCAGGCCCGCACTTTTCGCACTGTCTGATTGACGGACGAATGTTAGTTCCAGGAAGGAACCGATCTGCAATACTACTTTTCGAGCCTTTCTTTTGCCCTTTCGATGAATATTTTAATCATTTCGGCAATTCGTTTGCTCATTTCGTTGCTTATAAGCGTTTCACCGGCCAGGCCGGCAAGGTAATGCAGATCCCGGGCCGAACGGCGGCGGAGCTCGACCATCTGGGAAAAGTGGACGAGCGTAACGTCTTTGGCCTGTTGGATAAACTCAGCTGAATAGCGAAGGAAATTCTCAGCCTCGGTTCGGACGGGCGTCCATTCGATACGATCGTCGGTTTGCTCGGCGATTTCGACCGCAAACTTGTGGAGCATTGGCCCGACGAACGGGATCTCAGCCTGTATCTTCCAATGAGCCACGCCTTTCGCGTCCGTGTGGATCTGCTGGATCCCCGGCATGAGCTCGGCAAAATTCGACACATCCGCAAAGAATTCCCGAACCTTTTCGATCCCCGTTTTAACCTCGATATCGTTGCTGTAACCCGCTTTTATAGTGAACATAACTTGAAATAGTCTAGGAAGTCTTGGAAGTCTTGAAAGTCTGGGAAGTTACATTGGTAGCATTGGACAGTCAACGAAATCGCGAGCCTGCGAAGCACCTATCTATATCCTCTCAAATGGTTTTTAAGAGCAAAAGTCATTCTGCCGATCTCGTCAATGCTTTCGTAAAGCTCTTCGAACTGAGATTTATCTAAGTATCCAAGATCAAGCGCGAGAGCCCAGACTTCCTAGACTTTCCAGACTTCCTGGACTGTTAAAACACCCCTGCAAAAACGAGCGAATTAAAGAATGGCCGCGAGTTGGCTCTTGTCATTCCGCGAAAGAACGGGTCTTCGGCGAAGAGAACAACGTGGCCGCGTCCGAGTGATTCGTCGACCACATACGCAGTGCCTTTCAGCAAACGCTCGGTGTTGCCTTCCCACACAAAGCCTGAGATGGTCAGCGGTTTCTTGGTATTCGCATCGAAGATGAGGGCGTTAGTGCCTTCCTTTGAATGGCGAAAGAAATAGCCGCTGGCGAGCAGAACCGGCATTTCGTTGCGGTCGACGCCGTAGTTCAGATACGTGGTGCGGTCGACCGTTGCACGCATTATTGCTCCGGGCAGCGGCTCGGGCACATTGTTGGCGTTGGCGGAGGGCGAGGCGATGGGCGGCAAGCCCGGAGCAATGCCGTCAAGGCGGTCGGAGGTTAAACCTGCACCCGCGAGTTCCGGTGTCGGAGAAGGCGAGGGAGTTGATTCCGGTTTTTTATCGTCGGCTACTTTGCCTTTTTGTTCGTCGTCCTCACTGCCGACTATTTTTACGGTGCTGAGGCCCACATCTTTCAGAGCCGCAAAGACCGAGGCCCCGCTCAATGTAACTATCGTTCCGCCGTTCTGCGCAAATTGCTTCAAAGTGGCCACGCCGCTCGCTCCGAACTGCGCCATATATTGTCCGGGCGAGCCTTCCGGCAGGATCAGGATATTGTATTCTTTCAGCCCGCCGCCCTTTATCGAGGAAAAAGACATCGGCGTGAACTTGATACCGTACTTGTCAAAATACCACCATATCGCCCCGTAAGATTCCTGCCTGACGCCTTCGTCTGCGGCCACTACGATCTTTGGCTCGCGAAGCGAAATGACGGCCTCGCCTCCGACGCTGGTATCACCTTCGTCGGAGTAACCCGAGTTTACGGCCGTTACATTTACACCCATTTCGCGTGCAAAACGCCCGACAGCGTCGTGGAGCGTTTCGGGATTGCGCGAGACACGGATGACGAAGGTGCCGGGCTTCCAATTGCGGCCGCCGGCATTGAGCTGGCGGGTGGCTACCGCGACCTTATAACCGTTCTGCATGAGCCGCATGATGAAGGGGCCGGTAGAATCCGTCTCGTAGGGAACAATATATGAGATTTGAGCTCGGCCGCTCACATTACCGAGCTTTGCATTCGCGATATGAGCATCATCCACAATTGTAGCCGGCACACTCGTAGTTTCCTCGGTCCACCACGCGTCGAGGCCGAAAGCCAGCGGCATCGACCACGCCGTTATATCGTAAAATCCGTACTGTTCCTTCGGCTGGCCGCGGCCGCGCATCTGGTTGCGGCGAAAGCGGGCCATGTTGTCCTCGACAAAGGCCTTGTCCTGCGGCGTGTCCTGTTCGAGTACGGATTTTATGAAGATCCGCTGAGGCTGGTCGAGGTCGACAATGTAAGATCCGGCGGGGAACGTACGGCGAATGGCCGGAGCCTCTTTTTCCATGTAAGTGTGAGCCGTCGGCGATGTAAACGAGGCCGTGGCTACCTTGACCTCGACATTCGACAGCCGGAGTACCTCGATCATCTCTGCTGCCTTCACACGGTCGCTCGACGGATCGATTACTACGCGCTTTAGCTTCGAAGCGGCGTGGTCGGCCATGCCTTTCCGGCGGAATTCGTAGAAATCCCTTATCCGCTCGGCCTTGTTTCGGGCCGTTGTCTCGAGAGTGGTCATTGAAGCTACATAATGCTTGGCGATGGATGAGCGGAAAGTGACGATCGTGCCGTCATCACGCGTCCAATTCAGTCCCTGAGGCCCGCCGCTATCGGTCTCGTAGGTCATACCGATTGCTCCGTTGAGCGATGGATACATATCCCAGTAGCCTACATAAAACGCGTCGAACACGTCACGAACATAATAATCCCACCTATTGCGATCAAACGCGGCGGCATTTGCCCTTCCGTAAATATCGAGCCATCGGTTGTACATCGGCTGAGGGAGGTTGGGATTAATCGGCAGCGAAACCGGTGGAAAAAAGTACTGCGAAGTCTGGCCGTGATGGTCGACCGCGAGCTGCGGGTGCCATTCCATATATGCCTTCTGCATATTTCGCGATTCTTTTTGAGTAAATGCCAGCGTATCGCGATTTAGGTTGAAGCGGTAATGATTAACGCGGCCCCATATAGCCCATGGCTCGCGTTTCTCGATAGCGAAGCGGTCAGGCGAGCCGATGGCCACCGAGTTGTACCAGGTTGCAAATCGCTCGTGGCCATCCGGATTCTCGCCGGTGAGAACCAGCACGACGGTGTTTTTAAGGATGTCCATCGTGGCCGGTTCATTCGACGCAGCAAGCTGATAAATGACCTGCATAAATGTCTCGAATGAGGATGATTCGTTGCCGTGGATCGTATATGCCATCCAGGCGATCGCCGGATTATTTTGTGCGATCGTCGCGGCCTCGGAGGCAGATGTTTTTCGCGGGTCAACGAGGCGGGCATTTTGCGCTTTTATCTCGTCAAGACGGGCAATATTCTCCGGAGCCGAGATCGCAACCAAATACTGCATCCGGTGTTCGTTCGTTGTGCCGATCTCAAATATCTTTACGCGGTCCGGGGCGGCTTTAGCGATCGCCTGTACGACCTGTTCCATCTGGCCGTATGTGGTATGGTGGTCGCCGACGTCAAACCGCAAAATGCTCTGCGGCCGCGGCACATTTTGCCGGTATTCGCCGCGGTTATAAAAATCGAATTTCTCCTCAGTCTGGGCAAAAGAAAGTTGGCAATATGCCGTCAGCAGCATACAGGCAGCCGTCAGGAACAATGATTTTAACTTCATGGTTTGAATCGTGATATTTGCTAGAATTTAGACAGTTTATACTTACGCGAGGATTATATCAGATGATTCAGGAGAGCGAAAAATCTTGCCCCCGCTGCGGATCATTGAGATTGAAAACCTGGGATGAGCTTGACCAAGATCAGCAGTTGTTCACGAGGTGGCTCCCCGGATGCGTCGAATTTACCGACGAAGAACGTAAAAAGCACCGCTTCTGCACGCGGTGCTGGTTTGAAATTTCAGATCGCGATATCGTGCCGATCACATCTTAACGACATTGACGGTTTTTTCTTCATCGGTGAAAACCTTTACCTTGGTACCTTCTTTAATCTCTGCGTTCTTGCCCTTTTTCAGGAACCCGAGAGGGCCGAAAAGCACGACTAAAGCTACCGTCGTTCCGGTCTTATCGCTACCTTCCTTGCCCTTGGCGGCTCGAACTTTGAGCTTCTGCCCGTCAACGGTAGTGGTGTTCTCAACGCGGATATTTAGATTACCGCCTCTGCCAAAAAAGCCGCTTTTCTTCGCATTCGTTACGACCCCTTTGATCACAGCGCCTTTTGCGATCACCACATGGCCATTGATCAATACGTCCTCGTCGACCTTAAATGAAATTGGGTCATCTTCATGCGCCGTTTTACTCGAAATCGTTTCGGTCGTAACCGCTGATATCTCGGTGCCATCGGGAATCACTACAGGAATCGCAGTGTTGATAGCGGGATTGGCAAGGGTGAACATCGACGAATAGATCGCCAGACACAAAACTATTGTTGAACTCGTAAGTCTCTTCATATTTATCTCCATTTCTTGAATATTCTTGCGGGAGGCAGCACTATAAAATGGATAGTGGCCGTATCCGACACCCCTTGAGATAAAAACGAGAGTATCACCCTTGACCATTTCGTCAAAGCATTAAACTGAAAAGGTGGCCGGTATTCTAAATAAATTTCAAAGATCATGAACCGATCTAACCACGAACGAGCACGAAAATGTGTCTTTCGGTTCTTTCGATGAAGGCGACACACAATACAGCCCCGGAAAAGGCATAAGCCCGCGCGTGAGCAAGGGCGAAATTTCGGAATCAGGAAGGGACGCCCCGATGTACACGGGCCGCACTGCTTCCTTTGTTGGATCGTGCTCGGCTGAGAGTTCTTACTTTGTGCGTGTGAGCCCTTGCTGACGCGCGGGCTTTGGGTGGGAATCGCCCTTGCTTACGCGCGGGCTTGGGTTTGGGTTTTCAGAGAACGGTGTCTTAGAACGCCCAAAACCTTTTCTTTATTTTCTCGCCGTGCATGCGCCTCCACCCTCCTTTGTGATGGAGTTTCAATAACGGTTAATTGCCTTCGGTTATCGGGTCAGGTTCTTCCAGGCTCGGCCGTCTTTTTGGAGCATAGCGTCGGAATCGGGGGGACCCCAGGTGCCGGCGGGGTAGTTTGGGAAGTCGCGGGCCGGGAGCGCTTTCCAGACGTCGAGGACGGGGGTCACAATGCGCCAGCCGGCTTCGACCATATCGGCACGCTGGAAGAGCGTGGCGTCGCCGATCATACAGTCGAATAGAAGGCGTTCGTAGCCCGTGCTTACCTGCTCGCCAAAGTGGTCGAGGTAGTTAAAATCCATATCGACCGGGCCCATATTGACGATCGGGCCGGGGATCTTGGCTCCGAAATGGAGAGTAATGCCCTCGTCGGGCTGGATGTGGATGACGATGCGGTTGGTAGTGAGCCGCTCGATCGACGTATCGCGAAAGAGCATGAAAGGGGCACGCTTGAACTGGATGACGATGCTCGAATGTTTAGCCGGCATCCGTTTCCCGGTGCGTATGTAGAAGGGAACGTCGGCCCAACGCCAGTTATCGATCGAGAGTCGCAGGGCGGCAAATGTCTCGGTGTTTGAATGCGGAGCGACCTTTTCCTCGCTGCGGTAGGCGGGGACCGGCTTGCCGTCGATCTCGCCTTCGCCGTATTGGCCGCGGGCGGCATAATTCAGAACGTCGCTGGGATTGAAAGGCTGGATAGCCTGAAGTATCTTTGTCTGTTCGTCGCGGACGGAATCGGCCTCGAACGAAACTGGCGGTTCCATCGCCGTTAATGTCACAAGCTGAAGGATGTGATTCGGGATCATGTCCCGCAGGGCACCGGCCGAATCGTAATAGCCGCCGCGCTGCTCGACACCGAGCTTTTCAGCGACTGTGATCTGAACATGGTCGATAAAATTGCGGCTCCAAATGGGTTCGAAAATGCTGTTGCCAAAGCGGAAGACCAAAATATTCTGAACGGTCTCTTTGCCGAGATAGTGGTCGATGCGGTAGATCTGGCGTTCCTTGATCAGTTTTAAGAGGTCGGCGTTCAGCTTTTTGGCCGATTCGAGATCGTGGCCGAAGGGCTTTTCGTAAATAAAACGGCGCCAGAAGCCGTTCTCTTGCTTTCCAAGTCCGTTGCAGACAATTTTCTGCGTGACATTCGCGAATAGGTCGGGCGGCGTCGCGAGGTAATAAAAGTAATTGTCAGGGATCTGATGGGCGGCAGTGACCTCGCCGATCAGGTCCTTGAGGTCGCCGAAGAGCTTCTTGTCGTCATTAAAATCGCCGCCGGTGTAGTAAATTCGTTCCTCGAACCACTTAATAAGTTTCGGGTCGGGCCCGTGGGGTATGAACTCGTGTAAATTCGTAATGATCTGGGAGCGGAAATCCTTGGGCGTCATCTCTTGCCTGCCGACGCCGACGATCGCGAATTTATGAGGCAGAAAATCGTCTTTTGCCAGATTGTAAAGCGCCGGAAAGAGCTTTCGTTTGGTAAGGTCACCCGTCGCTCCAAAAATGACCATCACGCACGGATCGGCGGTTTTTGTGGTTTCTACCATAGGGATTTATCCGGGAGCAAGCATCAGAAGATTGACCGCAAATACACGAACAATAAGAATAGGTAGGAGCCTGTCGGAAAAAATAGAAAACATAGTTTCTGATCCCTAAAACGGCTCCGTAGGAGCTAAATCTTTGTAGAACGCGTCGCAGATAAAATTTCGCAGCCCCTCTAGGGGCGACACTAGGCCCCGTAGATTCAATGATATGCCGCTCCTACGGAGCTACATAGTTTTGTTGAAATCGATTTCTACAAAGATGTCGCTCCCACGGAGCGAAATCAAAATCCGCTATTTCCCGACAGACTCCTAGACTTTTGTTCAACCCATTCGGTGAAAAAATTCGTGTATTAGTGGCAATTTTTTCCTAATTCGCAATCTGGGTTTAAGTTTACTCATTTTACGAGAAAAATTCGTGCATTAGTGGCTATTCTTTCGTAGAGCGTTCTTTGGGTTTATGTTATCGTCTAATTATAACTTCGAAGTTCACCTAAAGGCAGCCAGATAATGATGTAATAGGAACTATCTGTTGTTAAAAGGTCCGGCTAAATCGTCCCCAAAAATATAAAAATGCTTGTGTTTTTTGCCGGAATTAGGCACAATCGGCTTTAAATATGTTTACAGATTAACCGGCTGTCAATTCTATTGATCAAGGCCGTATTTGAGTTGGTCATATTTTTGTGCGGAGTTTGT
>JBGTCF010000223.1:0-3153 GCA_041748975.1 Pyrinomonadaceae bacterium
TCCGAGATCGCCTTCGCCGCGGCCAAAGCGGGCCGTCTGTTCTGCCGTCGCCCATTCCTGCCAGATATCGACGCCGCGTGCACGCAGGCCTGCCTCATCCGTCGAACCGCTCAGAAACCAAAACAGCTCTTCCGCGACCCATCGAAACGGTATGCGCTTTGTGGTCACGATCGGAAACCCCTCGCGCAGATCAAATCTTGTCTGGTAGCCGAATGTGGAGATCGTTCCAACTCCTGTGCGATCTTCATGTCTCGTGCCGTTGCCAAGTATGTGTTTTAAGAGTTCGTGATATTGCCTCATCTTTTGTGAATAGTAAAGGGTAAGTTGCGAATAGTAAACGACGCGGGTATGTATGGATACGGTTCGCCGATTGACTATTCGTTATTCTCTAATCACTATTAACTTGTTATGTTTGAGGTCAGTTTCAATAGCCCCCAATGCGGGTGGATGTCGATCGGTTTTGACGACGGCGTGTCGGAATTTCATACGACCACCGCGCATGCCCCGCATTCCTTTGCTCTCGCTGGATTGATGCAGATCCTGACTGCCCTCATGGACCGCTCGACGCCCGAGACCGAGTACACCCTAAAATGGAACCGCGACCCCGAGGAATATGATTTTAGATTTGTAAGCGGCGGGGCTGATATAAGGATCGTAATATATCAGTATCCGACAGACGAACGGGAACCGGCTGAGCGGGAAATGGTCTACGGGTACACGGGCGATCTTCTGGAGGTATGTCGTGCATTTGCCGCGACATTTGACCAGCTTTACGCTGACCGCGACACTGATGAATTCGAATTCAACTGGCGCCAACCTTTTCCGTACAAAGAGTTTGAAGACTTTAAGAATACTCTGAACAGCCAGCCATAATACAACAAACAAAGCACTAAGTTTGAAGTATCTATAAAGGGATGGTGCTTTTCGCTTGTCCGATTTCTTATGAAAGAGAAGTTATTAGACCTACTGGCCTGCCCTACTTGCGGTGGAGATATTTTGCTCGCCTATGCCAGCAAATACGACGACCACGAGATAATCGAGGGCGTTCTCTCGTGTAAGAAATGCACTCGTGAATACAAGGTCATGCGTGGCGTGCCGAGATTTGTCGATCTGAAAAAGGTCGAGGACGACAAAGCCGAAACCGCAGAGAACTTCGGCTGGCAATGGACTCATTTTACGCAGGAAGATCCCAAGTATGTCGAGCAGCTTCTGGGCTGGCTTCAGCCTGTAAGGCCGGAGTTTTTTGAGGGAAAGATCGTACTCGAGGGCGGCTGCGGCAAGGGACGGCACACCAAGATCGCTGCCGAATGGGGTGCCTCCGAGGTAGTGGGTTTTGATCTGGGTGACGGGGTCGAATCAGCATTTGCCCTGACCCGCAGCCTGCCAAACGTCCATATTGTTCAGTGCGACATTTACCGTCTGCCAATTAAGAAGGCGTTCGATTACGCATTCAGTGTCGGCGTGCTGCACCATACGCCCGAACCGAAAAACGCCTTTGTCTCCCTGGCTTCAAAAGTAAAAAAAGGCGGCCACATCTCAGCATGGGTTTATGGCGCCGAGAATAATGAGTGGATCTCAAAGTACGTCAACCCGGTCCGTGAGAGCTTCACGTCGCAAATAAACCAACCGCTCTTGTATCAATTATCCAAGCTCCCGACGCTAGGTGTATTCCTCACAACCAAGCTGCTCTATCGTCCATTGAACGCCGCGGCTAAACCGGTCGCCAACCGACTCTTTTACAACGAATATCTCAACCATCTGGGCACCTTCGGCTGGCGCGAGCAGCACAATATCGTTTTTGACCACCTCGTGGCCCCGACCGCGTTCTATATTGCAAAGGATGATTTCGCGACTTGGTGGGATGAAGTAAACGCGCAAGATGTCCAAATCAAATGGCACAATGAAAATAGCTGGTGCGGGTTTGGAACACTGAGCTAATTCATTTGTTCGGAAAGGAGTTTTACAATGTGTATCTCGATTGTTGGTTTCTGGCGACCTTTGATTATCCTTTACTTTGTACTTTCTTATTTTGGGTGCGCTTCTGAATCTACCCAAACCAATAAGGTCGACCACACCAATAGCCTGATGCGCGATGATTTTTGGGGAACAGGAGATGATTCTGATCTTCCTGCTGCATTTGAAATAATCTGCGACCCAGATCCGGAGAAATGTGGAGATACTCATTTTGGGGCTAATGATGACTCGTATGTGATCAGTTTCCAGCGGTTTCCTAGAGCTGCCGAGGCTGTCGAAGAGCTTGAAAAGATTCGTCGAGAAGCCTCACGCGAGATACGTTCCGGGGATGTTCGGAACAGAGAAGGATTGGTGGTGGGAAGAAAAATTGTCGTGTGGCAGGACATTGAGAAGTATCCAGATGCGTACAAATTGGTCTGGGTCCGAGGAAACCGTTTGGCAACTGTTTCGGCCGAGAAGTTCGAATCAATCAACCTATACGAGACAGATCGAGGACTCTGAATAGTTCGCAGGAATTGACGACGAAGTCCTATGAAATTTGAAAAGGGTATAGAACGAAAATATAGAGAATCCGTCGAAAACGCCATTGCAGCCATCATCGTAAAGGGCAACGACGAGCATCGGCATGTGATGGGCGAGATCAGAGAGTCGGAACTACTGATCCGCGTCGAACCGGTGCGAAATATCAACGCCTCGGGCGTCACCGGGCTTATAAATCCGGTGATGACAAATATCAGAATGGCGAGCGAGCGTTTGAATCTGCGCGACGCGCTTAGCGAGATATATATCGCGATCGCCGAGGAAACGATCGACACTGGCGGGCAGCGTGGATGCGAGGGAACTCTGGTCCACGAGGGCCGGCACGCATACGATTTTGCCCACACGCTTGCGAGCCTTTCGAACGCAGACGTTAATCCGATCAGCGTATTCAATCCGACGCTTTACGAGCTCGAGTGGGAAGCACACAAAACCGCCGGCGATTATATGCTCTGCATGAATAAACAGGAATATCTCGACGAGGGCCTGCAGCTAATGATCCTCGGCCTTGGCGAGGGCGGCTCCTGTTTTGTGAATGACGACGGCATCCGCCAGCGTTTGGATGAGAGCTACGGCCTCGCCCATGACGGCAATCAGGGAGCACTCGCGAGCGAAATGATGGGGATTCTCGTATAGTCCAAA
>JBGTCF010000224.1:0-6114 GCA_041748975.1 Pyrinomonadaceae bacterium
GTCGGTAAGGTTATTACAGTTTGTGCAAAAAACGATCTTCTCTTTTACGTCCCGCAGAGCATGGGCAAACTGCTCGATCTCAGCCAGCGGCCGTCGCATTATATAAAAAGCCAGCCGTTGAGCTGACTTATTACCGATGCCCGGCAGGCGTTTGAATTCGTCGATAAGCTTGGCGACGGGTTCAGAATAATCAAGCATTCATTACATCAATCCGGGCGGCAACATCCCGCCAAGCTTGCCCTTTAGCGATTCTTCTACTTTGCGGCGGGCCTCGTTAAGGGCCGCCACGGTCAGGTCCTGAATCATCTCGACGTCTCCGTCCTTGACCAGATCGGGGGAGATCGTCAGACTAACGACCTCAAAATCCCCACGCATCTTCACCGTAACGGCTCCGCCGCCGGCTGCTGCGTCGACAACCATCTCTTTCATCTCACGGCCCATTTTTTCCTGCATTTGCTGGGCCTGCTGCATCATCGAATTTAGGTCTAATCCACCCGGTAATTTCATTGTTTTCAATTCCCTCTTTTCCGAACTGCTGAAGAGACAATCGTAACTTCACGGCGCTTCAAATGCAAATTTTCTTCTATTTTCCAACGGCGGCTCCTCGACGTAATATAATAGTTGACTACAAACTGAAGCAGGCGTATCTTGCCTGTATGCTCTGATAAACAGGCAGCATTTTGGCAATTCTATCCGCGAATATAGGGAGTTCTAATGGCTACAGAAAGAAACGATTATTTGTTCAATGCCGGTGTTGCACTGGCAATCGGGCTTGTACTTTCTTCGATCATTTTCGGCTGGTTCTTTTCGAAAACGCGAAAGGGCGATGAGGCGATTACGGTGACCGGTTCGGCAAAGAGACGAATCTCGGCTGACCTCGTTTTATGGAACGCAGGGGTAACCGCCCAGTCGCCCCAACTGGCTGATTCATATAAACAGCTTAGCGAGAACATACCAAGGATAAGGGAATACCTGCTTTCAAAGGGCATCCCGGAAGACCAGATGGTCGTTTCGTCGATCACCACGACCACTCTGAAGAGGCGAGACAGCGACGGCAACGAATCTTCTGAGATCACCGGTTATTCGCTTACACAGCAAATAGAGGTTCGTTCAAACGATGTAACCAAAATCGCCCAGGTCGCCCGTGAAGCCACCGAGCTGATCAATCAAGGAATTCTCATCGAATCGAGCGCTCCAAAATACTATTACACCAAGCTCGGCGACCTGAAGATCGAAATGCTTGGCGAAGCCGCAAAGGACGCCAAGGACCGCGCCGAAAAGATCGCCTCTAGCACAGGCAATTCTATCGGATCGGTAAAATCAGCCCGCATGGGCGTTTTGCAGATCACCGCCGCGGATTCGACGGATGTTTCCGATTACGGTGTGTACGACACGACCACGATCGAGAAAGATATGACCGCGGTTGTAAACGTCAGTTTTGCAGTTAATTGAGTCGGAACGTTTGGCGAGTCCCGTTCACCTTCCGTTGACGTCTATCTAATTTCGTTACTTGCGATGCTATCCTCTTGGTGTTGGATTTTGGAACCCACGGAGAATTTCATTGGTTACCCGCCCCGCGCATTTGTCATAACCTGAGGGTCGGCTCGTGCGTATAAATACTCGATCAAACATACAAATTTATGAATTCTGCGTACTCTCGTTTCGGATTCCACTTCATCTTCGCGTTGGGGTTAGTTTTCTCAGTGGCTTCTGCCAACGCTCAAACATCACGCCCGTACATGACTGAGCCGTCGTTCTCACCCGACCGAAAGGAGATTGCGTTTGTTTCCGGCGGCGATATCTGGGCGGTTCCCGCGGAGGGTGGTTCCGCACATTTGCTGGTCTCGCACCAGGCTACCGAATCGCGGCCGATGTATTCGCCGGACGGAACTAAGCTGGCATTTGTTTCCAACCGAACGGGGGCGGGCGATATATACGTTCTGGATCTACGTTTGGGAGGGCTGACACGTATTACTTTCGATGATGCGAACGATATTCTCGACGGATGGTCTCGTGACGGCAAATGGCTGTACTTTTCTTCGTCGAGCCGCGATATCAACTATAGCGATATTTATCGTGTTCCAGCGGCCGGTGGGTATCCGATGCAAGTGTCAGCGGACCGATACACTAGCGAATACTTCGCCGCGCCCTCCCCGGACGGTTCAAGCATTGCGTTTTCTGCACGCGGAATAGGAAACGGTCAATGGTGGCGGAAGGGTCGATCCCATCTCGATGAGAGCGAGATTTGGCTAAAGAAAGGCGAAACTTACGAACGCGTGAGCCCCGCTGGAGCGAAGCAGCTATGGCCGATGTGGCACCCCGGCGGCCTGCGTATTTTCTATATGTCGGACCGTTCCGGCCATGAGAATATATGGGTTCGTGACCTCGGGGGCAGAGAGAAGCCCGTGACCGCTTTCACGAACGGCAGGCTGCTATGGACCAGTATTTCTCAGGACGGAAAGCAGATCGTCTTCGAGCGCGACCTTCAGATCTGGAAGGTTGATACGGACTCAGGCAAGGGCGGCCCCGTTCCCATATCTCTCCGCGGCGCGGCCTATGGACCGCTGACCGAACGCATAAATCTATCAACACAGATCCGCGAAATGGCTCTTTCGCCAGACGGTAAAAAAGTTGCCTTGGTCGCTCGCGGCGAAATATTCGCTTCTTCCGCAAAAGAGGCGGGCGAGGCGGTCCGAGTTACAAATACCGCTGCGGCCGAATCGCAGGTTGTTTGGTCCGCCGATAGCATGTCGGTCGTTTATGCATCCGAGCGTAACGGCACGATGCAGCTATTCCGATACGACTTCGGTGCTCAATCCGAAACTCAGCTAACCCAGAAGGGTAATGATTATTCACCTGTTTTCTCTCCTGATGGAAAGAATATCGCATTCATACGGGATGCCCGTTCATTGATGGTTTATGACATCGCGGCCAAACAGGAACGCGAACTCGCGAAGTTCTATACCGATGCTCCGCCCCTTATCGGCAATCGCACCATTGCATGGTCGCCCGATAACCGCTGGATCGCAATCCTGACGAATTCGCCCGAACAGCGTTCGTATACGAATGTATCGGCGGTTCCGGTCGCCGGAGGCGTGGCTCAGCCGCTAAGCTTCATCGCAAATTCCAACAGCGGAGCCCTTTCGTGGAGTCCGGACGGCGAATACATCCTGTTCGATACGAATCAGCGAACAGAGAATACCGCCATCGCACGTGTCGATCTGCGGCTGAAAACGCCGAAGTTTCGCGAGGACCAATTTCGTGACCTGTTTCGTCAAGAGAACCCGCAACAGAGGCCGCAGCCGGGTGTGACGCCGGCTCCGACACCTAGCCCCGCAGCTCAGCCTTCGCCTACTGCGAGTCCCGAGAAAAAGGACGATAAGCGTACCGAGGTCGTTTTTGACGATATTCGCGACCGGCTTCGACTCCTTCCGATCGGCCTCGATGTTGGTTCTCAGGTGATCAGCCCGGATGGCAAGACACTGCTTGTATCGGCAAGTGCCGAGGGGCAATTTAACCTTTATACGATCTCGCTCGATGAGCTTGCGACCGATACTACTGCTCGCCAGATAACTACAACATCTGGCGACAAATTCGCCACACAGTTCTCGCCGGACTCTAAAGAGGTCTATTACATCGAGGGCGGCAGGGTGATGATTGCGAACCTCGACCGACGGGATTCGCGCCCCCTTGCAGTGACGATGGAAATGAACGTCGACTTTCACCGTGAGAAGCTCGAGGTTTACAAGCAGGGTTGGCGTTATCTTCGCGATAACTTTTACGACGAAAAGTTTCACGGTGCCGACTGGGAAGCCGTGGGCAAAACCTATGAACCCGCCGTCGCCCAGGCGAAATCGATCGACGAGGTCCGGCGGATCATGGGTTTGATGGTCGGGGAGTTAAATGCTTCGCATTTAGGTGTCGGCGGCCCTTCGGGCTTTACGCCGGCTCCGATCGGCAAGCTTGGACTACGATTCGACCGGGGCGAACTTGAATCCAACGGGCGATTTCGAATTACTGAAATAATTACCCTGGGCCCGGTCGATATCACTCGTCAGGTGAAGGTGGGTGACTATTTAACCCGGATCGACGGAACTTCGCTGACGTCGGCAACTAACCTTGACGAGCTCCTCGAGAATAAGGTCAACCGGCGGGTCGAATTGGCATTTGCCTCTGACCCGGCCGGCGGAAATACCCGAACTGTTCCCGTAAGGCCTGTTTCCACCAGCACAGAGCGAGGGCTCCTTTACCGCCAGTGGGTCGCCGCAAATCGAGCATACGTCGAAAAGAACAGCGGCGGCCGCCTTGGCTATGTACATTTGCCGGATATGGGCGGCGGCAGTCTGGCACAGCTTTATGTCGATCTCGACGTCCAGAATCAGGGCAAGGAGGGCGTGGTCGTGGACGTTCGCAATAATAATGGCGGTTTCATCAACCCCTACGTGATCGACGTCCTTGCTCGCCGAGGCTACCTGAATATGACCGAACGTGGCAAATGGACAGTTCCGGGACGCTCGAATTTGGGCCAGCGGGCCCTGGAACGCCCAACCGTTCTCGTAACTAACCAGCATTCGCTGTCCGACGCCGAGGACCTGACCGAAGGATATCGCGAACTGAAACTCGGAAAAGTAGTGGGAGAGCCGACATCCGGGTGGATCATATTTACATGGAACGCCACGACTTTCGACGGCACGACTGTAAGACTGCCCCGACAACGCATTACTGACAATCGAGGCAACAATATGGAGCTTAGTCCGCGGCGGGTCGATATCGCTGTTTCCCGGCCGATAGCGAAACCTACACCGGACGGGATTCGCAGCTTGATGCTGCGGTTAAATCACTGCTTGCGGACATAAGGAAATAATTGTCGGTTCATTAGATAAATGCCATCAGCGGACACTGTGATACTCACCCGCTATCGGTGCAGCTTGAGCTGTCGAGACGAAAGATTCCCTACCGCGTCCAGTCCGGCGTGCGATTCTTCGAGCAGGCCGCGCGACGAACTCGCATGGAAGCGAATTCTCAAAATGATCCCCGGCGTCGGTAACAAGACCGCGAATCGGGTTTACGAATCGATTGGAGAGCAAGCATCCCTGCTTGCCATGAGGGCGAAGCCAGAAAAGTCGCTAAGCGAAAACGAAACATCGATTGCACAAAACCTGTCGGAACCCAGCGGCGTTTACGCTGCCGGGACGGCGCCGGTGCAAGCAGGGATGCTTGCCCTCCCATCACCGATTACAACCGTCAGACCGTGCTGCAAAAGCCGTCGAGATTCGTCACCGAATGCCCGGCCACGCTATTTGAGATCTGGAATCTGGAAGAGGAAGCCCCGGCATTTCGGCCTGCCGCACTGGATGCCGGACCATCCGACGAGTATATTAATTAGTCGAACGTTTTGTTGACCGTGTGGTTTATTTGGCTTTTCCGAATCGTGCTAGAATAAGCGCGAACCTGCCGGCCGCCGAAAATCGAAAATATGAAATATTGCCCGATCTGTGACGAGCGTTACGACGAAGAGATCATCCGATTCTGCACCAAAGACGGTACGCCGCTTGTAGATGAAGCTCAGCCCAATTTCACGGCACTTCCGAGTGAGTCGGCCGAGGAGACGGTTGATCTTGGAGAGGAAACGATCGTCCGACGCAAATCCACCCAAGCCGCACCCTCGGCGGATGAGGAAGACCTTTCAGGCCGGATAGTGATCCCGACGGCTACTGCAGGCGCCCAAACCGTTCGTCCGCGGACCGCAGCGGCCGCGTATTATCCGCCTCCACCTCCGCAAAATACCGCCAAGACCGTTGTACTTACGATCATCGGCACGCTGGCCGCGGTGGGATTCGGTGCCGGTTTGTTTTGGTTCTTAAGTGACAATTCAGGTGGTAATGTGAACCTAAATGAGAATGTCAACATGCTGGCAAACCAGAATGTGAATATCAACACAAATCTAGGTTTTAATTCGAATTTCAACTTCAACACCGACCCTAATTTCAACGTCGGCAACTTTCCAGACACAAATTTGAACGCCAACCTTAGAACGCCGACACCCACGCCGTCGCCACGCACAAGCCCAACGCCAAGCCCGGAACCCAGCCCGACACCCCAACGTTCGCCAAC
>JBGTCF010000225.1:0-2508 GCA_041748975.1 Pyrinomonadaceae bacterium
GGCATCGAGGTGCATCAGATGACCCGTGAGCTGTATGTAAAGCACGAGAAGGAAATGACCGATTTTCATGAGTTGCCGCTGGGCAGCTTTCTGATCTTTGTGAATCAGCCGCAAAAGAACAACATCCTGAGCCTATTTGAAAAGCAGGTCTACCCGCAGCGGCTGACGGCGAGCGGCGAAGCTGAAGTTCCGTACGATGTGGCGGGCTGGACCCTGCCGATGCAGATGGGCGTTGAATACGAAACCATCTGGCAGATACAAGACCTCGAAAAACACTCCAATATGCTGCGGCCCGTCGAAAACATCAACCAGGCGCGTGCCGTAATGAACCTCGACCCTCAGGCGGCGGAGTTTGGCAAACACCCTAATCCTCTGCGCACGAGCCCCAGAGTCGGCCTATACAAGGGCTTTCCGGGCTCGATGGATGAAGGTTGGACGAGGTTTGTTTTCGATACATTTCGGATACCGTTTCGTCCGGTTACGGATAGTGATATTCGTATGGGCAAGCTCGACCTTGATGCGGTCATACTGCCTGCGGACAGCGAAGAAAGCATCGTCAAGGGGCTAAGTGCAGACCGGTATCCGGCTGAGTTTTCCGGCGGGATCGGCGAAAAAGGTTTGGAAAATCTCAAAACGTGGGTCGCGGCCGGCGGTACATTGATCTGTTTTGATGACTCTTGCTCGCTTGCGATAAAACACTTCAACTTACCGATGAAAAATGTTCTTTCAGGCCTTAAGCGAAGCGAGTTTTATAATCCGGGATCGATCGTCCAGCTCGACGTCAAAACCGGTTCACCGCTCGCGAGAGGCCTTAATGAAAAAACGGGAGCGTATTTCTCGAACAGTTCTGCGTTTGAGATCACAGATGCCGGCAAGGTAAAAGAGATCGCCAGCTACGCCGCCAGCGAATCGCTGCTTTCCGGCTGGATGCTTGGCGAGAAATTTCTTAATGGAAAGACAGCTCTTGCAGAAGCAGAATACGGCAGCGGCAGGGTGGTGCTCTTCGGGTTTCGCCCACAGCATCGCGGGCAGAGCTGGGGTACATTTCAATTTATATTCAATGCAGTTGAAAAACGATAGTTTGGATGAAAAAGGTATAAGGAATTACATCCTGGAGACTTTCGACGGCGTTGATGTGATTGAGGACGTCGGCAATTTCTTTTTTTTCTATGACCCCAAAAACAGGATACCTTTCGTAACTATCGTTACAAATAATAAGTACGATCAATATTCAGATCTCGACCGTCCCGGTGTCTTTCGCCTGAACATCGGTATTGGCAAAGAAACCTATCGATCGATGTTTCCGGTCGATAATTTACCAGCCGAGTCAGGATATGATTTCACAGCCCTGGATCAGATTATGCCGCATCCGGAATATGGCCGTGTTTATTGGGTCTGTGTCCTAAACCCTAGCGAATCTACCTTCAATGATCTGCGTCCGATGCTCGACGAGGCTTATCAAAACGCGGTGAGGAAATACAACGCGGCACAATCAGCTAAAGGCTTATCAGGTTAATGAGCTGGGATTTTTTTCAGCCAATCGAGTGATCTTTGTTATCATCAAGAAATATGAATATTCGAAGTATCGTATTCATCGCAACTATCATCCTCTTTTCGGTACCCGGGATTTACGCGGATAAAGATAAAACGGCGGGTTATGAATTATTCAGATTGCCGTCCGAGCCGATGATACGCATTGGGCTTTCCACGAATTCCAGCTCGGTTTCTATCACGACGACTGATTCGTCATTGGTAGCGGTGAGTCCTGATGAACCTGGCCGTATGCTCGATACGGCAAGAGTAACGGTTTCAGCTCGGGCCTACCGGCCCCCGGAAGTCGAGACCTACCGCATCGAATTTCAAAACCTGCCGTCACAATCTGACGCTGCGGAACTGGCCAAAGACATCCGAACGTCAACGGGAGAGACCGCGTTGGCAAGCGTCGACCCAGCGACTAACACCTGGAAGGTATGGGTCGGCTCCGTCAAAGAAACAAGCCTGGATGCGGACGAGCTTAAAGCAAAGTTGGCGGAAAAGGGATTTGACGATTCCATCATTGTAACGGAAAAACGGATCGAACCTTCACCCGATGCGATCGCCCTCTCGCAGCAATTAAAGACTGCCGGCAAGAGTCAGGTCCGCAGTCTGATCAAACCAACGGGTTCATCCGAGGAAATTTTTGGCGGTCCCATTGCGGCCAATCTGCGGGAAGTGATCGTCAATGGCGCGAGCCCGACCGCGAGCTATTCATCGCTGAAATCGATAGCATTCGGCTCTGTTAATGAACGCTCGAATCCGATCCGTCTAAATGGCAAGGCATACCGCGGGAAGATCGAGGTTTTCGTTAACAACAAAGGTAGTCTTACTGTGGTCAATGTTGTTCCCCTTGAGGAATATCTGCTCGGAGTCGTACCCGCCGAATTAGGCTTGCCGCAATTGGAGGCCCAAAAGGCCCAGGCGATCGCGGCCAGGACTTATGCCATAGCGAATATCGGCGGTTACGGCACG
>JBGTCF010000226.1:0-2831 GCA_041748975.1 Pyrinomonadaceae bacterium
GACCATTGAAGCAGCTTGTGGCATAGCCTCGATCGCCTTTAAGATCTGAGGGTCGGATTCGAGGAGGACCTGAAATCCCGCCTCGTTAGAATAGTTTGCCGTTGCGATCTCTTCCCGCAATCGCCGTCGAGCATACTCCGACTGACTGGCAAGATTCTCCGCCGAAAGTCCGTTGACTTTATCGGCAACCGTAAATGTCCGGAAAGCCTCGAAAACGCGATCGCTGACCATGAACTCATTAGGCTGGAGTGTCTGTCTGAAGCTTTGTTTGTCAACCTTGAAGTCCTCAAGCCCGGCCATTTTTCCGGCCACGAGCTGCCGCACAAAAAAGAACGCGGCTTCATTCATCCGGGCCCGAAGGGCATCTATCCTTGCCCCTGGAACAACGACGTCGGGCTCAATACCGCGACCGCCATAAAGGACTCGGCCGTTAGCCGTTGTGACAGGTATGCCTGCGGGTTTGGGTTTTACGTCGACCGCTGACGCACCGTCTGCTTCCTCGCCATGGGTGTAATAATCGTAAATAGATCCGCTGGAATAATCTCTCTGAAGCGAACGCCCGAAAGGCGTGTAATATCGCGCGGTCGTCAGGGTCAGGCCCGTGCCGAAAGGCAGCTGAAACACCCGCTGTACCAGGCCCTTGCCAAAGCTCTCGTTGCCCACAACGAGTCCGCGGGCATAGTCCTGGACCGCTCCGGCGACGATCTCAGACGCCGAGGCCGATCCGCCGTTAATAATTACAACGAGGGGCAGAGTTTCCGGATTGATGCCTGTCGACTTCAGTTCGCGTTCACGTTGGCCGCCCGCACCTTTCACCGATACAACGGTCTGTCCTGCGGAAACGAACTTGCTGACCACGCCTACAGCCTGCTCCAGAATACCGCCCGGGTTGCCTCGAAGGTCCAGAATCAGGCTTTTCATGCCTTGTTTCTTCAGTTCCGCCATGGCAATCGAAAGCTCTTCTGAGGTGGTCTGCTGAAACCCTCCGGTCAGGCCTACATAGCCGACAGAATTAGGCAGCATGAAGTAATTTCGTATAGACGGCAGAGGTACGCCGCCGCGAACTATCTCGAAATTAAGCGGCGCGGCATTTCCAAGCCTGTCGATCTCTATCGTGACCTTCGACCCGCGTTCGCCGCGCACATTTCGCGATACCTCGGCACTGGTCCAATCTTTTGCTTCCTTACCCTCGACGGTGAGAAAACGATCGCCATACCTTAGCCCGGCTTTATCCGCGGGAGTGTTAGGAATCACAGACTGAATATAAACCCCGTCACGATGCCGTAGTATCGAGACACCGATCCCATAGAACTGTGAAGATTGCTCCTCGTCGAGCTTGCGAAACTCTTCGCGTGTAAAGAATGCGGAATGCGGGTCGAGCGTCCACAACGTTGCCTGCATCGCGCTGTCTGTGACTTTCTCATGATCGACAGTGCCGATATAGCCATCCTCGATCACTTTTAGTGCTTCCCGGTAATCTTTTATTACCCTTTCGGTAGTGATACTGTCGTCGGCTGAGATCCTTGTCGGCAGCCGGCCAAAGAGGCCCCCGGCCACTGAGCCCAGAGCGATCATCAAAAAAGCGATCAATAAAATTCCTTTATTCATATAAAAACATGCCGATCACAGTTCAATATAGCATAGACGCTTGCCGCCTATAATATAGTTGTTTGCTACACTCCAGCCGGCGTCAATTTACTTTTTAACGCATAAAATTTACCATTAGCTTTTTGTCTAATGAAACCCGAAATATCTATAGTTATCCCGGCCTTTAACGAGAGCGCGCGTCTCGGCGATCCGCTGACAAAAGTGCTCGAATTCGTCTCCTCATCGCCTAATGTGATCGAGGTCATCGTCGTCGATGACGGATCGAGCGATGACACCGCCGCAGTCGCTGACAAGACCTTCGCTCTATACCCCTCGGCAGATGGTCACCTGATAAGATACGAGAAAAACAAGGGAAAAGGTTTCGCGGTTCGAACAGGGCTCGCGGCCGCAAAAGCCGACACTGCCTTGTTCACCGATGCAGATCTTTCGACCCCGATCGGAGAGATGTCAAAGCTGACGGATCCGATTTTAAAAGGTGAATTTGATGTCACTTTCGGCTCACGTGCCCTTGACCGAACATTGATCGGCACCCATCAGCCCTGGCGTCGAGAACAGGGCGGCAAGGTAATGAACCTGATAATTCGTAAAATGGCGGGGCTTCCGTTTTACGATACGCAGTGCGGGTTTAAGGCTTTTAACATGAAGACGTTTCGGCCGCTTCTTGACGTGATGACGATCGACCGTTTCGGTTTTGACGTGGAATTCTTGTTCGTGGCCGCGCATAACGGGCTCAGATTGAACGAGATTCCTGTCCGATGGAACGACGTCGCGGGCTCGAAAGTAAGCGTATTCCGTGACAGCCGGCGGATGATCAGTGAGCTGATGCAGATCGGACGTAATGCTCGAAAAGGGGAATATGATCGTTATAACGTGGGGGCCAAAGAGTATTGACAGTAATGGTTTTTGCAATTCCTGCGGTCGAATAAGATATAATTGAACCATGAATTGGGAAGACAGGATCACGTCAGATCCGAAGATCATGGTGGGTAAACCTGTAGTCCGGGGTACGCGTATGACGGTGGAATTCATCCTCGACCGGTTCGCGGATGGTTGGTCGGAGCGAGATATTCTGGAAAATTATCCCCATCTGACGCCGGAAGACCTAAAAGCAGTGTTTGCCTATGCAGCCGATTGCATGAAGGACGGTATCGTATTCCGCTCGCCTAACCCCGTATGAACGGATTTGTTGCCGACGAACATGTTCCTTTCGCAACCATTCGCAC
>JBGTCF010000227.1:0-6922 GCA_041748975.1 Pyrinomonadaceae bacterium
ATCAACGCACGTCGAAATGCCTCGAGAGCCTGAAAAAGGTGACCGGAAATTCGTAGTTCGTTTGCCAGGCTCTGCAGATCGTCGGCCTTTTCTTCTTCCAGTTCTGAAGTTCGCGGTAATTTTCGATCTCTCTTCGATCCCACACTGCGAAATGAACTTTCTAGCACATCCGCGGCAGGAATGCGAGAAAATTCGGCCCGCGTCAGTGTTTCTTTGGGATCCTCGAGATGATCGCGAAGTTCGATCGATCGGGTGTCGAGCACATTTTCGTTGAGGCCGGGCAATATACCCCTCAACATCCGCCGAAAACCCTCACCGCCCGAAGTGACAGAAATACTTAAGCCTTTTCCCCGGATCACCGTCGTATAACGATAGATGATATTTCCGCCCCGCTTTATCGCCCGGTTGGCATGCGTCTCGACCTGTTCGATGTCGGTCAGCTTTAGCCCGCGGCGAACCGCATTCAGACGCGACCATAAGACGGGCAAAACACCCGTCCGAACGATCCGCTTTCCATCGAACAGAATGCGGTCACCAAAAGCTAATGTTGGAATTAGTATGGAGGCAATGCCGAAGAGGATCACGCCTGCAATATCCAGTTCGAGGTAAAAAAGCAGACCCGAGAAAAATATCCCCAGCAATGACGCAGTCAAATAGCTTTGAGGAGATACCCGTACCGATGCATTCGAATAAATTCCAGCGAAGCTCCTGCCGTCATTGGTACTCAATTTTGAATGATCTAAGTGTTCCGGTTTATTCACGAGAAACGCCCTCGCGTCTATTTTAGCTTATATCAAACTTCCCAAAGCAGAAATTTACATCTGGATCGTACGAACACCTGACTCATCGACGTCGCCCGGTCCCTTCGGATCAGGTATCTCTAACGCACGTCCCGGATCGATGTCTTTTAATTTTTTCTTAGCCTCGGTAGCTGTTTCAGTCCAATCAACGGAGTTACCTTCGGCGTCTTTAGCCTCGCTCGCTGCCTTTGCAATGCTGTAGTAAAGGTCAGCCGCTTCCTTTTTCTTATCCTGCTTCATGTAAATGTCGGCAAGTTCGAAATTAATGGTGTCCTTAGCGACGATCGGGTCGGCCATTGCGAGAAGTTCTACATATAACGCTGCGGCTTCATCAAGACGGTTATCCGCAACTCGGGTCTGCGCCAGAGCAAATTTAGCCAGCTTTCCAATTTCAGAGGAGGCCCCGGCCAGTGCCTCGAGTTCTGCAATTCCGGCAGACCGGTCGACATCCAGTCGGTTGACAGCAATAAAATATTTCGCCTTCTCCGCCACCGCCCCGCCAAACTTGTCAGCGACCAGCTGGAATTCCGCTATCGCGGCTTCGGCCCTTTCCTTTTCAGTTTTATATGACTTTAGTGTTGATCCTGCGAGTGGGCCTGTCTCTGAAATCGTCGCGTTCGTGATCTCGATGGCTTTACCGAGAGCGGTCTGGGCCTCAGCGTCGGCCCGTCTGCTCCAGTTCATAAATATTAGGACAAGGATGGCGAGAACCAGAAGGGCGCCGACGCCGTACAACAAAGTTCTGCCTTTGCCCTCATACTTCTTGCCGACGTCCTCAAGCCGTTCGTTCACCCTTTGCTGAACGGGATTAACATAGACAAGCTTTTCCTTTGGTGTCGCGGCCGCAGCCTCGAGCTGTTCAAATCGTCTCTTTTTTCGTGCCATTATTCAAAAACTGCAAGTTCTCCGGAGTGGGTCGTTATATAATTGCTTATGGATGGGAGTTTTCCAAACTAGTTAATTTAGCTTAAATAAACGATTAGAGCAAATAAGTAGGGGCATTAAGAGTGTCAAGCTGGCATATGAACACCAACTTTTTAGCATTTATTACGAACGCGGGAACAAAAGTCGCCGGATGGTGTCTAAGTATACAGTTCGCCAAGAGAAGCGAACGGGGCAATTTGACAGCTTCCCAACCGGGAGAACTCTTTTAAGGCGGGCGATGATCTTCAGCAAGTCAACAACGTTTGACAACGAAGAGCTTGGACGGGCCGTGGTGTCCGCCCAACCCGCTACAGCTTTGATCGAAGAGCCCCTTTTTATTGACAAATTAAAAGCAGGCGACGCTGCCGCTTTCGACGTCTTGATCGAGCGATATTCGCCAGGGATCTTTGGATTGCTCTATCGGCTGACCGAGAATGCCGAAGAGGCGAGCGATCTTACGCAAGACACGTTTCTAAGAGCGTACCGGTCGATCAATGGGTTTCGCGGGGATTCTGAGCTAAAGACCTGGTTGTTTCGGATCGCAGTGAACGAATCCAGGAACAGGTTTCGCTGGTGGAAACGCCGAAAGCGTGAACTAACGATCTCAATTGATTCGACGATCGGGAATTCGGATCTAACGATCTCCGATTCGCTGGCGGATCAGTCACAGAGTCCGGAGGAAGCGGTGTTAGCGAGTGAACGCGAATACGCGTTAAAGGCCGCACTTTTGGAAATGCCTGAGATATATCGCGAGGTAATAGTCCTTTGCGACATTGAGGGTTTGAGTTACGAGGAAACGGCTGCGGCCCTTGGAGTCAGGCTCGGTACGGTGAAATCGCGGATCTCACGAGGCCGCGAAGAATTGCGTCGAAGATTGAGGAACTATTGAAAATTGAATGAATGGCTGACTCGCCCCGGTCTCTCATCGGAAGACTAAAAAAATCGGTGCCAAACGATAGGTCAAGGAGAGAGCGACGTGAAGTCAGGGTACACGGAAAAGCATCCGCTAGGCGGGTATTTGAATCGACCAGCAACATCGAGACAGATCGCCTTTCAGCAGCAGATCGGTGAACCGGAACCAGCGAGACGTTGATGGCTTTTTGGCTATCACCGGGGTCAGTCAGCCATTCGTTCGAATGCGGAGCAATAAAGTAATGAAGTGCTCAGATCTACAATTTAATCTGTCGTTGTACAGCGAGAACGGCCTCGACGAGGGCGTGGACATGGCCGTGAGATCGCATATCGAAATTTGCCCGTTATGCCGGCAGCGTATGGCAGACCATCGCGAAATATCAGCGGGATTGCGCCGTCTGTCGCGGCCGGAAATACCGGTGAGCCTTCAGAACCGCATCAAGATGTCTGTTCGAACTGAAAAGGATGCAAGGCGAACATTTTTCCCCTCGTCCGACCTGAGAGAATGGCTGATTATGCAGGTAATGCCTTACGGAGTTGGCGTGGTTGCATCGATCGTGATCGGTGTGTCATTCCTGACGATGATGTTTTCAGGGTTGCGCCAGCCTCAGACCGAGTTCTCGTCGGCGCCGAACGACCGCAGTTCGGTTTTGCTGGCAAGCAATTCCAATCCATTTTTCGAAGCCGAGGACCCGATCACGCCGACCCATTATGCCAATACGCGTCTGGGCTTCGGAATCGAATCTCCAAGCGTGAATCCCAGCGGTGCTCTCATTGCCCTGACCAGATCGCTTATTAGGGGAGGGATGAAGGATGACGAAGTTGTCGTCGTCGCTGATGTTTTTGGCAACGGACTAGCGCGTATAGCTGAGGTTGTAGAACCCTCTCGTGACAGTGCCGCTGTAATGGAACTTCAACGGGCCTTACAATCAGACCCAGCGTTCGCACCTTTTGTGCCTACCAATATCGAGCAGCGGCCGGAAAGTGTGCGAGTTGTTTTGAAATTGCAAAGCGTAAACGTAAGTACCAGCGAACCACCCGCACTCCCTAGATAGTCCCTGTATCTATATCTTATCAATCTCAGATTTGAGCATCGCCGCGAGTTTCGGATCTAAGGATTGGAGGAAGTTGTATTGAGCGCTCGCACCGGGCTTATCTTTTTTCAATGTGTAGATTATCCCCAGGTTATATCTTGCTTTCGTTAATTTTGGGCTAAGCTCGAGGCCTTTAAGATATGCCGCGATCGCCTTGTCACGCTGATTGTCTGCAAAATAAGCATTTCCGAGAAGATACCAGCCATCAGAAGAATTGGGAGCTTTCGCAGTACGCTCCTCCAAGCCCGTGACAGCCAGACGATACTGTTTCGTCGCCTCGACCGCCTTTCCGGTCAAATTGAGCGCCCGGCCGAGGTAGAAATGGGTCTCGCCATCACCGGGTTTGAGCCGAAGTGCAGAATTGCATGCGCCGACAGCAAGATCGTAACTTTTCGTTTCGTTATACGCACGGCATAAATTGGTATAGGCCAGCGATTCATTCGGTAATATTGAGATTCCAGCCCTCGCCGCCTGTACAGCATCGTCCGGACGGTCAGAAAGACTATATAGCCAACTGAGTTCCGTATAGAATCCACCGTCAGCTGGAAAGGCTTTTAGGCCATCTTTCAAAACGTTGATAGCGTCATCCAAGCGGTTCTCGCTGGACAGGACATTGGCGAGATTGCGATAGTTCTGGTAAAGATCGGGTTTTACCCTGATCGATTTATGATAAGCGTCGATCGCCTCGGCCGCTTTTCTTTGTTTTTGATTAGCCTCACCCAAGAGAAAAAAGGCGTCGCCGGGAAAACGCGTTCCTCTTAGTAAAGCCGCCTGGGCAGCCTCTGCCTGCTTTACCGGGTTACCCATGGCGTAGTGGACTCTCGCCATGTTGTAGTAAATGTCCCCACTGTTCGGAGCCACCTTAATGATCTTTTCGAATACAACCAAAGCATCCGGATAGCTCTTTCGCTCCATCAGAATTTCGCCGCGGGCTGTAAGGAAATTGATGTCATTTGGCGCCAACACAAGGCCCTTGTCAATATCCGCTAACGAGGCGTCAAAATTCTTTTCCTGAAAATAAATGTAATAACGAAGACGGTAAATATCGAGCGGTTTGTACCCTTGAGTCAGAGCGATCGTGAGAGCATCAATAGCTTTCTGGTTCTCTTTTAGGTTGAAGTGTGCAAATCCTTTCCGATAATGGGCATTTGGGTTCGTTGGAACAAGAACGATCGCCTCTCCGTATTTATCCGCCGCTTCACGAAAGTTCTTCGCCGTATAGGCCTTGTCCGCCTGTGCCTCAAATGCCTTAGCCCGATCTCGGTCACGCCTCGACTGGGCTTCGACAGCTAAAGGGACCATTAATATTAAAATTGCGGCCAGGAACCTGACCAATCTGATCGTCGTATACTTATTTCTCATAGGGTCAAATTACTCACTGTAGAATAACCGTTCGATCATCGCGCGGTTTGGGTTTGACCGGGCCTTTTTGCGCCGGCGGTTTCTCCGTCCGCGGAGGAGCGGGCTTTGTCCCAGCCGAAGGCTTTGAACCGCTCGGAGCGGGTGAAGGCGAGCTTTCGACATTTGCCGGTAAAGAGTCGCTGGCAGGCGCTGAATTCGCATCGGTTAACCCGGCAGGAGAATCCACATTCGCCTCGGGATCTGAGGCCCTGACTGGCTCCGGGGTCGTTGCCTGTACCGTCGGTGTAGGCTGCGGCTCAGCCGATGTATTAAAGTTATTAAGGGCATACCAACCGCCTCCGGCTGCGAGCGCTCCTACGATCAGGAGCCCAAATAGGCCGGCAACAACCAAGCCTGCTTTGGAATTAGATGTTTTCTTGGCTGCCGGGGATGATGTTCTGGTTGCAACACTAATTCCGCCCTGGCCAGCCGAGGCTCCGGCGGCTGCGGAATGAAGAAGTTCCTGTGCGGGAGGCGGAACTGCTGCGGTTCCGGCTTTCGAATTCCCTTCGCCGCCGAGATCCGACTGAGTCATTTTCGCGGTTTTTAGATCCCCCTGCTTCGGCTCCGGAACCCTTCCGACATCTTCCATCTTTAATGTGGCGTCGAAATTCGGAGTGGCATCGGCTACGGCAGCTGGGGCAGGGGCGGCGGTTACCGAAGCAATTGCCTGCTTGGCAGGTGCGGTCTGCTCGACCGGAATTTGTGCAGCAACCTCGCCCCGATTGTATGCTCGCCGCAGTGTACGCTGCATCTCGGCGGCCGTCGCAAATCGCTCATCCTGACGAAGCGCGATCCCCTTCAGTATTACATTCGAAACGGCCTCGGGAACTTCGGGATTGACCTTACTCAAAGGAATGATCGGGTCTTCTTTTCCGCCCAACAACGCATCTGCCCGCGTCAGCGCATCGCATGGGATCTCATTCGAGATTAACTGGTAAAGCGTCGCCGACAACGAATAAAGGTCACTACGCCCGTCCGTACCGGTTCCGCGGATCTGTTCCATCGCCGCGAAGTGCGGAGAATAGCCGGCCACGCTTGCCGAATTCATTCCATCGCCTGGCTTGCTGCTATCGAAATCCTTCGAAAGGCCAAAATCAAGCAAAACGATGTGGTTTTCATCCGTTAATTTTAAGTTCTGCGGTTTGATATCGCGGTGGATGATCGGCGGCTCATGTGTGTGAAGATAGCTCAAGGCGTCGAGTAACTGGTCTGCCCAAAACATCACCCACGTAAGTGGAAACGACTTTTTCGAATTTTCCAGGCGTTTTGACAGATCATCACCGGATATATGCTCCATCACCAGAAACTGGTCATTATTATCCGCAAAATGGTCTATTACCTTTGGGAGAACCGGGTGGCGAAGACGGGCCAGTATTCGAGCTTCGCGTTCAAATGCCGTTCCCAGCTCACTATCTTCGCTGAAAAAGGTCCTCTTTAAGGCAACGGCACTGCCCAACCGTTGATCGACCGCGAGGTAAACATCACCCATTCCGCCTTTTCCGATCGACTGAACGATCAGATAGCGGTTTTGGATCATCGTATTGGGGGCAAGGGGTTTCATAGTCTACTTCCGTTCAGTTCTCTGTATTTGAATTAACGTACCTCAGCTATCCTTAACTTGTCTGCCGCAAGCATCGCCGGCATGCCGGAATGCTGAAAGCACCGAACCTTGCCTTTTACCCGGCGCGAGCATGGCGTTCCCTTTTTCGTTTCAGCTCCGCACAAAAACACAGGTTCGGCGATTGCTTTTCGTGCAACAGGTTCTCGACCTTCAGGCACTTCGACAGA
>JBGTCF010000228.1:0-12183 GCA_041748975.1 Pyrinomonadaceae bacterium
AAAGCGAAACTTCCTGCGGAGTTGTGACAAGCACGGCACCCTGTACCGGCACGAGCTGGGCAAGGCTGAGCTGGACGTCGCCGGTCCCGGGAGGCATATCGACGATCAGGTAATCAAGCTCGCCCCAATTAACATCGGTCAGAAACTGACGGACGACGCCATGCAGCATCGGGCCGCGCAGGATCATCGGCTTGTCGGGCGGAACGAGCACGGCCATCGAAATCATTTTGACACCGTGGGCCTCGATCGGGACGAGCTTGCCTTCAAAAATCTCCGGCTGGTCATAACCAGTTCCGAGCATCATCGGCACGTTCGGGCCGTAAACATCCGCGTCCATTATGCCGACCTTGGCGCCGTCTTTAGCGAGCGAGACCGCCAGGTTGACGGCAACAGTGGACTTGCCGACACCGCCCTTGCCGGACGAGATCGCGATAATATTTCGCACTCCGGGAATGGCAATATTGTTCTTGATCCCGCGGCCCTGCGGCACCTCGGCATCCATCGTAACCTTCACGTTTGTCACGCCCTCCAGGCCGCTAACGAGCTCGATCGCCTGAGCTTCCATCTGCTCCTTGACCGGACAAGCCGGTGTCGTGAGCATGATCGTGAACGAAACGTCGCCGCCCGAGATCACAAGATTATGAATAAACCCGAGTGCGACAATATCCTTTCGCAGATCCGGGTCGATGATCTGACTTAGCGATTCCAATACTAATGCTTCTGTTATTGTGTTCATCTAAATTCGATTCAGATCAGGCTATGCGGCCAGTTTTTCTCTTACTCTTGTTATCTCTTTTTGCACGTTTGGCAGTTTCTGGCCATGGCTCTTTGCGGTTTCAATCCACAGTTTGGTTACGGCTGCGATCTCGTCGAGCGTTTCCTGAAGCGTTTCTCCCTGGGCTAAACAGCCTTTCAACGCCGGGACTTCGGCAACATATCCGCCCTCTTTTGCAGGGTAGATCACAAATGGATACTTAACCTCTTTCATTTTTCAGATCCCTCGCGTAGTGGTTCGATAACTCGTTTTGTACAGACTGACTTGACTAGTTTCCCGTGTCTGGGAATGACGAAAGTAACTTCACCTCGGACAAAAATATGATGGCTTCCGGTTATGCGATCGAGTGAAAACCCTTCTCCTGTCAACAACGTTTCGATCTGAGCAAACGTTACGTCGTTCGGATTATTCTTGATCTTCTCGAACAGCTTCGTTCGCCTTGTCATACAGTATAGTTTATTGCACTCAAACTCACATGTCATTCCGCTGCCGTTGGCGATTGGTCTGAGTGGTCGTGATCTCGTAGAATCAAGCCAGATGAGAAGTGATGCATACGAACAGATTCGTTCGGGCGGTCCCGGATTTTATGAACAGGATCGTGGCCTGATCGCCGTTTGGGGAAAGGAAGCCGTTGCTTTTCTTGACGGGATGGTAACCAATGACGTGAAAACGCTTGAGGACGGGCAGGAAATGCTCGCCGCGTTTCCCAATGCCCAAGGGCGCCTTCTTGCCGTCGTTCGGGTTCTAAGGGAAGGTGATAGGTTTTTTATGGAGACGGAAGAGGCGACGCGGGAAACGGTCTATCAAAACCTTTTCAGGTTTACGTTCGCGGGTGATTTCTACGTCGAAGATCTTTCGGATCAGTATCAGTATTTTCAGATGTATGGAGAGTACGATCTTCTGTCGCTCTTAGTTTTGGGCGTATCTTCAGATAAGCCAGTGGTGTTCGAGGGGCGGACGACAGACGTCTTTGTGCCTTCGGCGTCCGAGGAGGCATTTCGAAAGATCCTTGGTGAACCTGGCTGCATATCGATAGGCAACGAGCTCGGGGAAACGCTCCGAATCGAATCCGGCATCCCAAAATACGGCGTCGATATGGACGAAACGACCATCGTCCCCGAACTCGGCCTCGATGGGGTTATCTCCTATACAAAAGGCTGTTATATAGGTCAGGAGATAATTGCTCGGATTCATTTTCGCGGGCACGTTGCGAAGAGCCTGACAGGGTTGGTCTTTAGCTCCCCTCCTTACGAAGGATGGGTGGTCGCAGGCCGGGGTGGTTCTCGGCTCGACACTGATTTAGCCGCCGCAGATGGGAAAAACGCTGGCCGCATCACGTCTCCGACTTACTCGCCAAAATTAAATCGCTTTATCGCCTTGGCATACGTGCGTTACGATTATCTCGCCGAGGGCACCGAACTACTGGCGGGTGAACAGACGGTAACGGTGAAATCTCTGCCGTTTATCCAGGCCCGCTGATGCAAGAATTCCGATACCGCGGAGATCTACGTTCGGCAGGCGGGCTCGGCGTGGTAAAATCAGCGTTTCATGGAAAACGACATTGATCTGCCGAATGCGAAGCTCGCATACACCATCATTCATTCTCTTCTCGACGGCCACGAGGCTCTCAGCGACCTGCTCGTTCTGATGTCACACGCACTCGACGAGGACGTCCTTAAAGCTCTCACATACACCGGCGAGTGGGAGAAATATCTCGAATCAAAACGGAATCTCGAGACCACAAAAGTGCAGATCGAAAAATTTACCGAGGCCCTTCGGGAGATAGAAATAGATTAAAAATTCACCAGTTCAGCGGCGGGCTTGCCCGCCATCCGAATATTGAAAAGAAAACGAAATGAAAAAGGGTGGGCAAGCCTGTCTCTGAACAGATTATGAGTATCGTTTTTGACCTCCTGATCATCGGCGCCGGCCCTGCAGGCATTACAGCCGCCTACGAGGCCAAGCAGCATGGTCTGAAATACCTCGTGATCGAAAAGGGCCTGCTCGGAAATTCGGTGTATAACTATCCGGTTGGCCTAACAGTCTTTTCGACGGTGAACGAACTTGAGATCATCCCCGGCGGGCTAAAGCCGGCCCGCGAAAAACCGACGCGCGAAGAGTTGCTTTCTTACTATGTCCGCTTCGCTCTCGAAAACGAGCTGAATATAAATACCGAAGAACGCGTCCTGAGTGTAAACAGCACAAGCCCGCGCGTAAGCAAGGGCGAATCCCTCGACGACCCCAGATCGCCCTTGCGAACGCGCGGGCTTGTGCTAGCGAGTCAGACGTTTCAGGTTGTCACCGACAGATCGGAATACTCCGCAAAAAACATCCTCTTCGCCATCGGTGCCATGGACTTCCCCCGAAAGCTCAACATCCCCGGCGAAGACTTGCCGAAGGTCCATGTCCATTTTCGCGAGACGTACCCGTGGGTCAAGAAACGAGCTTTGATCGTCGGCGGCGGCAACTCTGCGGGCGAGGCTGCATTATTTCTTGCCGAAGAAGGTGCCGACACGACGCTTGCGATCTTTCGCAGCGATTGGGAAAACGACGATCCGAAGCAGGGCTGCATAAAATACTGGGTCAAACAGCCGCTGCAAGAAGAACTAAAGAATAATTGCCTTAAACTATTTTTCCTCGGCAAGGTGCTGGAGATCCGCGAGAACGAGGTTCGGATGGAAAGTGAAGAAGGCGAGCCGCAATCGATCCCAAACGACGTTGTCTTTGTACTTATTGGCTCCGACGCCGACCTAACTATGGTCAAAAGCCTCGGCGTCGAAACCGAGTCGGGCAAAGGCGGCGAGGTACCTATCTACGACCCCGAAACTTTCGAAACCAACGTACCGGGCGTTTACGTCGCCGGCCATTTTACCCACCAGCGGCACATAAAAGGAGCGATCGACGCCGCCAAGATTCTTGTGCCAGAGCTCGCTGCAAAGATTACAAAAGCTACAGGCGAGAGTGCTTGAGCGCCGCGGGCAATCTGTATTAATATTTCAAACAAATTTCATTTCATGACCATCCCTCGAGCACGTGAGATCTTAAAGCATCAGTTCGGCTTCGATTCATTTCGGCTGGATCAGGAGCCGGTGATCGATACCGTTTTGCAGGGAAAGGATTGTGTCGTACTGATGCCGACAGGCGGCGGCAAATCGCTTTGTTACCAGATCCCGGCCCTGATGCTCGACGGGCTGACCGTGGTAATTTCACCGCTCATTGCCCTGATGAAAGACCAGGTCGATGCGCTTCGCAATAACGGCATCGAAGCGGCATTTCTCAATTCCACACAGACAGCAGCCCAGCAGGTCGAGGTATTTCGCGACATTCGCAGCGGAAAGCTAAAGCTGCTCTACGTGGCCCCCGAACGCCTGCTGCAAAGCGGCGATCAATTTATCGATTTTTTGAGCTCGATCAAAGTCTCTCTATTTGCGATAGACGAGGCCCACTGCATATCGAGCTGGGGCCACGACTTCCGGCCGGAATATATCAGGCTAGGCAGGCTCAAGACCGATTTCCCAACGATCCCTGTAATTGCTCTCACCGCGACTGCAGATAAGCTAGTCCGAAAGGACATCGTCGAGCGGCTGAATGTGCCGAAGGCATCTGTTTTCGTCTCCAGCTTTAACCGTCCAAATATCCACTACGCCGTCGAACCAAAGCGGAATTCGTACTCACAGCTATTGGATTATCTCGAAAAACGCCGCGATGAGAGCGGTATCATCTATTGCCTTAGTCGAAGTTCCGTCGACGCGCTTGCCGCAGATCTGAAAGACGAAGGATTTCACGCCTTGCCCTATCACGCGGGCCTGGACAAGGCCACCCGCGATCGAAATCAGGAGCTTTTTCTGAAAGACGAGGCAAAGATCATTGTCGCTACGATCGCTTTTGGCATGGGTATCGACAAATCCAACGTGCGGTTTGTCGTGCACATGGACCTGCCTAAGAACATCGAGAGTTATTACCAGGAAACGGGCCGTGCGGGCCGCGACGGCCTGCCAAGCGACGCTCTTCTGTTCTTCAGTTGGGGCGATGTCGTCAAGCTAAAAGGATTTGCCGCTGTCGAGGGCAACCGCGAGCAGACGGCGATCATGCTCAAAAAGCTCGACACGATGGGGAAATTCGGCGAGATCCGAACTTGCCGCCGACGCTTTCTACTAATTTACTTTTCCGAAGAAACGGTCGACGCTTGCGGCAACTGCGACAATTGTTCAACAACCTACGAAAAATTTGATGGGACGATCATAGCCCAGAAGGCAATGAGCGCCGTTGTGCGGACCGGCGAGCGATTCGGGATGAGCTATCTGATCGACTTTCTGCGTGGATCGCAGGCAAAAAATATCCGCGACGAACACAAAAATCTTAAAACCTATGGAGTCGGTGCAGATATCTCGAAAAACAACTGGTACGAATATTTCAAAGACCTCATATCGCAAGGCTACCTGGCCCAAACGGAGGGCCAATATCCCGTGATCGCACTGACCGAAAAAAGCGAAGATGTGCTGCGAGGCAGGATCGGCGTCGAACTTATCAAAGCAAGGATTAAGGAAGAAAAGAAATACAAGTACGCCGAAACCACCGGCCTCGAACATCACAGCGACCTATTCAACGATCTGCGAAATGTGCGTGCCGTCTTGGCACGCGGCGAGAACGTTCCGCCCTACGTCATCTTTTCCGACGCGACGCTGATCGAGATGGCGACGTTTTTGCCGCTCACGCTCTCCGACCTGCGAAAGATTTCCGGGGTAGGCGACCTCAAGCTCGAAAAATACGGTGCGGACTTTCTTAAGGAGATTCGAAACTACTGCAAGCGAAAGGGACTACAGACCCGAATCGATCAAAAGGTCCAAAAACGCGAGCGCAAACAGCGAACCAAACGCGATCGCAGCGGTAATGACACCTATTCGATCTCCTTACAAATGTTCCGGTCAGGAAAGTCGATCCCCGATATAGCCGCCGAACGGTCTTTTGCCGTCAGCACGATCGAAAACCACCTGTCGCGATACATCACCACCGGCGAGCTAAAGGTCGAGGACCTCGTTTCCCCCGACAAGATCCCTCCGATACGCCAGGCGTTTCTCAGTGTCAACGAGCTAACCGGCCTCGGCCAGATAAAAGAGATCCTCGGCGACGACTACACCTACGGCGAGATCCGAGCAGTAGCCGCCGATCTAGAACGGCAAACCAATAGCCGCGAACTTTCTTCCTAACTCTAGCCGACAGGCGATGTTCCTTCCCTTTCCGCCGGTCTGAGAACGGTGTCGGGTCATTTTAGGAACACCCTGATAACGACGAATCCGCCGATCAGCAGAACTAGAAAAACGACGGTCAGTATCTCGAAGTATTTGTCGATGAACTTCTTGATCGGTGCTCCGAAAAAGTAAAAAAGACCCGCGACGAGAAAGAATCTTGCAGAACGTCCAATGACCGATGCGGCGACAAGTGTCGTCAGCGGAATTTCGAACGCACCGGCGGCGATCGTGAAGACCTTATAAGGTATCGGCGTAAACGCAGCAGCCAGGATCGACCAAAAGGCATGCTCATTGTAAAGACCCTGTACGGTCTCATAATGTCCCATTGCTCCGTAGAACTGGAGTATTGGCTGGCCGGCGGCTTCGAAAAATGCCCACCCGATAAAATACCCAAATACTCCGCCTAGTACCGAACCGGCCGAACAGATAACCGCATATCTAAGCGCCTTGGCTGGAACTGAGACAGCCATCGCGATCAGCAGCACATCGGGCGGAATAGGGAAAAACGACGATTCCGCAAAGGCAATCAAGAACAGGGCCCATTGAGCATGCGGCTTTTCTGCATAACTTTCGACCCAGGTTTTGAGACGTCTAAGATACTCGAATATTTTTTTAAAAAAGGACACGTTATTAGTTGAGATGGATTCTAAAGTATGCGATGTTCACCAGCCATGCTCGCCGATAAGCGGTACGAAGGCACATGGCCCAAAGTTTTCGGTCGTATAGCCGGCGTCCGTTCTAGTCACACGATACAGGATCTGTTTTCGCTGGTCTTCGCCAAGTGGGACGACCATTCGGCCGCCGATCTTAAGTTGAGACACAAGCGGCTCAGGCACTTGTGGCCCGCCCGCCGCGACAAGGATCGCATCGTAAGGCATGTATGCGTCCCAACCTTCCGTTCCATCGGCGACCTTGAGTGTATAGTTCCGAAAGCCCAGCGACTTCAGCCGTCGATCCGCCTCGTTAGCCAGTGCCGAGAGGCGCTCGATCGAGAAAACCTTGCGAGCCAGCGACGCGAGCACTGCTGTTTGATAACCCGAACCGGCGCCGATCTCAAGTACCTTTTCGGAGCCGTTCAATTCGAGCAATTCCGTCATTCGGGCCACGATGTATGGCTGCGAGATCGTCTGCCCGCCAGAGATGGGCAGGGCATTATCATTGTACGATTGCGACTTTATCGCCTCGGGAACAAACCTGTGTCTCGGCAGTTGAGACATCACGTCGAGCACGCGCTCATCCCTGATCTTGTAATGGTCGCGAAGGCGTTCGACCATGCGGAGCCGCTGCATCGCCATTTCGTCTGTCAGAATCGGCCGGGTTGTCGAGGCGTTCATTTCTCTGTGTTCCAGCTTTCGAGCCTTTTCAGTCCGCTGTGACTTGTGAGATCGCTTCGCATCGGTGTAACTGAGACGTACCCTTCGTCGATCGCTTCGAAATCTGTACCGCCCTCGGCTCGGAAACCCTCGCGGACCTCGCCGATCCAATAGTAAAGCTTGCCGCGGGGATCAATGTGCTCACTAATGACCGGACGAGCACTTTTGAAACCCTGCTTGGTGATACGGATACCGGCCGGGATGCCTTTGGGAATATTGACATTCAGGAGCGTCCAAACCGGTAGACCCTCGGATAGTGCCTTTTGGGTGATCTCCGCGGCGACTTTAACCGACTGGTCAAAATCATGTTCGCGATAAGCTGCAAGGCTGAATGCCAATCCCGGAACTCCCAGGATCGTCGATTCAAGGGCTCCGGCTACGGTGCCTGAATAGGTTGCATCGTCGCCAAGGTTGGCTCCGTGATTGATGCCCGAACAGCAAATATGCGGTCTAAGTTCTGCTGGAAGAATGCGGTTAAGTGCCAGAGTGACGCAGTCGGTCGGCGTGCCATCGACAGCCCAATGGCTTTCGTCGATCTGCCTGATCCGCAGCGGGCGCGAAAGCGTCAGGCTGTGAGAAGCACCGCTCATTTCGGCCTCGGGCGCTACGACGTAAACATCGCCGATCTCTTTGAGCCCTTCTTCCAGGGCCTTGATGCCGTCGGCGTTGTAACCGTCGTCGTTGGTAATCAGAATTCGTGGTCTACCAGATGTCATATCGAAAAAGAAAAAGTGAAAAGGGTCAAAGGCTTTCGCTCTTTTTCACCTTTTCACTTTTTAAACTGCGTATTGAATTACCTGCCTTGTCCACCCATCGGCGGCCTCGATGCCCCAGCATTCATTGGACGCTGCTGTCGGAACCTACGACGATTCCGCTTCCGCGCATTTACTGACTTAAGCTTGGCTTTCTGGCCCGGAGGGATGAAATGAGCGTGTTTCTTAAGATCCTTGATGATCTCTTCGCTTATCACTTTACGCTTGAAGCGCCGCAGTGCCGATTCTATCGATTCGTTATTGTTAACTGAAATATATGCCATTTACTTTCTCACCTCCCCCTGGCAAAGATTCCCGGTTTCGGGGCAAGCAATAATTAAACAACTAATTATTAACAAAATCAAGTCAGTTGCGAGACCATGGGCCCTTCATTGAGGCCGGTTGAGCGGTTAGGAATACTTGTTCGCTCTGACAGATCTTTGACAATTTAACCGACCTACAAACGAAGAAGTGCGGCTCGAGTTCGGGACACTCGAGCCGCAAAATTCGGAGGCATTGCTGCGGGCACTCGCGGAGAGGGGGCAAAAGGCAGATTGTCGAAGGGCAGGGTGGTGTGCTGGCGAACGAACTCTCCGCGTTAGTTTAGTTTGCCGGCACCGGAAACTTTTTCTTGCCTAAGATCTACTCCGATCTTCCGTGCTTCACGTTGGATCACGGCCGGGTTGGTCTTTAGCAAATGAATCTCTTCCTGAAGCGTGAGATTCTCGTCCATAAGGTTCTGTATCTCAACAGATAATCGGGAATTCTGATCGACCTCCGCTCGCATAGAGGAATAAGCACGAAGGTTGATCGACACGCATAACATCGCGAAAATAGAACCCACGATCAACATAGACAGCCACCAGGGGGACTTGCGTTTTGACGCGTTCGCCACCGGCTTTCGTCGAGTAGCTCTTCGTGGTGTCGGAGAGCCGCTCCGGCTATCCCAATAAGTATTTGCGGCCTTGTTCAAGGAGATCCTCCAAATCGTTCCTATCTTCGCTTTCGGCGTAAATTCTGACTAGTGGCTCGGTCCCCGATGGTCTCATCAAGATCCATGCGTTATTGCTAAGCAGGAATTTGACGCCGTCCATCCTGTTTATGCTTTCAATTCTTCTGCCGCCTATCTCTGTTGGGTCAGCAGCCAGTTTATCTTTCAACTTCGATGCGACCTCTGGCGTCAGTTTGACGCCGATCCGACCCGATTCCAGTTTCCCGACGCGTCTGTAAAGATCGTCGAGTTGCTCTGTCAACCCCGCTCCTCGGGCTGCTACGGCCTCGGCCGCCAAAAGGCAGGCAAGGACGCCGTCTTTTTCCGGATAGTGCCCCCTGATCGAGAGGCCTGCGGATTCTTCGCCGCCCAATATGATCTCGTCGTTGTCAATAAGTTCGCCAATGTACTTAAACCCGACCGGAGTTTCGTGCAGCTTGAGGCCTCGTTCTTTTGCAACCCGGTCGATAAGGTGCGACGTTGCAACACTTCGGGCAACTCCATTCGTCCAACCCCGGCTCTCTGCCAGGTAATCTGTCAATATCGCAACGAGTTGGTTCGGTGTGATAAATTGACCGTTTGCGTCGATAACGCCAAATCGATCTCCGTCACCATCTGTTGCAAGGCCCAGGGTTAATCCCTTTGAGGTTACGGTTTCCCTGAGTTCGTCGAGGTGATCTTCAGCCGGCTCGGGGGACCTGCCTCCGAATGTCACGTCCCGCCAGTCATGGAGGGTTTCAACTTCTAAACCGCTTTCCCGAAGTATCCGATCCAGGTATCCTCGTCCGGTACCCCATAGTGGGTCATAAGCGTAACGGCCGCCTGATGCTTCGATAACGTCCAGCCTGATCTTTGCTCTCAAGTCTTCCAGGTATGAAGGGCAGACATCAAAGGCCGAAACTGAACCACCATCTGTCGACTCGCCAGCGGTTCCACTCTCGAAGCCTTCCTCGATCTGCCGTGTAATCTCCGGCAAGGCCGGAGCTCCATTGGCCGTCGAAAACTTTATACCCTGATATTCCGGCGGGTTGTGCGAAGCAGTAAAATTCATGCCGCCATCAGACCCTGTGCTTCGAATAGCGAAAGAGAGTGCCGGCGTCGGCGTAGGTCCTGTGCACAAAAGCACCGTTAGGCCCATTTCGGATGCGATCGAGGCTGCAACATCCGAGAACTTCTCTCCCATAAACCGGGAATCATGTCCTATTACCAGCTTTCCGCCAGAGCCGGAGTTTGAAGTTGTCAAATATCTACAGATCGTTTCCGTTACCCTTCGAACATTCGCGAACGTGAAGTCGTCAGCAATTATCGCCCTCCAACCCGACGTTCCGAAGCGTATGGACATAAGACTATTTCAAGAACTTTGCTTCCTTTTTTAAAAGCCTACTTCTCTTCCGACTTCCTGGGCTGTAATAAATCTTGACGCTGGCCCGTCTTTGAAGTGTTGAAAAGTTATCACAGTATTGATATGTAGTAAAGCACTTTTGTAGCGAGAATAACCATAATTAATACAATAACTTGCATGAAAATAGCTCACTATAAAGCTGATAGAAGCGCTTAACTGTGAACATTATACAAACATTTTTCTTAAGGTCAGAAAAAATCATACCTATTCTAACCGTTTGGTCAAATTCTAGCCAAATTACTGCTGTGGGATTTAGGCAAAGTGCGTAAGGTTTAAGCGTATGTTTACGATACCAGAATAATCGGATAAATAGGTGCAAATATAATCGAAATTACATTCGAAAGCCTGTATCAAAAGAGCACCAAACGGCTATGCCTCTATTCAGATGTGTCAAATAGAAACAGAGCGGCCGCCTCCTCACAGTCTAATTGTTGGGTGTAAGTCATCGAGACACAGCAGTTAATAAGGATCTATAAAAGCTTGATACTATGGCACAAGGTTTGCATCTAATGGTTTGATTCGCGAGGCATAATTCTGTCCGCCTACATATAAAGTTGGAGAATTGTAAATAGCATGAGACCTGTAAAACATTTTGAGAAAGGATTGACTTACGTTGCCAAGGGCGCTTTTAACGCCATTAGGTCGATAAATCAGTTTAAGCCAAATCCATCGTTCACGCCGAAATGGTCGGATAAGCCTATCCTTAAATCCTGGCAGAAAACCAAGCCAACGCTAGGCTTTCCGCGAATGACCGATTCGCTTTGCCCGCAATGCGTGATCGAAGCCCGCGAGCAGATCCTGAGCGGCGAACGTGATGTATCGACGTTGGTTAATGAGAATGTCGGCGAGATCAAGGCCGAGATCATTGAGCGTGACGGGCAGGTCTGGATGATCAAAGAATGCCCGCAGCACGGCCGCATCGAAGACATGATGGCCATTGACTCGAAATTTCTCCAGCATATCGAATCTCTTTTTCCCGGTCGCGATATCGATTCACACAACGATGAGAAGCTTCACAATCACGGTACGTCGACGATCAAATACGGCCGCGGTGCGGTTTTAACGGTCGATCTGACGAATCGTTGCAACATGATGTGCGATCCGTGCTTTATGGATGCGAACCAGGTTGGCTTCGTGCATGAACTCTCGATGGAAGATGTCACGGAGATCCTGGACAACGCCATTCAGATCAAGCCGCGTAGACAGATGTCGGTGCAATATTCGGGCGGAGAGCCGACCTTATCACCTTACTTTCTTGACGCCGTTCGCTACGCCCGCAAGGTCGGCTACAATTCGGTCCAGGCCGCAACCAACGGAATTGAATTCGCCAAATCAAAAGAATTTTGCCGCGAGGCTGCCGAAGCCGGACTTCGTTTCGTGTACTTACAGTTTGACGGTATTGGCAACGATGCTAATTCGCACCGCCAGATCGGCAACCTTTTTGACGTCAAACTGCGTGCGATCAACAACCTGCACGAGGCAGGCGTTGACATCATTCTAGTTACAACGCTCGTCAACGGCGTCAATAATGACCAGGTCGGCACGATCATTCGCTTTGCTCTCGAGAATCCTAAAAAGATCTCGTTCATCGCCTTCCAGCCTGTATCGTTCACGGGCCGCGACGAGCATATTACTGAACAG